>DASSQG010000226.1:0-4608 GCA_035702625.1 Gaiellaceae bacterium | reverse complement strand
CTCGACGACCGTCCGCGTCTCCCCCAGCCGCCTCGCGCGGTCGGCGAGGAAGCCGGCCAGGAAGATCACGAACAGCAACTTGCCGAACTCCGACGGCTGGAAGCGGAAGAAGCCGACGTCGAGCCAGCGCGTCGAGCCGCGCGAGACCTTGCCGGCGAGCAGCACGAGCAGCATCACGGCAACGGTCCCGCCGAAGATCGCGCGCTTGTGGCGGCGGTAGACCTCGGGGTCGACGAACAGCAGCGCGATCGCGCCGACCACGCCCACCGCGGCGTAGACGCCCTGGCGCACGACGTAGTAGTTCGCGTTCCCGGTGATGTCGTGCGCGGTGATGCCCTGGATCGCCCAGAGCCCGTAGGCGAGCAACGCCACGACCGCGCCGACGAGCCACCAGTCGAGGCGCCGTAGCGCCGACGCGGCTCCGACGGCCTCGGTGCGATGGCCGCGGGCGCCGCGCGCCCTGGTGCCGACCGCCTCGATCATCCGGTCGTCCCCGTCGTCGTGACGCCCGGCGTGCTCGGCGCGAGCCGCTGGTGGAAGAACTGCTGGAACACCTTCAGCGCCGCCGGGGCGGCGGCGTCGGCGCCGAAGCCGCCGTTCTCGATCAGCGCGCAGACGACGAGCTTAGGCGGCGTCGTCTCGCCGTACGGCCCGTAGCCGCACCACCAGGACTGGTCGTACTGGTCGCTGCTCGGCACCTTCTGGGCGGTGCCGGTCTTGCCGGCGATCGGAATCGGGAAGTTGCCGAAGACGCCGAACGCGGTTCCGGTCGAGCTGTGCGTCGCCTGCCAGAGGCCGTCCTGGACCGCCGCGAGGTAGGTCGGGTTGAGCCCGACCGACTGCGGCGCCATCGGGGTGAACGTCTTCACGATCCGCGGCGGCGAGTGCGCGTTGCCGCCGCCCTCCTGCGCCTCTTCCACGAGGAACGGCCGCACGAGCTTGCCGTTGTTTGCGAGCAGCGAGTAGAAGCGCGCCATCTGCAGCGGCGTCACGAGCAGGTCTTTCTGGCCGATCGCGAGCTGCACCGAGTCGCCGGGCTTCCACTCGCGGTCGATGCGCCAGTTCGACGGGTCGGTCTTCGCCGTGAAGGTGCGCCTCCGCCACTCGGGCGTCGGCAGCAGGCCGGCCGACTCCGGCCCGACGTCGACGCCGGTCTTGCGGCCGAAGCCGAACTTCGACGCCCACGCCTGCAGCGGGTGGCCGGCGCTCGGCGGCTGGAGGTAGAAGTCATAGCCGAGCTGGTAGAACCACGTGTCGCACGAGACGCCGAGCGCGGTCGGCAGCGTCATCGACTCGAAGATGCCCGGGTCGACGTTGTGGAAGACCTGCGGCGGCCCGCCGAACTGGTTGGGCACCGAGAACGAGCCGGTGCACTCGAGCGGCGTCGACGGCGACGGCAGCACGCCGGTCTGGAGCGCCGCGAGCGCGGTCACCGGCTTGAACGTGGAGCCGGCCGGATAGACGCCGCTCGTCGCGCGGTTGAGCGAGGGGAAGTTCTTCGACTTCGCGGTCGCGGGCGTGAGGCCCGCCGCGGCGAGCTTCTTCATCGTCACGCGGCCGGTGTAGACGCTCGGGTTGTACGTCGGCCAGGACGTCATCGCCTTGATCGCTCCGGTCTGTGGGTCCATCGCCACGATTGCACCGCCGTCCGCCTGGTACTGCCGGTTCCCGCGGGCGCGCTCGATCCCGTAGATGAGCGCGTTCTGGGCCGCGCGCTGGAGGTCGAGGTCGAGCGTGAGCTTGACCGACTCGCCCTGCACGGGCTGACGCTTCGTCACGAGCGGGCTGCGCGGCCGCCCGAGCGAGTCGACGCGGAGCTGCGCGAGCCCGTCGTGGCCGCGGAGGTAGAAGTCGTACGTCCCCTCGACGCCCGACTCGCCGATCTTGTCGCCCGGCGTGTAGCCCTTGCGCTTCAGCGCCTTCAGCTGCTGGGCCGAGATCTCGTTGACGTAGCCCAGGAGCTGGGGCGCGAGCGTGCCGGACGGGTAGCTGCGCAGGTACGTGTCGGTGACGCTGACGCCCGGGAACTCCTGCTCGTGCTCGTAGAGGTAGTTGACCGGCGCGGTGCGCTTGATGTCCTCGCGCACGACGACCGGCGTCACGGGGTCGCCCTTCCGCTCGGCGATCCCGCGGAGCATGGCCAGCACCGGCACGTGGACGATCTTGGAGAGCCGCTCCAGCTCCGCCTTCTCGGCGGCCCACGTCTTGGGCAGGTCGGCCGGGTGGAGCTCGATCGCGGTGCCCGGGGTGTTCGTCACGAGCGGGCGGCCCTGGTCGTCGAGGATCTGGCCGCGCGGCGCCTCGATCCGCACCGAGCGCAGCTGGTTGTCGAGCGCCGCACGGAGGTACTGCGGACCGGAGAGCACCTGCAGCGCCCACAGCCGGAAGAAGAGGACGCCGAACGCGAGCAGCGCGACCGCGGCGAGGATCCCGATTCGCAGCGCGAGCTGCGGCGTGAAGCGGTACGGCGTCTCGACCCGAGGGTCGGGCGGGAGGAAGCGGCCGGAGCCGTTGCGGCCGGCGCGGGCGCCGGTGCTAGCCAAGGAGCCGAACCTCCGTCGCCGTCTCGACCGGCGCGCCAACGGCCAGCAGCCGCCGCACGAGCGCGTACACCGGCAGCGTCAGCAGCAGGTTGAGAAAGACCTTCGACGGGAGCGTGTCGAGGAGCACAGTCCGCGCCGAGACGTCGTCGCCGAGCATGTAGTGCAGGATCAGCGCGCCGAGCTGGACGAGCACGGTCGCGACGGCGACCGAGACGAACGGCGCGTGCAGCCGGTCGCGCCCGGTCGTCTCGCCGTAGCGCCCGATCCAGTAGCCCGCGATCGTGAGCAGCAGCGAGGTGACGCCGAGCGTGCCGAGGTTCGCCGTGTCGACCAGCAACCCCGCGAAGAAGCCGAGCGCCGCGCCGTAGATCGAGCCGCGCAGGAGCGCGATCGCCATCAGCGTCAGCAGCACCACGTCGGGGTAGCCGCCGAGGATGTCGATCTGCGAGAAGATCGTCACCTGCAGGATCGCGGCGACGAAGATCAGCAGCGCCGCCTTCGCCGGCTCCAGCAGGTTGACGCTCACGGCCGGTTGCGGGTCTTCGGGACGAGGACGAGCACCGACTGCAGCGAGTCGAAGTGCACGAACGGCGAGACCTGCGCGTTCCAGTAGAGGTCGACCTCGCTGTTGGTGGCGCCGCTGACCGTGCCGATCGGGATCCCGTACGGGTAGATCGAGCTGTAGCCCTTGACCTTCCAGCCCTGGGTCACGATCGGGTCGCCCTCGCGCAGCACCGAGGACTTCTGCACGCGACTGAGGGTGAGCGTGCCCGGCCCCTCGCCGTGGCTGACGAGGCCCGTGGCCTGCGTCTTCGCGTCCTGCGCGGAGACGTTGAGGTTGGGGTCGGTCAGCAGCGTCACCTGTGCGGTGTGCGGCGCGACCGCGCTGATCTTGCCGACGAGGCCGTCGGAGGTGACGACGGGGTCGTTCACCCGGATCCCGCTGCTCGAGCCCGCGGCGATCCCGATCTGCTGCTCGAACTCGCTGGCCGGACGGGAGATGACGTCGGTCGGCACGGGGTTGTAGTCCTGCGGGAAGCGCGGCAGCCCGATGTAGTGCAGCTGCGCGCGCAGGTCGCTGTTCTGCTGCGCCGCGTTCGCGTTCAGGATCGCGGCGGCTCGCAGCTGGTCGACCTCCCGGCGCAGCTTCGCGTTCTCGGACTTCGCGTGGATCAGGCCGGCGAACCAGCCGTAGGCGTCGCGAAACGGCGCGGCGACGCGGTTCGCGCCGACCTCGAACGGCCGCAGCACGGTCGCGCCGGTTCCCTGGACGGAATGAAGCCCGCCGCCCGCCGGCTCGCGGAAGTAGACCGTGATCAGGATCAACGAGAGCAGCACGAGCACTCCCGCCACGATTCGCCGCTTGACGGCGGTGGAACTCCGGGAGGACAACCCTGCGGGCCTGGAGCGAGGGGCTGGAGACCCCAGGACCGCAATCCGTGCGCTGCGGTTCCTCTGCTGCACGAGAACGACCTAGTGTAGGGAAGTCACCGGGTGGCCGCGAATGACCAAGGTTGGTCTACGGTTAAGGCCGGTGGTTGTTTCGCCGCTTCTGGGCCTGGCTGCGGTGGATCGCCTCGAACTCCTCCAGGCTGCGGCCCGAACCGACGGCCACGCAGGTGAGCGGGCTCTCCGCGAGGTGCACCGGCATCTGGGTCTCGTGGCGCAGGCGCTCGTCGAGGCCGTTCAGCAGGGCGCCGCCGCCGGCGAGGACGATGCCGCGGTCCATGATGTCCGCCGCGAGCTCGGGCGGCGTCTTGTCGAGGGTCGACTTGATCGCCTCGATGATCTGGCCGACCGGGCCGTCGAGGGCGCGGCGCACCTCTTCGCTCGACAGGATGACCGTCTTCGGCAGGCCCGTGAGCATGTCGCGCCCCCGTACCTCGGCCTGCACCTCTTCCTTCAGGTCGAACGCGGAGCCGACCTCGAGCTTGATCTCCTCGGCCGTCTGCTGCCCGACGAGCAGCTTGTACTCGGTCTTGATGTGACTGATGATCGCCTCGTCCATCTCGTCGCCTCCCACGCGCAGGCTCTGGCTGACGACGATGCCGCCGAGGCTGATCAC
>DASSQG010000225.1:0-18038 GCA_035702625.1 Gaiellaceae bacterium | reverse complement strand
TAATTGAGCGAGGTGCAGGAGGCGATGCCCGAGGTCGGGTCGCTCCCGCTCCAGCTGATCCCGACGGCGGCGTTGAACCAGCCGTTGTGATCTGGCGAGCGGGCCGCGCTCGCGCTCACGTTGGTTGGCGCGGTCGCGTCGACATAGAGCGGACTCGTCGTCACGGACGTCGTGCCGCCGTCGCCCGTCGCGGTACAGGTCAAGGTTGCCCCGGTGCTCGGATCGTCGACGCGGACGGCCGGTTCGCAGCCACTGGTCGAAGTGATCGTCCCGCTCACCGACCAATGCACGACGATGAACGGGCCGCTGGTGCTACCCACATACCAACCGTTGTTGCCTGGCGTGCCGTCGATCGTGTACGTAACGACTGGCGGCGCGTCCTGCGGGACAAAACCGGCGTCGGCCCGGCCCGGGAGGAAGACGGCCGCGGCGAGCCCCAACGCGACGAACCACGACGCGCTCTGCACCAGCGATCCCGGCGGCGAAGAGACCACGCGATGCTCCCCTGAGACTGCGCGTTCGAGCCTACTCCGATGACGGCCATGCTTCAACCGGCACAAGCCGAGTATGCGGGCGGACTACTCGCCGGTATCTCGTCGGACTACCGAAAGGTATCCTCGTGGACGACGTGATCACCGACGTGAACCCGTTCGTCTACTCGCGGCCGATCGAGCCGGAGCAGATCGTCGACCGCGACGAGGAGACGCATGCGCTGCTCAAGCATGCCGTCGGCGGGCACTACGTCCGTCTCTACGCGCCGCGCAAGTACGGCAAGACGAGTCTGCTGCGGCGGGCGCTGGCGGACGGCGAGCGGCAGGAGGGTCTCGTGCCGGTGCTCGTCGACCTCTACGGCGTCGTCTCGCTCGCCGACGTCGCCGTTCGCTTCGAGCGCGCGTACGCGAAGGAGCTCCGCGGCGCGATCCGCTCGCGCGTCGAGGACTTCCTCCAGCGGACGGGCCTCGGCCTCTCGCTGGGCGCGTTCGGGATCAGCGCGCGGCTCCAGCTCGAGCCGAAGACCGACCCGCTGCCGGCGCTGCACGCGCTGCTCGACCTGCCGCTGCGGCTGGAGGAGTCCGGCGGCTTCCGCGCATACATCGCGCTCGACGAGTTCCAGGACGTGCGCAAGGTGCCGGAGCTCGACGGGATCCTGCGCAGCCACATCCAGTTCCAGGGCGAGGTCGCCTCGTACGTCTTCGCCGGCTCGGAGCCAGGCCTGATGAAGCAGCTGTTCGAGCACAAGGAGGCGCCGCTCTACGGGTCGGCGGTGCCGCTGCGCCTCGGGCGGCTGCGCGACGACGACCTCGCCGCGTACGTGGCCGAGCGGTTCGGCGAGTCGACGCGCGGCGTCGGCGAGGCGCTCAACCCGCTGCTCGCGTCCGCGCAGGGACACCCGCAGCGAGCGATGCTCCTGGCGCACCGGCTCTGGGAGGAGGTCGAGCCGAAGGGAACGGCGACGCTCGAGGACTGGGAGCGCGCGCACGCGGCGGCGCTCGACGAGCTGCAGCCCGAGTTCGAGGCGCAGTGGCGCGGGCTCGACACGTCGGAGCAGAAGACGCTGCGGGCGATCATCGCCGGCGACGGGTCGCCGTACCGATCGGCGGTCCTGGAACGGCTCGCGCTGAGCAAACCAAGCGCGCAGAAGGCGCTGCAGCGGCTGCGCTCCCGGGCGGAGATCGAGGCCGACGGACGCAGGCAGGCGATCGTCGACCCGCTCTTCGCGGAGTGGATCGCCAGGCTGGCCTAAGCGGCGAGGGTACGCTCGAGCCCGTCGACGCCCGCGCGCTCGACGGCGGCGTTTTCCTCGACTCGTCCGTAGTGCGCGAGCGTCGCGCACAGCTGCAGTGCCAGCACGCGCGAGCGCACGAGCTGTGCGTCGGTCACCGGCCCGTACGCCTCGAGGAAGGGGACGCGTTGCCGGGGCGCGACGAAGCTCCAGAGCAGCGACAGGTCGATCGCGGGGTCGGCGAGGCAGACGTCGCCCCAGTCGATCACGCCACTCGCGCGCCCGCCGTCGACGAGCAGGTGGCGGAAGTGGAGGTCGCCGTGCGCCACGACCCGACGCTCCGGCGGCGGTAGCTCCTCGGCGGCGAGGAGCAGTTCCTCCGCCTCGGCCGGCGCGCGCCAAACGCCGAGCCGCTTGAGCTGCCACAGCTCCTCGCGGGCCAGGTGCGTGCGCTTCGCCATGTCCTCGCGGCCGTTCGGGTCGCGCGGCAGGCGCGCGTCGAGCTCGACCGCGTGCAGCACGCGCAGGAAGCGCGCGAGGTCGAGCGCGACCTCGAGCCGCTGCTCGTCGTCGAGCTCGGCCGACCCTGCCTCCTCGCCCGGCAGCAGCTCGGCACCGAAGAACGGCCACGGGTAGCCCTCGCCCGGCGTGCCGACGAAGACGGGGCGCGGGACGGGCAGCGGCAGCCGCGGCGCCAGCTCCGGCAGCACGGCCAGCTCCCGCTCGACGCCCGGGATCGCGACCTCGCGGTGCGGGATCCGGAACGCGTAGCGCTCGGAGACGACCCAGACGCTGTTGTCCCACCCCGTCGCGAGCCTGCGCACCGGTGCGCCGTCGAGCTCGGGGAACTGCGCGAGCAGCTCACGGACGAGCGGCTCGTCGACGGCGAGGTCGGGTGTCCAGACGGGCACGGCGGCCGGAGTCTCTACCGCGCACCGCGCGCCCCGTCAACCTGCGCATTGCGCAGCGGGTGGCCTTGAGTTGGCGCGCATCGCGGGAGAGAATCGCCCGTCCACCTCAGAAGGAGTTGCGTCTTGGCGGAAAACGCGCAGCAAGACAAGGACCGTCGCATGCTCCATGCGCTCGGCTATGCGCAGGAACTGCGGCGCTCGATGTCGGGGTTTTCGAACTTCGCCATCTCGTTCACGATCATCTCCGTCCTCTCCGGAACGCTGACGCTCTACAGCACTGGGATCAACTACGGCGGGCCGATCATGGAAGCGTGGGGCTGGCCGCTCGTCTCCGTGTTCGTGCTGATCGTCGGCCTCGGGATGGCAGAGATCGCGTCGAAGTACCCGACCGCGGGGGGCCTCTACTACTGGTCGTCCAAGATGGGCGGCCCGGGCTGGGGGTGGTTCACCGGGTGGTTCAACCTGATCGGCCAGATCGCGATCACGGCCGGGATCGACTACGGCGCCGCGATCTTCACGACGGCGCTCCTGAACCTGCTCTGGCCCGGCACATTCCCGGCGACGCCGCACACGATCATCTACGTCTACCTGGTGATCCTCGCGCTCCACGTGCTGCTGAACGTCTTCAGCGTGAAGCTCGTCGCGTTCCTGAACGACGTGTCCGTCTGGTGGCACGTGTTGGGCGTGTCGATCATTGTCGGCTTCCTGATCTTCAAGCCCGACAACCACCAGTCGGTCTCGACGGTGTTCACCCACACGATCAACAACAGCGGCTTCTCGCACGGCTGGCTGTGGTTCGTGCTGTTGCTGGGCCTGCTCCAGGCGCAGTACACCTACACGGGGTACGACGCATCGGCGCACATGAGCGAGGAGACGCGGGACGCATCGGTCATGGCCGCACGTGGAGTGGTGATGTCGATCGTCGTCTCGGCGATCTTCGGGTACATCCTCGCCCTCGGCGTGACGTTCGCGATCCAGAGCTTCACCGCGACGACCGGCGCCGGAATCTTCGCCGTCAAGCAGGTGTACCTCGACGCCCTGGGCTCGACTACGGCGAAGGTGATGCTGTTCATCACGGTGGGCGCGCAGTTCTTCTGCGGCATGTCGTCGATCACGTCGGCATCGCGGATGCTGTACGCGTTCTCGCGTGACCGGGCCACACCGGGACACCAGCTCTGGCGTCGCCTGAACGGCGACCGGGTGCCGTACGCGGCCGCGATCATCATCGCGACGCTGGCCTTCCTCTGCGCGTTCCCCGCCTACTTTTCGAAGGACATCGGCGTCGGTGCGGGCTACGTCGCGTACGTCGCCGTGACCTCGATTGCGACGATCGCGCTGTACATCGCGTATGCGATGCCGATCTTCCTGCGCCTCCGCCTGGGCGACAGCTGGGAGTCAGGGGAGTGGACCCTTGGCCGCTGGTACAAGCCGGTCGGGTGGATCGCGTGCCTCTGGGTCGGCTTCATCACGATCCTGTTCATCCTTCCGGTCACGCCGACCGGAGTGCCGTGGAACAAGGACTTCACCTGGCTGTCCTTCAACTACGCGCCCATCGCAGTCGGTGCCACCCTGCTCCTCGTCGGAGGCTGGTGGCTGCTCTCGGCCCGCCATTGGTTCGAGGGTCCGATCTCGCAGGGCTCGGAGGAAGAGCTCGCGCGGATCGACGCGGAGTACGAGGGTGGCGGCGCACCGGTGACCGCGGCATAGACTCGCGGCAGGACTGGTCTGACAGAGGGAGCCGGTTCGCGCCGGCTCCCTCGCTGAGGGAGAGCGGATGCTGACCATCGAGGAGTTGACTGAGCAGGTCGAGCGCGGCGAGATCGACACCGTCGTCACCGCGTTCACCGACATGCAGGGCCGCCTGCTCGGCAAGCGCGAGCACGCCGAGTTCTTCCTCGAGGAGTCGGCGCAGAGCGGGGTGGAGGGCTGCAACTACCTGCTCGCGCTCGACATGGAGATGGACCCCCAAGCCGGGTACGCGATGGCGAGCTGGGACCAGGGCTACGGCGACTTCGTGCTCACGCCCGACCTGTCGACCCTGCGCGGGATCCCGTGGCTCGAGGGCACGGCGCTCGTGCTCTGCGACGTCGGCTGGGAGGACGGCTCGCCGGTCGTGGCCTCGCCGCGGCAGGTGCTCCGGACGCAGGTCGAGCGGGCGCGGGCGCTCGGCTACGAGCCGATGATGGGCTCGGAGCTCGAGTTCTACCTGCTCAGGGAGAGCTACGAGGAGGCGCACGCCAAGCACTACCGCGAGCTGACGCCGTCGGTCCCGTACATCCTCGACTACCACATCCTCGCGACCACGTTCGACGAGCCGCTGATCCGCGAGATCCGCCTCGCGATGGCCGGCGCCGGGATCCGGATCGAGAGCTCGAAGGGCGAGGCCTGGCCGGGGCAGCAGGAGATCAACCTCCGCTACGCCGACGCGCTCACGATGGCGGACAGCCACACGGTCTACAAGAACGGCGCCAAGGAGATCGCGCACCAGAACGGTTGCTCGATCACGTTCATGGCCAAGCCCGACCACGGCTGGATCGGCAGCTCGTGCCACATCCACTCGAGCCTGTGGCGCGACGGCGCGAACGCGTTCGAGGGGGAGAGCGAGGTCTTCCGCCGCTACCTCGCCGGGTGGATCGCCTGCCTTCGGGAGCTGGCGCTCTTCCTCGCGCCGACGATCAACTCGTACAAGCGCTACACGGCCGGCTCCTGGGCGCCGACGACGCTCGCCTGGGGGCATGACAACCGGACGTGCGGCTTCCGCATCGTGGGGCACGGCCCGTCGAAGCGCGTCGAGACGCGCATCCCGGGCGGCGACGTCAACCCGTACCTCGCGTTTGCCGCGCTGATCGCGGCGGGGATCCACGGGATCGAGCAGGAGCTCGAGCTGCCCGAGCCGCTCGAGGGCAACGCCTACGAATCCGACGCCGAGCGCTTCCCGCACGCGCTGCGGGAGGCGGTCGACGCGCTGGAGCACGGGTCGATGGCCCGCGCGGCGCTCGGCGCCGACGTCGTCGACCACTACCTCAACTACGGCCGCGTCGAGCAACGCCTCTTCGACGAGGCGGTCACCTGCTGGGAGCGCGAGCGGCTGTTCGAGCGCGGATGAAGCCGCTCATCGGGGTCACCGCGTACGTCACGTCCGCGCGGTTCGGGTCGTGGGAGGAGCTCTCCGCGCTCGTGCCGCAGGACTACGTCCGCGCGATCGAGAGCGCCGGCGGCCGGCCGCTGCTCGTCCCGCCGAGCGACGACGGGATCGACGAGACGCTCGACGCCCTCGACGCCGTGATCTTCTCCGGCGGCTCCGACCTCGACCCGGAGACGTACGGCCAGGATCCGCACCCGGAGACCTACGGCATCGTCGAGCAACGCGACCGCGCCGAGCTCGCCCTGCTGCAGGCCGCGCTCGCGCGGGACATGCCGGTGCTCGCGATCTGCCGCGGCTCCCAGGTGCTGAACGTCGCGCTCGGCGGCGACCTCGTCCAGCACCTGCCCGACGTCGTCGGCGACGAGAAGCACAAGCACACGCCGGGCGCGTACGCCGATCACGAGGTCGACGTCCACCCGAACACGCGGCTCGGCTCGCTGCTGGGCGAGCGTGCGCCAGTGAAGTCGCACCACCACCAGGGCTTCGGCGAGCTCGGCGAAGGCCTGCGCGAGGCGGCGCGCGCGGACGACGGCACGGTCGAGGCGCTCGAGGATCCGTCGCGCCGCTTCACGATCGGCGTGCTCTGGCACCCGGAAGCCGGCGAGGACATGCGCCTGTTCGAGGAGCTCGTGGCGGAGGCGGAGCGCTACCGCGAGTCGCGCGCGTGAGCGTCGTCGTCGTCAACCCCGCGACCGAGGAGCCGATCGCCGAGCTGGCGGAGGCCGGCATCGAGGAGGCCGGCGCCGCCGTCGCCCGTGCGCGCGAGGCGTTCCCCGCGTGGCGCGCCGTCGCTCCCGCGGACCGTGCCCGGTTGCTGCGCCGGCTCGCCACGCTCGTCGAGGAGCACGGCGAGGAGCTGGCGCTGCTCGAGACGCGCAACGTCGGCAAGCCGATCGCGGACTCGCGCGGCGAGGTCGGGATGGTCGCCGACGTCTTCCACTTCTACGCCGGCGCCGTCGACAAACACCACGGGGAGACGATCCCCGTGGGCGGCGGGATCGACATGACCTTCCGCGAGCCACTCGGCGTGGTCGGCCTGATCGTGCCCTGGAACTTCCCGCTCAACATCGCGTCCTGGAAGCTCGGACCGGCGCTCGCGTGCGGCAACACGGTCGTGCTGAAGCCTGCCGAGCTGACGCCGCTGACGGCGGTGCGGCTGGGCGAGCTCGCGCTCGATGCCGGGATCGCGGAAGGCGTCGTCAACGTCGTCGTCGGGCCGGGCCGCATCGTCGGGCACCGGCTGGCCGAGCATCCCGACGTGGCGAAGATCGGCTTCACCGGCTCGACCGAGGTCGGGCGCGGCGTGATGCAGGCGGCCGCCGGGACGATCAAGCGCGTCACGCTCGAGCTCGGCGGCAAGTCGGCGAACGTCGTGTTCGCGGACGCCGACCTCGAGCGCGCGGCGGCCGCGGCGCCGTACGCCGTCTTCGGGAACGCCGGCCAGGACTGCTGCGCGCGCTCGCGCATCCTCGTCGAGCGCTCCGCCTACGACCGCTTCGTCGCGCTGCTGGTGGACGCGACCGCGGGCGTCCGCGTGGGCGACCCCGAGGACGACGCGACCGAGATGGGCCCGCTCATCTCGGCGGCACAGCGCGAGTCGGTCGCGTCGTTCGTGAACGGCGACGTCGTCTTCCGCGGCGAGGCGCCGGAGGGGAAGGGCTTCTGGTTCCCGTGCACGCTCGTCGAAGCGTCGAACGACGACCGCGTGGCTCGCGAGGAGGTCTTCGGGCCGGTCGCGGCGGTGATCCCGTTCGAGGACGAGGCGGATGCGATCCGGATCGCGAACGACACGCCGTACGGCCTATCGGGCTCGATCTGGACCGAGAACGGCGCGCGGGCGCTGCGCGTGGCGCGGGCGCTCGACACCGGCGTGCTCTCGATCAACGCCAACACCTCTGTGCGAGTCTCGACGCCGTTCGGCGGCTTCAAGCAGTCGGGCTTCGGCCGAGAGCTCGGGATGCACGCGCTCGAGGGCTACTCCGAGGTCAAGAACGTGTTCGTGGCGACCGAGTGATGGGCCGGCTCGACGGCAAGGTGGCGGTCATCACCGGCGCGGCCGGCGGCATCGGCCGAGAGGCCGCGGTGCTGTTCTCGGAGGAAGGCGCCTCGGTCTGCGTCGCCGACGTCAGCGCCGAGGCCGGGAAGGAGGCCGCGGCCGCGTGCCGCGAGGCGTTCTTCCAGCAGGTCGACGTCACCGACCCCGCCAGCGTCGACGCGATGTACGCGGCCACGGTCGAGCGCTACGGCGGCGTCGACGTGCTCTACAACAACGCCGGGATCATGCCGGCGGACGACGCCTCCGTCCTCGAGACCGAGCCCGACGCCTGGGACCGCGTGCTCGCCGTGAACACGAAGGGTGTCTACCTCTGCTGTCGCCACGGGATCCCGCGGCTGCTCGAGCGCGGCGGCGGCTCGGTGATCAACGTCGCGTCGTTCGTCGCGCTCGTCGGGGCGGCGACTTCGCAGATCGCCTATACGGCGTCGAAGGGCGCGGTGCTGTCGCTGACGCGGGAGCTGGCGGTGGAGTTCGCGCGCCAGGGTGTGCGCGTGAACGCACTCTGCCCGGGGCCTGTCGAGACGCCGATGCTGATGCGCCTCTTCGAGGACGACCCGGCCGCGTACGAGCGGCGGCGCGTCCACCTGCCGATGGGCCGGCTTGCGAAGGCCCGCGAGATCGCGCTCGGCGCGCTGTTCCTCGCCTCGGACGAGTCGTCGTACGTGAACGGGTCGACCTTCCTCGTCGACGGCGGGCTGACCGCCGCCTACGTGACGCCCGAGTAGTGCGCAGCCCGGCGACGCGGATCCCGACGATTCCGGAGCCCGTGCGGGCGGTGGTGCGCAGCGGCATCTGGGCCTACGGCACGGTCACCTCGCCGTTCCGGCCGCTGCCGGACTTCCTCATCCTCGGCGCGCAGAAGGCCGGGACGACGGCGCTCTACGAGTATCTGCGCCGGCACCCCGACCTGACGGGGCCGTCGTGGAAGGAGGTCAGCTTCTTCGACCGCCACTGGGTGCGCGGCGTCAAGTGGTACCGCGGCAACTTCCCGAACAAGGCGCGGACGCGCGGGAAGCTCGTCGGCGAGGCGAGCCCGAGCTACGTGTTCCACCCGCTCGGGCCGGAGCGCGTCCAGGAGGTCGTGCCGGAGGCGCGGCTCGTCGTCCTCGTCCGCAACCCGGTCGACCGCGCGCTGTCGCAGTACAACCACGAGGTCGCGCTCGGCCGCGAGCCGCTCCCGTTCGAGGAGGCGCTCGACGCCGAGGACGAGCGCCTGCGCGGCGAGGTCGACCGGATGCTCGCCGACCCCGGCTACTTCAGCCGCGAGTGGTGGAGCCACACGTACCGGGCGCGCGGCCGCTACGCGGAGCAGCTCGAGCGCTGGCTCGCCGTCTTCCCGGGCGAGCAGCTGCTGGTCGTGCCGAGCGACGACCTCGCCGACGACCCCGCAGGCACGCATGCGCGCGTGCTCGAGTTCCTCGGCGCGCAGCCGCACCGGCTCGACTCCTACCCGCGCGTCTACGAGCGGCAGTACGAGCCGATGCACCCGGAGACCCGCGAGCGGCTGGTCGCGGAGTTCGCCGAGCCGAACCGCCGGCTCTACGAGCTGCTCGGCCGCGACCTCGGCTGGAGGTAGCGCGGTCCGGCCTGCAGCGTCGCGCCCAAGCTGACGAGGCAGACGGCGGCGAGCAGCAGGTACGGCAGCGCGTCGCCCTCGAGCTCGGCGAGCCAGCCGCCGAGGGCCGGGCCGACGACGTTGCCGGCGGCCCACGCGCCGTTCATCGCGCCGAAGGCGAGCGCCGCCGAGATGCCGCGCCGCTCCGCCGCGTCGGTGAGCAACGCCATCCCCGGGGTGTAGAAGGCGCCGTACGACAGCCCGGCGACGACGACGAGCGCGGCGACCGCCGGCGCCGAGCGGGCGACTGCGAACGCGAGCGAGACGACCACCGATGCAACGAGCGCGACGCGGATCGGCGTCATCAACCCGCGCCGGTCGGTGATGCGGCCGAGCACGGGGTTGAGCACGACCTCCACCGCGGCCGTCACGAGGAAGACGGCGCCGATCGCGACGCCGCCCCAGCCGTCGGTGTGGAGGCGCAGCGGGACGAGCACGACGAGCACCCCGAAGAGGAGCGCCGGGAGCACCAGCAGCCACATGCCGCCAAACAGGCGCCGGTCGGCCCGGCGGAACAGCTCGGCCATCGGCTGAGGGTGCGCGGGCACGTCCGGCGAGACGGCGACCCAGGTTGCGAGCACCGCGCCGAGGAGCGCGACGCCGCTGAAGGTCGCGCGGACGCCCGCGACGCTCGCGATCGCGCCGAGCACCGGCCCGAGCAGCGCGCCGAAGACGGCCGCGCCCATCGTCGTGCCGATCAGCGCGCCTCGCCGCTCCCGCGGCGCCGCGGCGACGAGCCACGCGAGGGCGCCGGCCCACGAGAGCGCGCTACCCACGCCCTGCAGCAGGCGGGCGCCGCCGAGCGTCCAGGCGCTGCCGGCGAACGCGAAGCCGAGGCTCGCGACCGCGGTCAGACAGACGCCCGCAAAAGCCGCTCGCCGCGGGCCGTAGCGTGACGCCGCGAGGCCGCTCGGCAGCGACGCCGCGAGCACGCCGACCGCGTAGCTGGCCGACAGCACGCCGGCCGCTCCCTTCGAGAGGCCGTACGCGTTGACGAAGTGCGGCAGCAGGGGCGTCAGCGCCGCGAAAAACGTGATGTCCAGCGCGACGATCGCGCTGAGCAGGACGACTAGGCGGCGCATCTGGCGACCGTAGCAAGGCGGTTCACGCTCCTAGGATCGTGCCGATCGTCACGAGATTCGACTAACCCTGCGCACGTTTACGCGTCGAAAGTGATGGAACAAGGTCGAACCGACCAGGCCACCAGGCGCAGTGCTACCGCGCCGTCCCGCGGACGCGCCATGGGAGAGCCGAAACGAGTCGGGCCCGAGGAGGGGTCACTGCGGTGAAACCAAAACGCGTTCTGCTACCTGTGCTCGCGGTGCTGCTGCTCGGAGCGGCAACCGTGACGACGCTCGCGGCGGCGTCCGCCCTGCCGGGGCGCGAAGCGACTCCGGCGGTTGCCAAGAAGCGTCCGGCCGTGGCCAAGGTGCGCAAGCACCGCCGGCGCCACGTAAACCCGGCGGTCGTCCGCCGCTTCCGCAGCGCCACCTGGCGCTGGCAGGCCCTGATGGGCGTGCGCCGCGCGACGTCGTACGCCTCGCTCCGCAGTCCCCGGGCGCTCCGCTACTGGAGCCGCCAGGCCTGGCGCAGCCGCTGGCTCGCGGCGCACCCGCCGCACAGGAGCGCGTGGCTCTGCATCCACCGCTTCGAGGGCAGCTGGAGCGACTCCGGCGACCCGTACTGGGGCGGGCTGCAGATGGACCGCGGTTTCATGCTCACGTACGCCCCCAGCTCCCTGCTCCGGCGCGGCTGGGCGAACAGGTGGACGCCGGTCGAGCAGATGTGGGTAGCCGAGCGTGCGATGCGGAGCGGCCGCGGCTACTCGCCCTGGCCGAACACCGCGCGCTTCTGCGGCCTCATCTAAGCTCGTTCCTGCAGGCGTGAACCGGCGCTGAAGCGGGAACGAACGGACGCATGAGCGAGATCGGACACGAGCAGATCGACGCCCTGATCGCGCGTGGCGAGCAGGAGGGCTGCGTCAACCTCTCGCAGCTGAACGAGCTCGTCGTCGAGCACGACCTGGCCGACGCCGAGATCGCGCAGGTGTACGAGCAGCTCGAGGAGCGCGGCATCGACCTGAGCGACGACTGCGGGCGCGAGTCGCAGGAGAGCACGTACGTGAACGGCGACCTCGCCGTCGTCACCACCGACGCGCTCCAGCTCTTCCTGAACGAGGCCGGCCGCTGGCCGTTGCTGACGAAGGAGGAGGAGGTCGAGCTCGCCAAGCGCATCGAGCGCGGCGACCGCGAGGCGAAGGAGCGGATGATCAACTCGAACCTGCGGCTCGTGGTGTCGATCGCGAAGAAGTACCAGGGCCACGGACTGTCGCTGCTCGACCTGATCCAGGAGGGGATCATCGGGCTCATCCGCGCGGTCGAGAAGTTCGACTGGCGGCGCGGGTTCAAGTTCTCGACCTACGCGACGTGGTGGATCCGCCAGGCCGTGCAGCGCGGCGTCGCCAACAAGTCGCGCACGATCCGGATCCCGGTGCACATCGCCGACCGCGAGCAGCGGATCGCGCGCGCCGAGCGGACGCTCGCGCCGAAGCTCGGGCGGCAGCCGTCCGAGGAGGAGGTCGCCAAGCAGGCGAAGCTGCCGCTGAAGCAGGTACGCGAGGTGCGGCAGGCGGCGCGGGCGATCACGAGCCTCGACCGGCCGATCGGCGAAGGCGAGGGCGCGCTCGGCGACCTGTTCGCCGCCGAGGGCGCCGAGCCGGAGGAGGAGCTGACCGTCAGCCTCGAGCAGGACGTGCTGCGGCGGGCGGTCGCGCAGCTGCCCGAGCGTGAGCGGGAGGTGGTGAAGCGACGCTACGGGCTCAACGGCGACAGCGACCCGAAGTCGCTCGAGACAATCGGCCGCGAGCTCGGACTGACGCGCGAGCGGGTGCGCCAGATCGAAGCCAGCGCGCTCGAGCAGCTGGCCGTCAACCGCGAGATCGAAGCGCTGAACGTCGCGTAGCGCCGGCCGCCGCCGCGCGTATTCATGTTCACGCGCGCCCCTGGGTGGGTGGGGGTTTGGGACGGTACCCGCCGACCGTGCGCGTGCTTGTCACGCGTCGGTGACCTTTCGGTGACGATCGCTCCACAGATGTGCACGGAGTCGCGCTGGCTCAGCGGAGGAGCAACGCGAGCAGCCCACCGACCGCGGCCGCGCCGAACGTGAGCCACGCGACGTAGTCGCCGACGATGCCGCTGTGCAGGCCCTTCAGCACGTGCACGGGCGGCTCGAGGACACGCGCGCTCACGCGTCGGAGCAGCTCGGGCAGCCGGCGCCGGTAGAGCCCGACGAGTGCGAGCCCGCAGGCCAGCGCCAGCGAGACGAGCCCATACCCGTACGGCACGAAGCCGGCGTGCACCGGCACCGGCGCGCCCGGGGGTGGCAACTTGCCGGCGAGCACTTCGGCTGCGTGCGAGGGGCGGTTTTCGAGTCGCTGGGCCCACTGCGTGCTCCGCTCCGCCAAACGCGGCGTGAACGCAAGCCCCATTCCCACGACCAGCAGCGCCAGCGCCGGCCCGAACAGGAGCAGCGGCGAGACGCGTGAGCCGTCGAGCTCCGGCTCCTCCTCCGCGGGTGGTGGCTCGACGGACAGGAGCGGGTCGTCGGCATCTCCCCAGCCGAGGAAGATCCGTGCCGCGGCGCGCAGCAGCGCCGCGCCGGTGACGATCGAGCCCGCGGTGAGGACGACCGGCAGCCACCGGTAGCCGACGTCGGCCGCCGAGCGAACCAGCAGTGACCAGCCGAGGAACGAGCCGAACGGCGGCAGGCCGGCGACGAGCAGCGCGCCGCCGACGAAGACCACGCCGCCGATCGGGGCGCGCCCACCGCGGCCGCGCAGCCGGAGCTCGTCGGCGTCGCCGACCCGCCGGATCAGGATCCCGACGGACAGGAAGAGCGCCGCCTTGACGAAGCCGTCGCCGATGACGTACAGCGTCGTGCCGGCCAGCCCGCGCGCGGTCAGGAGGCCGATCCCGCACAGGAACACACCGGCCTGGCTGATCGTCACGAACGCGAGCATCCGCTTCAGGTCGCGCTGGAAGAAGGCCATCGTCGCGCCGACGAGCGTCGTCAGCACGCCCAGCCCGACGAGCACCGCCCGCACGGATGCAACGTCGGCCGAGAAGACGCCGGAAAACGACGCCCAGTAGAGCCGCGAGATCGCGTGGAGCCCGAGGTCGCTCATCACCGCCGAGAGCAGCACGCAGACCGGGATCGGGGCGACGGCGTAGGCGTCCGAGAGCCAGAAGTGGAACGGGACGATCCCGGCCTTGACGAGGAATCCGGACAGGAGGAGCGCAAACGCGACGATCACGAGGCCGTCCGGGCTGCGGCCCTCGAGGGCCTGTCCGATCTGTGCCAGGTTGAGCGCTCCCGTCCGGCCGTAGACGAGGGCGATCCCGGTCAGGATGAAGAACGACGCGACTGTGTTCGTGACGGCAAACGTCACCGCTCCCTGCAGCGGCGCCGTCGCGCGCACCTGGTAGCCGACGAGCGCGAACGTCGAGACCGTCATCAGCTCGAAGAAGACGAACATGTTGAACAGGTCGGCGCTCAGGACGAAGCCGCCCATCGCGGCCAGGAACGTCAGCATCAGCACCTGGAACAGCGTTCCGGCCTCGTCGAAATAGCGCCACGCGTAGACGAAGCTCGCCGTCGTGAGGACAGCGGCGAGGGCCGCCAGCGACGCGCTCAACGGGTCGACGTCGAAGGCGATCCCGAGCGCGATCCCGTGTCTCGGTGTCCACCCGCCGAACCAGTAGACGAGGTCGTGGTCGAGCGAGCGGAAGATGAGCAGCGTCGAGACGACCGCGGTCGCCGCGGACACCGCGATGGCGGCGAGGTCGTCGACGCGCCGGCCGAGGAAGTGGCCCGTTGCGGCGATCGCCGCCGCGCCGAGCAGGGGAATCGCGACCGGCAGGGGGACGAGGACGTCCATCAGCCCTCGACGACGTGCAGCTGATCGGGATCCTGCGTACCCGTCCGACGCTTCACCTGGATCGCCATTGCCAGCAGCAGCGCGGACACGGCCACGCTGACGACGACGTCCGTGAGCGTCAGCGCCTGCACGACCGGGTCGACCGCGCGGGTGCCCTTCGGCACATCGGCGAAGATCGGGGCGGTACCACCCTCGACGTAGCCGATCGTGAGCAGCAGGACGTAGGTCGAGGACTGCATCACCACCAGGCACACCGCGAGATGGATCAGGTGCTTGCTCGTCACCACGCCGTACAGGCCGACCACGAACAGCCAGACGGCGAGGGCGTAGGGGAGGTAGCTCATCCGCGCCCGGCGAGGCGTCGGGCCGCGAGCTCCTCGAGGAACTCGGTGAAGATCAGGACGAATGCAGCCGAGACCTCGAGCGCCGTGGCGATGTTGAGCAGCAGCAGGCTGCCCCCGGAGGCGAGCTTGCCTGCCGTGCCGAGCGGGCCGAAGACGTGCAGGAACGCGTGGCCCAGCAGCAGCGCCGCCATGCCGATCACCACGTACCCGCCGGCACCCGCGCCCTTGGCGAGGTCGACTCCGGCCTCCGGGGTCAGCTTCCGGAAGGCGCGGTACTCCCCGGCCAGCCAGACGAGCAGGAAGGCCGAGGCGAGGATGACGCCGCCCTGGAAGCCCCCGCCAGGCGTGATCAGGCCGTGGGCCACGATGAAGAGCCCGATCGCGAGCAGCGCCGGCACGAAGGCGATGCCGACGAGCCGCACCGCGTCGTTCAGCACGCCTTCCACGGGCCGTTCCGATCCCTCGCGCACGTCGCGCAGGAGAAGCGCGACGCCGAGCCCGGCCGCGAAGAGGATGAACTCCTCGCCGAGCGTGTCGAAGCCGCGGTAGTCGAAGGTCGTCGCGGTGACGACGTTCGTCGCGTGCCGCTCGTTCACGGCGACGGCGTTGAGGACGTAGCCGTACGGGCCGACGTAGTGGCCGAAGTCGGGCAGGCCGGCCACGCCCCAGAGCAGGAGCGCCGCCAGCCCCGCGGCGGAGACGGCGAAGAGGCCGAGGCGGACGGTGCGGCTCACTTCGCGCGGTCGATTGCGATCGCGACGGCGATCACCAGCGGGAAGCCGACGGCGCCGACGACGAGCTCCGACAGGGCGACGTCCGGGGCCTGAAGCACGAGGAAGAGCACCACGAGCACGAGCCCGAAGACGCTCGTCATCAGCGCGAGGCGCACGAGGTCGCGGGTCAGGACGACCGCCAGCCCGGCGGCCGCGGTCAGCGCGATCACCGTCGCCTGCAGCGGGATCACGAGCCGCGCTCCCGCTCTGCAGGCGTCGACTCGACCGAGCCGCGGTCGCGCAACCGGATCGCCCGCGCGGTCGCCACTCCGAGGCCGCCGCCCAGGAGGGCCAGCAACAGCGCCGTTCCGATCGAGTTCAGGCCGCTGGTCGTGAAGACGCCCTCCTGCACGCAGACCGCCGCGGCCACCAGCGCAGGACCCGCCACGGTCGCCGCGCCCGCGAAGTGCAGCCGGTCGACCGCGCTGCGGAGGCCGGCGAAGCCGAGCACGCAGGCGAGCTCGAGCGCTACGCCGAGCCAGACGAGCAGGTGGACGATCACAACCATCGGTCACCGATGAAGCGGACGAAGACGAGGGCGCCGACGAAGCTCATCGCGGCGAGGACGAGCGCGAGCTCGAAGTAGACCGAGCGGTGGAACCCCTCCGCGAGCAGCAGCAGCACGACGGTCACCAGCGTGCTCACGAGCTCGACCGCCACGAGCGCGTCCTCGATCCGGCCCCGGAGCAGCACCCAGCCGCACGGCACGAGGCCTGCTAGGAGCACGGTCGCCGCGACGAGCCAGACGTTCACGGCATGTCGTTCGACGCGCGCTTCGGGTCGAGCTCGTGCCGGAGGACGACCTTGCGCTCGCAGTCGACGTCCACCGGGATCGTGTTCGAGCTCAGGGCGTCGGCCTCGACTGCCAGCGCGCGCCGGCCGCGGGAGGTCGGGTCGTTGCCGCCGGCCGGAAACTCGAATGCGCGGTAGCGGCCGCTCAGGCGCCGCTGGCCGGCCATGTGCAGCGCCAGCGCCCAGAAGACGATCGCCAGCTCCCTGACGACTTTCCAGGGCAGCGTGAGCGTCTTCGCGAGCCAGCGTGACTCGAAGCGGTAGCGCAGCAGGCCCGAGCGCCGAAGCGCCAGTGCCAGCACCGCCCCGATCAGCCCGGCGCAGGCGCCGGCGAGCAGCTCCAGGCCGGAGTTCGTCCCGACGAGCACGATCCACCAGCCGAAGAGCGCAAGCCACCAGAGCAGGAGGAAGAGCGCCGTTCCCACGGGCGACCTCTACCCGTTTCCGGCGGCGCTATTCGCGCCTGCCGACACCGGCGGCGACCTCGCGCAGACGGCTTGTCTCGGCGGGATCGAGCGGCGGCGTGGGCGCGCCTGCGGCCTCGCGCATGCCGGCGAGCAGCTCGAGCAGCGCCTCGCCCGCGGTGTGGCGCGGCTCCCAGCCGAGCTCGTCTCGCGCGCGTGTGACGTCGAGCAGCGGCACGTTCAGCGCCAGGTCGAGCCAGCCCGGCGGCGTCGGCTGCAGGCGCAGCCGCCACGTCAGCGCGGTGACCGCGCGCGCGACGGTCTCGGGCACCGGCACGGGCGGCGCATCGAGCAGTCGGCCGAGCTCCTGCGGGTCGAGCACCGGCTCCGCGGCGACGTTGAACGCTCCCCGCGCATCCCCGACGATCGCCAGGCGGTAGGCCTCGCCGACGTCGAGCGAATGCACGCCCTGGAAGCGGAGCCGCGGCAGGTCCGGGACGACCGGCAGCAGGCGCGGCCTGAGCAGGAAGCCCGGCAGGAACGGCCCGGCGAAGAGGCGCCGGATCCCGGTCGCCGCCTCGCGCTTGAAGATCAAGCCGGGCCGCAGCCGAACGACGCGGACGCCCGGGTTGTCCTGCTCGAAGCGGTCGAGGATCCGCTCGACCTCGGCCTTGTGGCGCGAGTAGAAGCTCGTGCCGATGCCGTTCGTCGGCCAGCTCTCGTCGACGAGCCGGTCCTTCGGCCCGGGCGAGTACGCGCCGACCGACGACGCGTAGACGAGGGACGGCACCTTCGCCTCGGCGGCCGCGAGGAACACGCGCATGGAGCCGTCCACGTTGGTCGCGCGGAGGGCGGCGCCGTCACGCGAGGGCTGGATCTTCCAGGCAAGGTGGACGACGCAGTCGGCGCCGCGGAAGTGGGGGGCGAGCTCGTCGCGCGTCACGTCCGCCTGCGCCCACTCGACCTTCGGCGCCTCCACCTGCGGCAGCCGCCTCGCGAGTCCGAGTACCGACTCGACCCGCGGCTCGTCCGCGAGCGTCTCGAGCACGCTGGTGCCGACGTTCCCGGTCGCGCCGACGACGACGACCCGCATCAGGCGCTGACCCCGAGCTCGTCGACGAGCGTCAGGAACGCCTTCGCGTACGGCGAGCCGTCCGTGCGCTCGCGCATCTCGTCCCAGTCGATCTGCTCGCGCACCGTCCGCGCGATCTCGAGCACCTGCTCGTAGTCGACCTGGTGCTCGCGCATCGCGAGCAGCTTCGCGACCAGCACGTCGTCGGCCCGCATGACGAGCATCTGCACCGCGTGCACGTCGAGCTCCTCGGCGCGCGCGAAGAAC
>DASSQG010000224.1:0-5593 GCA_035702625.1 Gaiellaceae bacterium | reverse complement strand
CTCCGCTCCGGGCAGCGGGTCGAGTGGGAACCGCGGCGGCATGCCGGCCGAGTCGGACGCGACGTCGGCGGCGCCGTGGTAGAGCGCGGCCGCGCGTTCCGAACCCTCGAGCTTCGGCACGAGGTTCATCAGGCACGTCAGCGTCGTCAGGCCGCGGAACCAGCCGCCGCCGCGCCGGAGCGTCCCGAACTCGAGGCTCGCGGCGAACACGTCCGCGCCGGTCGGGTCGACCTCGGCGAGCGCGATCGCCGACTTCGCCACGACGAGCGGGATGTCGAGCCGCAGCCCGTCGTAGAGCCGCTGTCGCTGGTGTGCGAGCGGATCCTCCCGCGGCGAGACGTCGACGAACACGTCGTCGCCCTCGATCTCGACCGGGAAGCGGCGCAGGTCGTCGGCCCACTGGTCGAACGTGCCGCCGGTGCAGAGGTCGAAGCGCGCGTGGTGCCAGTGGCAGGTGAGGATCCCGTCGCTGACGCTGCCGCGGTGCAGTGGAAAGCCCATGTGCGGGCAGCGGTTGTCGACAGCGTGGACGTCGTCCCCGTCCGCCAGCAGGAAGACCGTGTGGCCGTTCACCGCCACCACCAGCCGCCCTGCCTTCCGCAGCTCCTCGAGCGATGCCGCCCGCACGCGCTGGGCTGAATCGACGACCGCCATCCGGATCACCTCCGCCGGTTGCTCTTAGGTTCTAGCACGGTAGAACCTCAACTATGGTTCAAGTCAAATGACGAGCGACCTGACGATCGGCGAGGTGGCGGCGCGCAGCGGCGTCGCGGCGTCGGCGCTGCGGTTCTACGAGCGCCGCGGCCTGATCGCGGCCGCCCGGACCGACGGCAACCAGCGGCGCTACGACCGCTCCGTCCTGCGGCGGATCGCGTTCATCCAGGCCGGCCGCGCGGCCGGCATCGCGCTGACGGAGATCGGCGCTGCGCTCGAGGGCCTGCCGACCCACCGGACGCCGAGCCGGCGCGACTGGGAACGGCTCTCGAAGCGGTGGCGCGACGACCTCGACGCGCGCATCGAGACGCTGCAGGCGCTGCGCAACCGCCTGACGACCTGCATCGGCTGCGGCTGCCTCTCGATCGACCGCTGCGACCTGCTGAACCCGGACGACGAGGCGGCAGCCGAGGGCGCGGGCGCGCGCTACCTCACGACCGACAGCGCCCGGGCGTGATATCCGCTTCGGGATAGACACACAGCTTTGTACAGGTTTGCCCAAGATCGCCCCGGGCAAGACCGAGACGTCATACCGTCGCCCGACGGGCTTGGGTGCCGTCATGCACTCGAACCCCCTCCCCCTCAGGAGATGCCGCCCGCCGCTCTTCTCCGTGCGGCGGGCGGCAATCGTTGGGGGCCCGTTCTAGGCTTAGCGCATGCTCACGTGCCCGAGCTGCAGGCGCGAGAACCCGGACGATTCACGGTTCTGCAACGCCTGCGGTACGCCGCTCGGCGCAGCCGAGCCGGCCGGCGCCGAGGAGCGCAAGACCGTCACGATCGTCTTCGTCGACCTCGTCGGCTTCACGGCCCGGGCCGAGCGCCTCGACCCCG
The DNA here is from genome assembly GCA_035702625.1 of Gaiellaceae bacterium. Lineage (GTDB taxonomy): Bacteria > Actinomycetota > Thermoleophilia > Gaiellales > Gaiellaceae > AC-32. Next base: position 4,048 of record DASSQG010000224.1, on the reverse strand, counting down.
AGGACGTGCGCAGCGTGCTCTCGCCGTACCACGCGCGCGTGCGCGCGGAGCTCGAACGCCACGGCGGCACGGTCGAGAAGTTCATCGGCGACGCGGTGATGGCCGTCTTCGGCGCGCCGACCGCGCACGAGGACGACCCGGAGCGCGCCGTCCGCGCGGCGCTCGCGATCCGCGACTGGGCGGAGGTGCAGGACGCATTGCAGGTCAGGATCGCCGTCAACACCGGCGAGGCGCTGGTCACGCTCGGCGCCCGCGCGGTCGAGGGCGAGTCGATGGTCGCGGGCGACGTCGTCAACACGGCGGCGCGTATGCAGGCCGCGGCGCCGGTGAACGGCGTCCTCGCCGGGGAGTCCACGTACCGGGCGACGGAGGGGGCGATCCGCTTCTGCGAGGCGGACCCGGTGCTCGGCAAGGGCAAGTCCGAGCCGATCGCGGCCTGGGAGGCGGTCGAGGCGATCGGCCGCGTCGGTGTCGACGTGCCCGAGCGTTCGCGCGTTGCGCTCGTCGGCCGCGAGCAGGAGCTCGAGCTGCTGCGGTCGCTGCTCGCACGCGTGCAGAGCGAGCACGCGGCGCAGCTCGTCACGCTCGTCGGCGTTCCCGGCATCGGGAAGTCGCGGCTCGTCTCGGAGCTGTTTCGCGAGGTCGACGAGCACGGCGAGCTGATCACGTGGCGGCAGGGCCGCTGCATCCCGTACGGCGAGAGCATCACGTTCTGGGCGCTCGGCGAGATCGTGAAGGCCGAGGCCGGGATCCTCGAGTCCGACGCTCCCGACGAGGCCGCGGCGAAGCTCCGCGCGAGGGTCGCGCAGCTGCTTTCCGACGAAGCCGAGGCGCGCTGGGTCGAGTCCGAGCTGCGCGCGCTGGTCGGTCTCGCCGAGGGCCGGCAGCAGGCGAGCGGCGAGACGGCGGGCGCCGCATGGCGGCGGTTCCTGGACGCCGTCGCCGAGCGCGGCCCGACCGTGCTCGTGTTCGAGGACCTGCACTGGGCCGACGACGGCCTGCTCGACTTCCTCGACGACCTGGTCGACTGGCTGCGGACGACGCCGCTGCTCGTGGTCGGGACAGCGCGCCCCGAGCTGCTCGAGCGGCGCCGCTCCTGGGGAGGCGGCAAGGCCAACGCGACCACGATCTCGCTCCGGCCGCTCGACGACGACGAGACGGCGAGCCTGCTCGGCGCGCTGCTCGCGAGCCCGGTGCAGGCGGCCGAGGACCGGCAGGCGTTGCTGGAACGGGCCGGCGGCAACCCGCTCTTCGCCGAGCAGTACGTGCGCATGCTGAGCGAGCGCGGCACGACCGGCGAGCTGCCGGAGTCGGTGCAAGGCGTGATCGCCGCGCGGCTCGACGCGTTGCCGCGCGGCGAGAAGGAGCTGCTGCAGGAGGCGTCCGTCCACGGCAAGGTCTTCTGGCTCGGGGGCCTCGCGGGCGACGGCGCCTCGGAGGAAGCATTGCGCTCGCTCGAGCGCAAGGACTTCGTCCGGCGCGAGCGGCGGTCGGCCGTCGGCGGCGACGTCCAGTACGCCTTCCAGCACGTCCTGCTGCGCGACGTGGCGTACGGGCAGATCCCGCGCCGCGAGCGTGCCGAGAAGCACCGCCGTGCCGCCGCGTGGATCGAAGGGCTCGGCCGACCCGACGATCACGCCGAGCTCCTCGCCTACCACTACGAGCAGGCGCTCGAGCTCGCGCGGGCCGCCGGCGCGGAGGACGATCCGCAGCTCGTCGCGCGCGCAGCGGCCGCGCTCCGAGCCGCCGGCGACCGTGCCTACTCGCTCTCCGCCTATGAGGCGGCCGCCGCCTTCTTCGTCGACGCGCTCGAGCTGGTGCTGCCGGACGACCCCGCGAGGCTCGAGCTGCTGCTCCGCCGCGGGCGCGCGCTGATGGTCGTCGGCGGCGGCGGGCCCGAGCTGATGACCGAGGCGATCGAAAGCTTCCGCGCGAACGGCGACGCGGAGAACCTGGCAACCGCGTTGTCGCTCGCCTCGCGGCTGGCCTGGTTCTCGGGGGATCGCCCGGCAACGGACCGCTACCTCGCCGAGGCGCTCGAGGCGGTCTCCGGCCAGTCCGCCTCGCGCGCCAGGGCGGAGGCGCTGGCCCATCAGAGCGGGTACCTGATGCTCGGCGGCGACTTCGAGGACTCGATTCGCGTGGGAACCGAGGCGCTGCCGCTCGCGACGGCGCTCGGAATGAACGACCAGCTCTCGCGCCTCCACATCGTGGTCGGCACCGCCCGCTGCTGTCTGGGCGACGATGGCGGCCTCGCGGAGATCCAGGAAGGAATCGCGATCGCCGAGGCCGACGCCAACGTCGACATGGCCGCGGCCGGGCACGACAACCTCTGCTCGGAGCTCCAGGTGTTCGCCCGCATCGCGGACGCGCGCCGGGTCTGGGAGGCCGGTTTCGAGCTGTCCAAGCGCTACGGGCTCGGCCGTGCGCTCCGCAGCGCGCGGGCGATGAGCGCCGCGTGGGCGTACCTCGACGGGGAGTGGGACGACGCGCTCGCGATCAGCGACGAGATCCTCGCCGCCGCCGAGGCCGGGAGGGCGGACTACTCGGACCCGATCATCTACGCGCTACGGGCGTGGATCCGGTTCGCGCGAGGCGACGACGCCGGCGCCGACGCCGACAGCGCGCGGGCCGCCGACCTCGCGCGCGCGTCCGACCTCCAGGCCCAGGCCGCCGGCTACCCCGTCCGCGCCGCGATCGCCGCCGCGCACGGCGAAGCGGACGAGGCCAACGGGCTCGCGAGCGACTTCCTCGCAGCCGGGCCGTCGATCGTGCCCGCGTTCTGCTGTCCATTCCCGACGCTGGCGGACGTCGCCTGGGTCTTCGCCGACCTCGGCCGCGGCGACGAGCTCGCGGCCGTCACCGTCGACCCGTCCCCGATCGAGAGCGGCTGGACGCAAGCGGCACGCGAGATCGTCGCGGGCGAGCCGGCGCGCGCCGCCGAGACGATCGCGGCGCTCGGGCATCCGGCGGCGGCCGCGTACGCCTGTTACCGAGCGGGTGCGGACGCCGACGACTTCCACCGCGCAGCCCGCGCTGTGCGCTTTCTGCGCGCTTCAACGGCGGCGGCGGCAGTAATCCCTCCGAGCCCGCCTCTCGCTTGAGCGTTCGGCTCGAGCCGTGGGGCGAAGACGACCTGCCGCTGCTGCGGCGGCTGCTCGGCGACCCCGCGATGACCACCCACCTCGGCGGTCCCGAAAGCGAACAGAAGCTGGTCGAGCGCCAGGCGCGCTACGAGAAGCTGGACGCGAGCGGCGCCGGCCAGATGTTCAAGATCGTGGACGAGGCGGGCGAGGCAGTCGGCTCGGTCGGCTACTGGGAGAAGGAGTGGCGCGACGGCACCGTCTACGAGACCGGCTGGTCGGTGCTGCCCGAGCACCAGGGCCGCGGCCTCGCCGTCGCCGGGACGCGGCTCGTGATCGACGAGACGCAGCGCCAGCGGCGCCACCGCTACCTGCACGCGTTTCCGGGAGTCGAGAACGAGCCGTCGAACGCCATCTGCCGCAAGCTCGGCTTCGAGCTGCTCGAGACGCTCGACTTCGAGTATCCGCCGGGCAATTCGATGCGCTGCAACGACTGGCGGCTCGACCTGTTCGCGGATGGCTGAATCCGTCCGACCCACCCCATAACCTCGACGGTCCGCTCGAGCCGCGCAGGCACCGCCGACCCGGGCGCACCACATACCATTCGGAGAGGCCCGAGAGCGGCCCAGGAGGTCGGGAAAATGGCGTCAGCAAGGCAGTTGGAGACCGTCGAGATCGCCGACGAGCAGCTCGAGAACACGGTGGTCGAAGAGACCGCCGGCCTCGGCGTGCGCAGGTTCTTCACGATCCCCGGCCGTGACCCGTTCGACGAGATCGAGTGGGAGACGCGCGACGCCCTGATCCCCGGCAAGGACGGGCCGGCCTTCGAGCAGAAGGACGTCGAGTTCCCGAAGTTCTGGTCGCAGACGGCGACGAACATCGTCGCGCAGAAGTACTTCCGCGGCCGCATGTCCTCGCCCGAGCGCGAGCGCACCGTCAAGCAGATGATCGGCCGCGTCGTCGAC
>DASSQG010000223.1:0-3488 GCA_035702625.1 Gaiellaceae bacterium | reverse complement strand
CTGAGAAGGAGGTCGCCTGAATGCGCGAGACCGAGAAGATCTGGATGAACGGTGAGCTCGTCGACTGGGCCGACGCGCGCATCCACGTCGGTGCCCACGGGCTGCACTACGGCTCCGGCGTCTTCGAGGGAATCCGCGCCTACGAGACCGACAAGGGCTCGGCGGTCTTCCGCCTGACAGACCACCTGCAGCGCCTCCACAACTCGGCGCGGTTGCTGCACATGCAGCTGCCGTACTCGATCGAGGAGCTGCGCGTCGCCTGCCACGAGCTGATCGGCGTGAACGGCCTGCCGGAGTGCTACCTGCGGCCGATCGCGTTCTTCGGCTACGGCGAGCTCGGCGTGTCGGCGCTCGGCAACCCGGTCGACGTCGCGATCATGAGCTGGCCGTGGGGCGCCTACCTCGGCGAGGAGGGCCTGAAGAAGGGCATCAGCGCCAAGATCTCGAGCTGGCAGCGGATCGGCCCGAACGTGATCCCGCACGTCGCCAAGGCGACCGGCGTCTACCTCAACTCGATGCTCGCGGTCACGGAGGCCAACCGCGCCGGCTACGACGAGGCGATCCTGCTGACGGCGGAGGGCCTGGTCGCGGACGGCTCGGGCGAGAACGTCTTCATCGTCAAGGACGGCGAGCTCTACACGCCGGACCTGTCGACGTCGATCCTGCCTGGCATCACGCGCGACACGGTGATCCAGATCGCGCAGGACCTCGGCTACCAGGTGCACGAGACCGCGCTGATCCGCTCCGACCTCTACCTCGCCGACGAGGCGTTCATGACCGGCACCGCGGCCGAGGTGACGCCGCTGCGTTCCGTCGACGACGTCGAGATCGGCGTCGGGCCGATCACGCTCCAGATCCAGGAGGCCTACCTGGACACCGCGCGCGGCCACAGCGAGCGCTGGGCTCAGTGGCTCGAGTACGCCACGCCGGCGCCCGCCGAGGCTTGAGCACCGACGTCCGCTCGATACCGCTGGCACGGCCGCTCCTCGACGAGCGCGAGGAGGAGCTCGTGCTCGAGGTGCTGCGCTCGGGTCGGCTGTCGCTCGGGCCGACGATCGACCGTTTCGAGGAGCTGCTCGCGGAGCGGGTCGGGGCGCCGTACGTGGCAGCGGTCTCCAGCGGGACGGCCGGCCTGCACCTGCTCGCGCGGATCGCCGGCCTCGGGCCCGGCGACGAGGCGATCACCTCACCGATCTCGTTCGCGTCGTCGGCGAACTGCTTGATCTTCGAAGGCGCCACGCCGGTCTTCGCCGATGTCGATCCACGGACGCTGAACCTCGACCCGGATGCCCTCGAGGCCGCGATCACGCCGCGGACGAAGGCGGTCGTCGCGGTCGACATGTTCGGCTACCCGTGCGAGCTCGACGAGATCCGCGCGATCTGCGAGCGGCACGGGCTGGCGCTGATCGAGGACGCGGCCGAGGCGCTGGGCGCCGAGTACAAGGGCGCGCCGATCGGCTCGCAGGGGCCGTCGGGAGTGTTCGGCTTCTACCCGAACAAGCAGCTCGCGACCGGCGAGGGCGGCGTCGTGTTCACCCACTCCGAGGAGACGTGGCAGCTCGTGCGCAGCATGCGCAACCAGGGCCGCGACTACGAGGGCGGTGCGTGGTTCCACCACGTGCGGCTCGGGTGGAACTACCGCTGGACGGACGTGCAGGCGGCGATCGGCATCGGCCAGCTCGAGAAGCTCGACCGCCTGCTGTCGTTGCGTTCCGAGGCGGCGGCCCGGTACGGGCGCCTGCTTGCGGACGTCGACGTCGAGCCGCTGTGCGCCGACGACGGCGACCGCCGACGGTCGTGGTTCGTCTACGTGGTCGCGCTGCCGGCCGCCGTCGACCGAGCGCGCGTGATGGCCGAGCTGCGCGCCGCCGGGATCGGCACCGCGGAGTACGTCCCCTGCGTCCACCTGCAGCCGTACATGCGTGAGACGTACGGCTTCGCCGAGGGCATGTGCCCCGCGGCGGAGGACTTCGCGTCGCGCTCGCTCGCGCTGCCGTTCTTCCCGCAGCTCGACGCCGAGGACCAGGAACGGGTCGTCGAGGCCCTGCACGCCGCGCTCTAGCCGCCGGGCAGAGATCGGCGCACTCTCGGCGCCGTCCGGTCACACACCTGCGCGCCGAAGCTCGCTAGCGTCTAACGCCGAGGGCGGCGGGAGAGTTCAACCCCACCCTCAGGGTGGGGGACCCGTTTCACGCGGGCGCGCGCGTCAACAGGTATCCGCGCCCGCGGCGTCACACGTCGCGGCGATAATCACCCCGTGGCAGATGGCAACCGGATGGTGTTCCTCGGCTTCGGGAAGTACGCGCGCGCCGACAAGATCTACGCGATCGAGCCGATCCGCGACGAGCGCCGCGGGCACGGGCGCCGCACGCTCGTCTGGGTCGAGGGCGTGAGCGAGCCGATCGTCGCGTCGCGCACCGAGCGGACGATCCTCGCCGACATGGGCCAGGAGCAGGCGATCGGCAAACCGCTCCTCGACGACGCGCTCGACCTCGCGCAGCGCCTCGCGGAGCAGTCGCAGTCCGGCCGGGTCGACCTCGCCGACCTCGGCCGGCGCGCGCGCCGCCTGCTCGAGGCAAGCGCCGGCCCGGACGAGCCCGAGAAGCTCTTCTAGTTGCCGTCGCGGGCTGACGCCATCGCATCGACCGTCCGGGTCAGACGGACACGCGAAGGGAGCTCGCGTGTCCTGACGACGGCATCGCAAGCGACGCCGTAGTGGAACCGTCGGAGATCCGCGAGCCGGGGCTCATCCGCCGGCTCGTAATCGACCTCGGCCCGCTGAGGCGCTACCCCGCGTTCCGGCGGCTGTTCATCGGACAGACGATCTCGACGTTCGGCAGCGAGGTCGCCGCCGTCGCCGCCCCGTTCCAGCTCTACCAACTCACGCACTCGACGCTCCAGGTCGGCCTGCTCTCGCTGTGCGAGCTCTTTCCGCTGCTGACGCTGACGATCGTCGGGGGCGCCATCGCGGACGCCGTCGACCGGCGGCGCATGCTGCTCGTGACCGAGGTGCTGCTCGCGCTCGTGGCACTCGGGTTCGCGTACAACGCCAGCCTCGCCGAGCCCCGCGTGTGGGCGATCTACGTGCTCGTCACCCTGGCGATGTCGTTCTTCTCGCTCGGCGTCGCCGGCATGAACACCGTCATCCCGCGCCTCGTCCAGCCGCACGAGCTTGCGACCGCGAACGCGATCGAGAACGTCTACGGGAGCACGACGAACGTCGCCGGTCCCGCGCTCGGCGGCCTGCTGATCGCGCTCCTCGGGCTCAAAGGCGCCTACCTCCTCGACGCCGGCACCTTCGCCGCATCCCTCTGGTCGGTCTGGCGCCTGCCGCCGATGACCCCGGCCCACGACGCCGAACGCCCGAGTTGGCAGACCGTCAAGGAAGGCTTCCGGTTCGTCCGCCGCAAGCAGGTGCTGCTCGGCATGTTCCTCGTCGACTCGAACGCGATGGTCTTCGGGATGCCGCGGGCGCTCTTCCCGGCGCT
>DASSQG010000222.1:0-5630 GCA_035702625.1 Gaiellaceae bacterium | reverse complement strand
GCCATCTTGTCGTAGATCGAGTAGAAGTGCTTCGCGCGCCCGGAGATGTCGGCCGGGATGTCGACCTTCTCGAGCTCGCGCTGCAGTGTCATCGCGGCCTCGCGCACGTGCTCCTCGCGGTCGGCGCGGCGCTCGCTGACCATCGCCTTGATCTCCTCGTACTTGCGCGGGTGCAGCGTCGCGAAGGCGAGGTCTTCGAGCTCCCACTTGATCTTGTTGATCCCGAGCCGGTGGGCGAGCGGCGCGTAGACCTCGAGCGTCTCCTTGGCCTTCTGCACCTGCTTCTGCTTGCCGAGGTACTCGATCGTGCGCATGTTGTGGAGGCGGTCGGCGAGCTTGATCAGGATCACGCGCACGTCCTGCGCCATCGCCACGATCATCTTGCGGTAGTTCTCGGCCTCGGCCTGCTCGCGGCTCTGGAACTGGATCCGCGTCAGTTTGGTGACGCCCTCGACGAGCTGCGCGATCTCGTCGCCGAATTCGTCGCGCACCTCCTTGATGTCGGTGTCGGTGTCCTCGACCACGTCGTGCAGCAGCGCGGCGGCGATCGTCTGCTCGTCGAGCCGCAGCTCGGCGCAGATCTTGGCCGCGCCCCACGGGTGGTTGATGAAGTCCTCGCCGGAACGGCGCTGCTGCCCCTCGTGCGCGCGCGCCGCGAACGTGAACGCCCGCGCCAGCAGGTCGCGGTCGACTTCCTTGTTGTAGGCGGCGACGGTCTCGATCAGCTCGTCGATGAGCTCCTGATGCCGTTCTCTGGATTCGAGGACCGTCATGGAAAAAGTGTACTCCCGTCCTTTTCCCTAACCGGAGCGCGTAATTCCCGTCGCAGGAGGGAACGCCTGCGGGCCGAACCGAATCTCCCTATGCGCAGACGACGAAACGAACGGAAGGCCGCCCGCCTCGCGAGGATGCTGGTCGTGCTCGACACGACCGCCTGCGAGCGCCGCGGCTGGCGCCGCCGCCGCGTGCACCGGGCGGCCGTGGGTCGCGCCTAAGCCGCTCGCGCCAGCTCCGGCCCTTCCAGCAGGGCGCGGAAGCGTTCGGACTCGAGCAGATGCCGCCGTGAGCCGCCCTCGGCGAGCGCGAGCTCGGCGAAGATCGCCGCGGCGGCCGGGTCACGCGCGTCCTTGCGCCACTCGAGCTTGAGCCACTCGCGCAGCTCGACGTAGCGCTCGTCGGCCTCGACCACGCGCTGCACGTTCAGCTGCGGCGCGACGGTGCCGTTCCACTGGTTCGCCTCGAGCCGGAAGACGAGGTCGTACACGCCTGGCCGCCTGAGGCTGTCGAGCCGGCGTCCGAGCCGGAACGCGATCGCGCTGCCGGAGTCGCGCCCGTCCTCGCGCACGCGGAACTTGAGGTGCTTCCCCTCGCCGACCGCAGCGAGGTCGGTGAGCTCGCAGCCGGCGAGCATGAGGGTGACCCCCGGATTGCCGAGCCCGAACGGCGCGAGGCGCGCCAGCTCCTCGCAGAGCTCGAGCGTCAGGTCGCGGCCGTGGACGAGCGCGTCGACGAGCGCCGGCGGCCGCAGGTCGTCCTCGGCGATCGCGCCGTCGCCGATCGCCGCGAACTGCTCCGCGAACGCCGGCACGTTCTCGGGCTTGATCGAGAGCCCGGCCGCGGCCGCGTGGCCTCCCCAGCGCTCGAGGTGGCCGGCGCACTGCCGCAGCCCGTCGTGCAGGTCGAAGCCGGCGATCGAGCGCCCCGAGCCCTTCCAGTCGCCGTCGGTGCCCGCGATCAGGACGACCGGCCGCGAGTAGCGCTCGACGAGGCGCGACGCGACGATTCCGATCACGCCCTCGTGCCAGTCGACCCCGGCGACGACGAAGGCGCGGTGCTTGCGCTTCGGCTCCGGCCACGACTCGATCTCCTCGACGGCCTCGCGCAGGATCCGCTCCTCGACCGCCTGCCGCTCGCGGTTGAGATCCTCGAGCTGCTGCGCCAGCCGCGCCGCCGGCTCGCGCTCCTCGCAGAGCAGGAGCTCCAGCGCCGCCTCGGGCCGGCCGAGCCGTCCTGCCGCGTTCAGCCTCGGCGCCAGCCGGAAGCCGATCGCACCCGCGTCGACCGTCGCCGGGTCGACCCGCGCGGCGCGCATCAGTTCGCGTAGACCGGGCTTCTGCGTCCGCGCAAGCGTGCGCAGCCCGGCGACCGCGAGGCCGCGGTTCTCGTCGACGAGCGGCACGACGTCGGCGACCGTCGCGACCGCGACGAGGTCGAGGTGCCGGGCGAGCGCGGCCGACTCCACACCGAGCAGCGCCTGGCCGAGCTTCCAGACGACCCCGGTCCCGCACAGCTCGCGGAACGGGTAGTCGCCGCGATAGGGCCCCACCACCGGGCAGCTCGGTAGCTCCTCTCCCGCCCGGTGGTGGTCCGTCACGACGACGTCGAGCCCGCCCGCCCGCGCCGCCGCAACCTCCGCGACCGCGGTCACGCCGCAGTCGACCGTCAGGACGAGACCGACGCCTTCGCCCGCCAGCCGCTCGAGGGTCTCGGCGGCCACGCCGTAGCCCTCGTCGAAGCGGCTCGGCAGGTGGTACGTGACGTCCGCGCCGAGCTCGCGCAGCACGAGGACAGCGAGCGCCGTCGCGCAGATTCCGTCGGCGTCGTAGTCGCCGTGGACGCAGATCTTCGTCCCGGTTGCGATCGCGGTGCGGATCGCGTCAGACGCCTCCTGCATGTCGCCGAGGCCCGACGGATCGTGCGCCGGCAGCTCCGCCGCCAGGAACGCGCGTGCCTCCTCCGGGCGGCCGTACCCGCGGCGCGCCAGCACCGACGCGAGCACCTCGCTCACCTCGAGCTCGCGCGCGAGGCTCTCGACCTCGGCGCGCTCGCACTCGTTCCGGAGCCGCCACGACATGGGCAGCCCACGGTACGGAGGCCCCCGGACGGAGCCTCTGCGGTGACTAGCCCTCTCGCGGCAGCTGGATGCCCAGCAGCGAGAGCCCGACGATCAACGCGACGAAGCCGAGCACGATGCCGACGGTGAGCCACGGCCGGCGCCGGCGCTGGAGCGCTTCCCAGCCGACCTTCGCCCACAGCACGACGACGCCGGCGGCCGCGCCGAAGGCGACGACGATCACCGGAGCGAGCACCGCGGCGCGGTCGATCGAGACCTCGAACACCCAGACGACGAGCAGCACGAGCACCGCCGTCACGGCGCCGGAGAGGAGTGCCGCCTTCGTGCTCACGCTGCCAGTGTAGAGCCGGGTGCAGGGCTATCCTCCGAGCGTGGATGCGGACAACTACTCGTCGGGCGACGACATCGTCGTCGAGTTCCTCCGCCTCCGTTTCAGCTTCAACCACGCCGACTTCGCGCAACGCGTCTGCGCCGCCGCGTACCGGCTCGGGCTCGTCGACGACAACGAGCTCGACGACGAGGAGACCGAAGACCTCGTCGAGCTCACAGCCGACGGGCTGATCGAGGAGCCGCGCAGCGAGCTCGGGCGCTACCTCGTCCGTCACTGGGAGCGCCTCTCGCTCGTCGAAGGCGAGTCGCTCGTCTACTGGCTGCGCAAGCTCGTCTTCCGCGGCGCCTGGCTCGACCATCGCGTGAAGGACGGCCGACTCGACGTGACCTGGGATGACGCCGCCTCCGAGTTCGCGTACCTCGAGCCCGGCGGCGAGCGCGCCCTGCTCGAGCTCGCGCCGACCCCGTCCTGGCACGAGCTGCAGTTCCGGCGTGCTTGACGCCCTACTTACGTAAGCATAGACTTACGTAAGTCATGGCTTACAGAAACGCCATGGATGCGCTGGGCGACCGCACCCGGCGGGCGATCTTCGAGCAGCTCCGACAGGGCCCGAAGGCGGTCGGCGAGATCGCGGACGAACTCCCCGTGAGCCGTCCAGCCGTCTCGCAGCACCTGCGCGTGTTGAAGGAGGCCGGGCTCGTGACCGAGCGGCGCAACGGCACGCGGCGGATCTACCGGCTCGATCCGGACGGGCTGGGTGAGCTCCGCGACTACTTCGACGACTTCTGGAGCGAGGCCCTCGCCGCCTTCAAGGCGTTGGCCGAGGACGGGAGGAGAACGGAATGAGCACGCATGCAGCCGAGACGGCGGCGATCAAGCGCTCCGTCACGGTCGAGTGCTCGGTGGAGGACGCGTTCGCAGCCTTCACCGAGCGGATCCACGAGTGGTGGCCACTGGCCGTCCATTCGATCGACCGGTACGAGACGGGCACGGCCGCCGAGACGGTCGTGTTCCAGGGCGGCGCCGGCGGTCAGATCTACGAGCGCACGAAGCAGGGCGAGGAGTTGAAGTGGGCGGACGTCGTCGCGTTCGACCCGCCCCACCGCTTCGTCCTCGCCTGGAACCCGAGCCGCGAGCAGGAGGACCCGAAGACGGAGGTCGAGGTCACGTTCACCGACGAGGGCGGCAAGACGCGCGTCGACCTCGAGCACCGCGGCTGGGACCGGCTCGGCGACGAGGCAGCAGAGGCGCGGCAGAGCTACAGCCAGGGGTGGGAGCCGGTGCTCGCGCAATACGCCGAGAAGGCGTCGGAGTACGCGGTCTAGAAGAGGGCGTCGGCGTCGGGCGCGGCGCCGACGTGCTCTCGCCCGAGCTTCGTCACGATCCGCCCTCTCGGCGTGCGCTGCAGAAAGCCGAGCTGCAGCAGGTACGGCTCGTAGACGTCCTCGATCGTGTCCGGCTCCTCGCCGAGCGCCACCGCGAGGGTCGACAGGCCGACCGGCCCACCGTCGAACTTCTCGACCACGGCCCGGAGCAGCGCGCGGTCGGTGCGCTCGAGGCCTTGCTCGTCCACCTCGAGCAGATCGAGCGCCTCGCGGGCGATGGCGGTCGTGATCGCGCCCTGGTGCCGGACCTCGGCTACGTCGCGAACCCGGCGCAGGATCCGGTTCGCGATTCGCGGAGTGCCGCGCGACCGCCGGGCGATCTCGGTGGCCGCCTCGTCGTCGATCTCGACGTCGAGGATGCGCGCCGAGCGCCGCACGATCCGCGCCAGCTCGTCAGGCTCGTAGTGCTCGAGCCGGAACGTCATCCCGAAGCGATCGCGCAGCGGCGTCGTGAGCAGGCCCGTGCGCGTCGTCGCGCCGATCATCGTGAACGGCGGCAGGTCGAGCGTGAGCGTCCGCGCCGCGGGCCCCTGGCCGACGATGATGTCGAGGCGGAAGTCCTCGAGCGCCGGATAGAGGATCTCCTCGACCGCGCGGTTGAGACGGTGGATCTCGTCGATGAAGAGCACGTCGCGCTCGCCGAGCCCGGTGAGGATCGCCGCCACGTCGCCCTTCCGCTCCAGAGCCGGGCCGGCAGCGGAGCGCAGGCCGACGCCGAGCTCCTCGCGGACGATGTAGGCAAGGCTCGTCTTGCCGAGACCCGGCGGGCCGATCAGCAGCAGGTGGTCCAGCGCCTCGCCGCGGGAGCGGGTCGCCTCGAGCGCGATCGCCAGCTGCTCCTTGACGCGCTCCTGGCCGACGAAGTCGTCGAGCGAGCGCGGGCGCAGCGAGCGCTCGAGCTCGTCCTCGTCGGGCCGGATCGCCGGCGCCAGGAACTGCGTGTCGGTCTCGGTCACGCGGCCGCTTTCAACGCCTGCCGCACCCGCTCCTCCGGCGAGAGCGCGGGATCGGTCGCCGCGAGCGCCTCCTCCGCCTCGGTCACCGACCAGCCCAGCTCGAC
>DASSQG010000221.1:0-3946 GCA_035702625.1 Gaiellaceae bacterium | reverse complement strand
GGCACCAGCGCCTCGAGCCCGAGCAACACAAGTGGCGGCACGAGCAGCAGCACGAGCGCGAAGACGATCGCGTCCCAGCGCGTCGAGCCCCGCGCGGCGAAGAACTCGCCGTTCTTGCCGAGCAGATTGAAGAGCGGCTGCGCGACCGCGAACGACCAGAGGACGAGCAGGTGCAGCCCGGCGAGCCGCAGCGGCGGCCGCACGGTCACCGGGGCCGAGCCAGATAGAGCGTGCGCGTGCCCGAGCCGAGCACCTCGCGCCGCTCCACCTCGAACGCGGCCGCCAGCGCGCGTTCGAACTCCTCCCGCCCGTAGTCCTCGTGCACGTCTTCCCGCTTGCCCGCGAGCAGCCGCGAGACCATCGGGTCGTCCCGGTCGGCGAACTCGACGACGAGCCGCCCGCCGAGCGAGCGCAGCCACGTGACGAGCTCGGCGAACGGGACGTTCCGCCCGATCGCAAGGTGGTGGACGAGCGCGAGGCAGAGCACGAGGTCGGGCCGGCCGCGGTCCTCGAGCCGCCGCCGCTCGAGGCCGCGCCAGCCGCGCGCCGGCGAGGCGTCCGCCAGGTCGACGACGAGCGGCAGGATCGTCTTCGAGCCCTCCGCGTGGAGAGCCCGGTAGAGGTCGCCGACGACGCGCTCGTCGCCGTCGACCGCGAGCAGGTACTCGGCCTCGAGCACGCGCGAGAAGCGGCCGTCGTTTGCGCCGAGGTCCCAGGCCAGCCGTGCGTGCCCGGCGGCGCGGACGAACGCCTCCTTGCGATCGGCGTCCTCGTCGGTATAGGGCGCGATCTCGCGGTACCCGGCCCACTCGGAGCGTCCGCGCTTCGGCTCCAGGCGTGCGACGAGCTTGCGCAGCCGGCGCACGTTCGCCTGGATCAGCTCCTTCTTGAAGCCGGCCGCCTTCAGCTCGGAACGGACGTCGCGCTGCCGGTCGGCGTGCTTCGCCTCGAGCCGGTCGTGCAGGACGACGTTCGTGAAGACGCCGCGGCGGAAGCGCGGCAGGAGCGCGCGAGCCTGCGACGGCTCGATGCCTTCGAGGCTCCCTTTCAGCAGCGCCTGCGGCGCGACGCCGCGATACGCCTGCAGCATCAGCGGATAGAGGAACAGCGCGCAGAACTGCCGGTAGCCCGCCCACGGCTCGCCTTCGCGCAGCCGCTCGAACGAGCCGACGTCGACGAACACCGGCTCGGCACCGCGCCACTGGACGTTGTAGGGCGAGCCGTCCTTGAGCACGAAGCCTTCCGACAATGCCTCGTCGAGCAGCCCGAGCTGGAGCAGCGCCGCGTCCTTGAGCATCTCGAACGGCCACTCGTACGGGTACGAGACGAACGGCAGGCGCTCGTGCCGCAGCAGGCCGGGCTCGATCTCCTCGGTCGCCACGATCCGACCGTCCTCGAGCGCGCGCCGGAAGAAGCGCGCCCGCTCGAGCGCCGCCCAGTCCTCGCGCGCCCGCGCCGAGAGCTCGCGCAGCACCTCGCCGTCGGGCGAGTACACGACCCTGGCCTCGGGGTCGCGGAAGGAGGCGGGCTCCGGAGTGCTAGCTCTGGTCGTCGTCATCCCTGCGGATGCGCAGGGTACGCAGCACGCGGCGCCAGGTCATCTTCGCCGTCACCCCGACGGCAGCGACCCCGCCGAGGACGATCTGGAGCAGCATGCTCCCGGAGCCGGCGTCGAGGTAACCAACTGGTGACATGGCCGGAGATATTAGTCGGTGGCCCCGCCGGAGCTGCAATGCGGGCCGATCTGCAGGGCGATGCGCTCGAGCGCGGCGCGGTCGTCGGCGCCGAATGCCGCCGGTCGGTCGGAGTCGATGTCGATCTCGCCGACGACCCGGCCGTCGTCGAAGATCGGGACGACGATCTCCGAGCGCGTCGACGGGAAGCAGGCGAGGTACCTCGGGTCCGAGCTCACGTCGTCGACGACCTCGGTCGCGCCGCTGGCCGCGGCGGCGCCGCAGACTCCCTGGCCGACGCGAATGCGCACGTGCTCGGTCGCCTGCGGCCCGCGCCACGGCCCGAGTACGAGGTCGTCGCCCTCGACGAGGTAGATCCCGATCCACGAGTAGTGCTCGACCCGCTCCACGAGCGCATCGACGACGTCCTGCAGGAGCTCCGCGTCCGAGCCGCCGCGGTTGAGGATACGGTCGACGGCTTCCTGCGCGCCGGTCAGACTCATCGGGTCACGTCCTCGCCCTCGAACGCGCCGACCCGTTCGCGGTAGGAGTCCGGGATCGGGCGGGCGCGGCGCTCGTCGAGGTCGACGAGCACCAGTGTCTGCTGCGCCGTGACCATCAGCACGTCGTCGTCGACGCGGAAGGCGGCGCATTCGTACGTGACGCTCGACCGGCCGATCCTCGAGACGCGGATGAAGACCTCGATCAGGTCGTCGAACCGGGCGGGCGCGTGGTACTCGATGCCGTTGGCCCGCATGACGAACTCGACGTCGCCCGGCCGCGTATCGAGCATGTCGAGGTGGCGGTGGTACTCGACGCGGGCGCTGTCGAAGTACGGCAGGTAGCGGCCGTAGTAGACGATCCCCTGCGCGTCGGTGTCGGAGAAGCCGACCCGCGTCAGCGAGGAGTACTTGAACGGCGGCTTGCGGTCGGTGACCCGGCCCAGCTCGAGCGGCATGCAGGGATGCTACGCACCGCGTCCGCCGGAGACGCTCGGCGGCAGCGGCGGGAGGCTCTGGCGGCCGCGCGGCATGAAGCGCCGTCCGCGGCGCGACTTCACGATCGCGACCGCGGCGAGCAGGAAGAGGGCACCGCCGAGCGCCACGAACGGGAACCAGAGGTACTGCGGGTTGATCTTGCCGTGCGGCGGCGCGGCGTCGAGCATCGCCGGCTGCGGCGAGAAGTCCCTGACCGAGCGCACCTTCGTCTTCTTCGCGTTCACCGGTGCGAGCGTCGCCGCGGGCATGAAGCCGTCGAGGAGCCAGCGCTTGCCGGAGCGCGTGAAGTAGAGGTTGAAGATGATCGGCCCGACGTCGAACTTGTTCTTCAGCGTCGGCATGAGCAGGAGCTCGACCCCGACGGTGCCGTCGCTGATCCACGACAGCCGCCAGTAGTGGAACGTCTTGCCCTTCGCCGGGAAGGGGTAGATCGGGATGTCGCCCGTCTTCCACTGCTTGCGCGTCATCCCGGCGCGCATCTCCGGGGTGACCCAGTCGTAGGAGCGGATCACGTCGACGCGCTTGGCGCCGTAGTTGACGACCATGTCGACCGTCTTGTTGATCTCGGCACGGTCGGCCTTGGTCAGGTGGCGAAGCGGCGCGGCGCTCGCGGAGCCGGTGAAGGCGAGTGCCACGACGGCTGCCGCGAGGAGCCTCATGGCCAGACGGTACCGGCGCGGACGATCAGCCATGACGCACGTTTCCGATCACGCCGATCGGCTCCGGCGAAGCGGGCTCACCCGCCCGTCGCGCTCGGCGACCAGCTGCGCGCAGATCTCGGTCGCGGCCTCGACGAACCCGATCGCCGCCGGTGAGCGGTAGCGGTCGCGGTGCCAGAACATGCCGATCAGCCTCGGCTGCACCGGCACGTCCGGCGCGAGCTCGACCACGGCGGTGCGCCGGTCGCTCTCGTCGATCGCGAGCCGCGGGATGATCGCGCTGCCGACACCGGCGCCGACGAGCGCCTGCACCGTCGCGACGATGTCCGAGCGGAAGACGAAGTTCGGCTCGACGCCCTGCGCGCGCAGCTCGGCTTCCACGCGCGGCAGCACGCGGCAGGTCCAGTGGCCGATCAGCGGCTCGTCGGCGATCTGCTCGAGCCCGGCGGGCCGGGCGCCGGCGAGCGGCGAGTCGGCCTGGGTGAGCAGCACGTACGGGTCGTCCATCAGCTCGATCGACTCGAACGGGCCGTCGTGGAGCGGGAAGTCGGCGAAGCTCAGCTCGAGCTCCCCTGCCTCGACGAGCTCGAAGAGGCCGGCGTCGGTCGGCGCCTCG
>DASSQG010000220.1:0-3386 GCA_035702625.1 Gaiellaceae bacterium | reverse complement strand
ATGACGCGGCGCGTCTACACGTACCCGGGCAACCTCGGCTGGACCTCCTACAACGTGATCGAGTCGATCGGCGGCTACATCACGCTGGTCGGGATCCTCGTCCTCTTCGGCAACCTCGTCTGGAGCTACCTGCGCGGCGAGCCGGCCGGGCCCGACCCGTGGAACGGGCCGACGCTCGAATGGACGACGAGCTCGCCGCCGCCGGAGTACGACTTCGCCGTCATCCCGAAGGTGACGAGCGCGTACCCGAACTGGGACGTCGAGGACCGCGAGGAGGACCGGCGCAAGCTGGCCGACGGGCTGCTCGTCCTCGACGACGGCCACGAGCAGGTCGAGACGACGCCGGTCGACGGGTGGCTGTCGAACGTCGTCGGCATGCCGCACGAGTCGCCCTGGCCGATCGTCCTCGCGCTCTGCCTGTCGCTCGTGTTCGTGATGCTGCTGCTCCAGCACTTCGCGATCGCCGGGCTGATGGGGATCCTCTGCGTGCTGTCGCTGCTGGGCTGGCACTCGAACGAGCCGGCGGAGGCGTGAGCGGCTACTCCGCAGCGGTCGAGCGGCCGTCGAAGCCAGCGGCGTGGTGGGGCATGGTGATGCTGGTCGCGAGCGAGGCGACGCTCTTCGGCGCGTTCATCGGCACCTACTTCTACCTCCGCTTCCGCGCGCCGCAGTGGCCGCCCGCCGGGATCCCGGAGCCGCGGGTGATCGTGCCGCTGATCCTCGTGGGCGTGCTGCTTCTGGGCTCGATCCCGATGCACTTCGCCTCGCAGGCGGCGCAGGCCGGGCGAGTGGAGGCGACGCGGTTGTTCGTCTTCGCGGCGCTCCTGCTGCAGGCCGGCTACTTCGCGTGGGCGGTGCACGACTTCTCCGACCAGCTGAAGACGTTCGACATCTCCCGCGACGCCTACAGCTCGATCTCCTACGTCCTGCTCGGCGCCACGCACGCGCACGTCGCGCTCGGGATCCTGTTCGACCTCTGGCTCCTGTGGAAGCTGATGCGCGGGCTGACGAGGTACCGGGTGCACGCGACCCAGGGGATCGCGTTCTACTGGCACGCGGTCAACCTGATCACGCTGATCGTGACCCTGGTGCTGCTCTCGGCGGCGATCGGATGAGGCGGCTCGAGATCCTGCAGTGGACGGGACTGCTCGTCGGCGCGCTCGTGTGGGCGGCGGCTCACGTGATCGGCTACGGCACGACGGAGGCGAGCTGCAACGCCGCCTCGCCGACGTTCGGGATCGACTTCCACCTCTGGGAGGGCCTGATCAACGGGCTCGCCGGCGTCGTGGCGCTGACCGCGGCGCTGGCCGCGACCGCCGTGCTCGTCCTGACGCGCGACGTGAGCTACGAGGACGACCCGCCGATCGGCCGCATCCGCTTCTTCGCGATCGCGGCGCTGATCGCGAACGTGCTCTTCGTGATGATGGTCGTCCTCTACGCAGTCGGCTCGCTCGCCAACACGCCGTGCGTTCAGGCATGAAGCGGTTGCTCGCAGTCGTGGTGGCGGCGCTCGTCCTCGCGCCGCCCGCCGGCGCGCAGACCGGCGACGTCACGCGCGGCCGGTACCTCTACGGCCAGTACTGCATCGCCTGCCACGGCGCGAACGGCATGGGCGTGATCGGCGGGCAGCAGAACGGGCGCAAACGGGAAGGCCCGCCGCTCGTCGGCGTCGGCGCGCTCGCCGCGGACTTCTACCTGCGGACGGGCTACATGCCGCTCCGCGAGGTCGGCGTGCAGCCGCGCCGAAGCCGCGTGCTCTTCTCGGAGCCCGAGATCCGCGCGCTCGTCGCCTACGT
The DNA here is from genome assembly GCA_035702625.1 of Gaiellaceae bacterium. GTDB lineage: Bacteria > Actinomycetota > Thermoleophilia > Gaiellales > Gaiellaceae > AC-32. Next base: position 1,590 of record DASSQG010000220.1, on the reverse strand, counting down.
CGCCTCCCTCGGCCACGGCCCGCCGATCCCGAATCCGCAGCCGGAGCGCGGAAGCCTGTCGGACGGCCTCAAGCTCTTCACCGACCACTGCGCCGGCTGCCACCAGGTCGTCGCGCAGGGCGGCTTCCTGACGGGCGGCATCGCGCCGCCGCTCCAGGACGCGACGCCGAGGCAGGTCGCCCAGGCGATCCGCATCGGGCCGTACCTGATGCCGCGCTTCTCGCCTCGACAGATCACGCCCGCGCAGGTGAACTCGATCGTGCGGTACGTCGAATACGCCAAGCACCCGGACAACCGCGGCGGCTGGGCGATCGGCCTCATCGGCCCGGTGCCGGAGGGCCTGGTCACGTGGTTCCTCGCCGCGACGGCGCTCGTCGCCGTCTGCCTCGTGCTGGGGAAGAGGCTCGGCCGTGGGTAAGGCGCGCGCGTTCCTCGTCTCCGCTGCGGCGCTCGTCGTCGGCCGACGGCGCAAGCGGCGCCTGCGGCCCGGCGAGCGCGAGCCGATCGTCGCCGTCCGGACGCCGAAGAGCCCCGACGCCGAGCTGATCGCGATCGGTCTGCTGCTGGCGGCGGCGGCGTGCGCGATCGCGTTCGTCGTGATCTACGTGCTCGACCGGCTGCCCGCGCACACGCAGCTGCTCGGCCTCGCGCTCGGCCTCGCGTTCGTGTTCCTCGCGGCGGCGCTCATCGTGACCGCGAAGTGGCTCGTCCCGAATGAGGAGCTCGAGGACGACTACCCCGAGCACGAGCATCCGCACGAGCAGGAGCGGATCGTCCAGGTCGTCGAGGAGAGCGGGCTGACGCGGCGGAAGCTGTTCGCGCTCGCGCTGGGAGCCGCGGGCGGCTCGATCGGGCTCGCGCTGCTGACGCCGGTCGCCTCGCTCGGGCCGGCGATCCACCTGGCGCGCTTCTACATGACGCCGTGGCGGCGCGGGACGCGGCTCGTGAACGAGGACGGCAAGCCCTACCGCGCCGACGAGATCGAGGAGGGCACCTTCTACACGGCGTTCGCCGAGGGCGCGGACAAGGAGGCGCTGGCCTCGTCGCTCGTGGTCATCCGGCTGCCGACGAGCGAGCTCGACCTGCCGCCGGAGCTCGCCGGCTACGACGCGCGCGGGATCGTCGCCTTCTCGAAGATCTGTACGCACGCCGGCTGCGCGATCGCGCTCTACCGCAAGCCCCTGTTCGCGCCGACCGACCCGAAGCCGGCGCTCGTCTGTCCGTGCCACTACTCGACCTTCGAGCCGCAGACCGGCGGCAAGGTGATCTTCGGCCCGGCCGGCCGGAAGCTGCCGATGCTGCCGCTGACGATCGACGGCAAGGGTGTCCTGCGCGCGAAGGGGAACTTCGACTCGCCGGTCGGGCCGTCGTGGTGGGGTGTCCGGATGAAGAAGCCGACGACGTGATCCGCAAGCTCGTCCGCTTCATCGACCAGCGCACGGGCACGGCGCCGTTCCTGCGCAAGACGCTGCGCTACCTCTTCCCCGACCACTGGTCGTTCCTGCTCGGCGAGGTCGCGCTCTACGCGTTCGTCGTCCTCGTCGGCACCGGCATCTACCTGACGCTCTTCTACGAGGACTCGACCGCCAA
>DASSQG010000219.1:0-10862 GCA_035702625.1 Gaiellaceae bacterium | reverse complement strand
GGCGAACGGGCGCGCTGCCGCAGCGCCTGCCGCTCCGGGTCGACGCCCGTCAGCTCCTTCGTGTTGCTCGGCGCCTCGACCACGATCCAGACGTCGGCCTGCTCGATGTCCTCGCGCTCGCCCGGCGTCAGCCACTGGATCTGCTCGTCCGAGCCGTCGCTCATCAGCAGGTCGCTCAGCTCGGGCATGACGCGGTTCGCCGGGTTGCCGCCGGCGCGCAGCACCGCCGCGTACAGCTGTTCGATCAGCGGCTCGACGTTCATCGTGCCCTGCAGCACGACGAGGTCGCCGCGCTCGACGCCGGCGCAGTAGCCGACGACGACGTCCGCGAACCGGCGCAGGCGCTCAGACACGTTCGACCGCCGGCTCCGGCTGCTCGAGGAAGCGGCCCGCGCGCCAGACGAGCTCGCCGTCGGCATAGACCTCGCCCTCCTCGCGCAGGTCGCAGACGAGGTCCCAGTGCAGCGCCGACTCGTTCTGCCCGCCGAGGTCGGCGAAGCCCGCGCCGAGCGCGAGGTGCATCGTGCCGCCGATCTTCTCGTCGAAGAGCGTGTTCTGCGTGAAGCGGTCGACCTCGTAGTTCAGGCCGAACGCGACCTCGCCGAGCCGGCACGCGCCGGCGTCCATCTCGAGCAGCGCGTCGAGGTACTCCCCGCCGCGCGCGGCCTCGGCGCCGACGACTGCGCCTCCCTCGAACCGGAGCCGGATTCCCGTGACTTCCCGGCCGTGGAAGAGCGCCGGGAACGCAAAGCTGACCTCGCCTTCCGTCACGGTCTCGAGCGGGCTCGTGAAGACCTCGCCGTCGGGCATGTTGTAGCGGCCGTCCGCGGGCGTCCAGCGGCGGCCCTCGATGCCGACGCGGAGATCGGTGCCGGGGCCGACGATCCGCAGCTCGCGCGCCCGGGCGAGCTCCTCGGCGCGGGCCGACAGCTCCGCGCTCAGCCGCGTCCAGTGCGCGACCGGGTCGCCGGGCTCCTCGACGTGGCAGGCGCGGTAGACGAAGCGCTCGTACTCCGCGAGCGACATCTCGGCGTCCTGCGCGTGCGCCTGCGTCGGGAAGAGCGTGCCGAGCCACGAGAGCTCGCCGCTCGAGATGCGCGCCCAGCGGGCCTTCGAGAGCTCCTGCCGCGCGGCGAGCAGACGCTGGTGGCGGTCGGGGTCGGCGTGCGTGAGCGCGCGCGTGTTCGACTCGGCCCAGATCGTGACGAGCGCGTCGAGCTCGCCGACCTCGGCCCGCGCGATCGGCGAGACGAAGTCCAGCTGCTCGTCGCTTCCCTCCGCCAGCAGCAGCTCGGGCAGGCGCTCGAGCTCGAGGTCGACGTAGGGATGTGCGCCGGCCGCGAGCGCGGCGCGGTAGAGCTCGATCGCGAGCGGCGCCGCAACCGGGGGCGCGTCGACTCGCAGCACCTGCCCGGGCTTCAGCCCGAGCGAGTACGACACGGCGAGCTCGGCGAGCCGAGCGACTCGCGGGTCGCTCACCTGCCGACCGGGAAGGGCCGGCTGGTGAGGACGGTCACGCGCTGTGGGTTCATCGTGGCGCTCATCCGGATGGCGTAGACGTACCTGCCGGGTTTCAGCTTGTGCGCCGGGAAGGAGACCAGCTTGTTCGTCGCCTCGATCGTGCCCTTCGTCAGCAGCAGCGGCTTCGGCCGACCGCCGGCGAGCCGCCTCGCGAGCGCGGCCTTCGACGGCCCCGCCTTGAACAGGCCCGCGACGTAGGCAGCCTCCTCGCCGGCGCTCGCCGTGAAGCGCCAGAGCTTCCGGCTCCGGGGCCGCCGGGCGAGGCTCCCCCATGTCGCCGTCGGCAGGACGAGGGCGGTCGTGTGGCGCCAGGTGACCGCCTTGCCGAGGCAGTTGCCACCGGTCTGCGCGAGCGTCTGCTTGACGCTGTCGTACGAGGGCCGGTGCGAGCCGTCGATGCGCTCGAGGCCGCTTTGCCAGTGTGCGAGGTCCGGCTCGTCGACGAGCAGGAAGAAGTTGAGCATCCGCACAGACGGGTCGCACTCGAGCGACCTGATCGTCTGGGAGTAGTAGTCGGCCTGGGTCTGCTCGGTCACGGGCTTGAGCGTCGGCGTCTCGACGCCCGTGTACATGGAGACGAGCGACGGCAGCGGCGAGACCTGCCAGCCGACCTCGTCGAGGTCGAAGCGCAGCGGCCTCGCTGCCTTATTGCCGGGCTCGGCGAACGTCGGCTGCGCGGTGCCGTTGAACGCGTCCCAGACCGCCTGCTTGATCCGGTCGAGGTTCGCGAGCCCCGCCGTCGGCCACGCGTAGTGGATCGTCGGCGCGCCCTGCTGCGGCTGCGGGTACGGGTGGAAGGCGAGCTCGTCCATGATCGGCTTCGTCCGCTTGCTCGCGCGGTAGGCGACGCCGAGGTCGTGCAGGAACCGCACCGGCGAGCGCGAGGCGTTGCTCTTTGCGAACGGCTGGTCGTTGCCGCGCGGCGAGAGCCCGACGCCGATCACGGTGATCGTCGGGTCGACCGCCTTCAACGCGTCGTAGCCGGCGGCGAGCATCGGCAGGTACTGCGCGGCGGCAACCGGCTTCCCGGCCGGCGAGTACTGCGGCTGCCAGAAGCGCGGCTGGTTCGGCTCGTTGCCGATCACGTAGTCCTTCACGGTCGGGAACCGGGTCGCGAGCTGCGTCATGAAGGTCCCGAACTCCGCCACGCGGTTCGACGCAGCGGTGAGGTCCTTCGCGTTCGCCGGCGCGACCGAGAAGACGATGCGGGTGCCCGCAGCCTGGGCCTGTGGCAGCCACGTCGCGATGTCCGTCTCGCCCGGGATCGTGGTCGGCTTCGACGCGTCCCAGTTGATCGAAACGCGGTTCACCTTCAGGCCGACGTCGTTCAGCGTGGCGAAGAACGAGGCGCCGGCATCGCCGCCCGACTTCCCGGTGTCGTCGGTCACCCCGACCTCGAGCGCCGCACGCGCGGCACCCGTGACGGCGAACGCGACGAGCGCGCACGCGCACAGCAGCAACCCCCGCTTCCCGCTCAAACTCTTCCTCCTCGGTCTCCGCCCGTCTCTCTCACAGGTTCCCACTCTCTTCGGCACGTGAGAAGAGGCTCCTTAGTCAGAGGATCGCATCGAGCAGCGATCCGGCGCCGAACCTAACTGGGTCATCGGCGGGCAGGCCGGTCTCCGCGGCCGCGGCGGCGATCGCGTCCCGCGCCTCGTCCTCCTCGAGGTGCGCGGTGTTGAGGGCGAGGCACGCGACCCGCGCGGGGCGCAGCGGCAGCGCGATCCGTTCGTGCAGCTCGATCAGCTCCCGCAGGCTCGGGAGCGGATGGCCGGGGTAGCCCTCGATCTCCTCGGCCCCCGCCTTGTGGCAGAGGACGAACACGTGCGGCGCCGAGCCGTGCATCAGCCCGAGCGTGACCCCCGAGTAGGCCGGGTGGACGAGTGAGCCCTGGCCCTCGACGACGAGCAGCTCGCCGCCGCGCTCATGGCCCTCGACCACCAACCGCTCGGCCGTGCCGGCGAGGAAGTCCGCCACGACCGCGTCGACCGCGATCCCCCAGCCCGCGATCGCGATGCCCGTCTGCCCGGTCGGGACGAAGACGCTCGCCAGCCCGCGCCGGCGCGCCTCGAGGTCGAGCTCGAGCGCGACGGTCTTCTTCCCGATCGCGCAGTCGGAGCCGACCGTCAGCGCGATCCGCGCCGGGATCCGCAGGTTCGCGCCCGTCGGGACGTTGAGGCCGGCCGGCGGCTTGCGCAGGTCGCGCAGCTCGACGCCGTGCCGCTCCGCGAGTGCCGTGAGCTCCACGTCCTCGGAGACGAACTCGTGCAGGCCGCTCTCGACGTCCAGGCCCGCCGCGATCGACTGCTTCAGCAGCTCGCGCCAGGCCGGCGGGAAGCGGCCGCCCTGCGTGGCGACGCCGACGACCGCGGTGGTCGGTTCGTACGGCAGCGCCTCCTCGACGGTCGCGACGACCGGCACGCCCTCGTAGCTCTCCCCCGCCCGCGTCGAGTCGAGGATCGCGACGGTTGGGTCGGGCGCGTAGCGCAGGATCCCGCGCGCGGTCTTGCCGTAGTGCGGGTCGCCGGAGCGGCCCTCAGCGAGGATCAGGTACCGCTTCTCTGACACCTAGGCCAGGTTCGTCCGCCGGGAGCTGGACGCCGTCCACGAACTGCACGCCGGGCCACGGGTCCTCGGCCAGCAGCAGGTTGCCGTCGAGGTCGACGTGGTCGAACAGGCTGGCGCAGGCGGCGCCTGCGGCGACGCCGAGGCCCGACTCGTTCATGCAGCCGAGCATCAGGCCGAGCCCGAGCGCCCGCCCGGCGTGCGCCATGCGGACCGCCTCGCGGATCCCGCCGGACTTGGCGAGCTTGACGGTCAGCCCATGTGCGCGTTCGGCGCACGTCGCCACGTCGGCCAGCGTGTGGCAGTCCTCGTCGACGTAGATCGGGAGTGGCGAGCGGCGCTTCAGCTCCGGGCCGTCGGGGTCGCCGGCCGGGAGCGGCTGCTCGCAGTACTGCACCCCGAGCTCCGCCAGCTGGGGAAGCGCCTCGAGCGCCTCGTCGAGCGACCAGGCCTCGTTGACGTCGACCTGCAGCGGCACGTCGGAGACCTCGCGCACCGCACGGACGCGCTCGACGTCGCGCCCGTCGCGGGCGCCGAGCTTCAGCTTCAGCCGTTTGAAGCGCCCCCGCACCTTCTCGGCGCGCGCGGCCATGTCATCCGGGTTGCCGAGCCAGATCGTCCACGAGGTCGGCGGGCCCTCACGCCGCAGCCCGAGCAGCCGCCAGACGGGCAGGCCGACAAGCTTTCCGCAGAGGTCGTGCAGCGCCGCGTCGATCGCCGCCTTCGCCGCGTGCTCGCCGGGCCGCTCGCGCAGCCGCGCCTCGATCTCCTCGAACGCGAACGGGTCGATCCCGGAGAGCAGCGCGGCCGCCTCGAGCGCGAACGCCTGCGCCGATTCCGCGGACTCCGAGTACCGCTCGATCGGCGCGGCCTCGCCGAACCCGCTAACGCCCTCGTGGCGGATCTCGACGTCGACGACCTCCGCCTCGTCGGACGCCCCGCGAGAGATGACAAACGTCTCGGCCATCCGCACCGTCGCGATCCGGGCCTCAAGCTGCACGGCCGATACCTTAGAGCGCCCGATGAAATCGCTGGCGTCCTACGTCCGCGGCCTCGACCCGCACCTCCCGCGCACGGTCTGGCTCGTCCAGGTCGGCGGCGTCGTCAACGCGCTCGGCAACGGCGTCGTGATCCCGTTCGTCGTCATCTACCTGCACAACGTGCGCGGGATCTCGTTCGCGGAGGCCGGGCTCGCGCTGTCCTTCGCCGGCGTGACCGCCCTCGCGGCGGGCTTTGCCGCCGGCTGGACGGTCGACCGCATCGGCGGACGCAACACGCTGCTGCTCGGGCTGATCCTGCAGGCCGCCGCATTCGCGATGTTCCCGCTGATCCGCGAGCCGTGGCAGGCGTTCGCGCTGCTCGGGCTCGAGGGCGTCGGGACGGCGTGCTTCTGGCCCGGCCAGTCGACGCTGCTCTCGCGACTGACGCCGGAGGAGGACCGCCACGCCGCGTTCGCGCTTCAGCGGATCAGCATGAACCTCGGCATCGGCCTCGGCAGCCTCGTCGGCGGCCTGATCGCGACCACCTCCGATCCGAGCAGCTTTACGCGCCTGTTCCTGCTCGACGCCGCGACGTTCTTCGTCTTCGTCCTCGTGCTCGCGGGCGTCCACGAGCCGCGCGGCGTGCCCGAGGAGGCGCACGACGAGCCGGTCGGCGGGTACCGCGCCGTCGTCCGCGACCGCAGCTTCGTCGCGCTGCTCGGCCTGAACGTCCTCTTCGTCGCCGTCGGGTACGAGGTGTTCGCGCTGCTGCCGCCGTTCGCCAAGAACTACGCCGATGTCGACGAGCACTGGATCGGCTACATCTGGCTCGCGAACACGCTGCTGATCGTGATCGCGCAGCTGCCGGTCGCGAAGGCGCTCGAGGGCCGGCGGCGGATGGTCGCGCTCGCAGTGATGAACGTGCTCTGGGCGGTCGCGGCGCTCGTCGTGCTCGCCGGCGGCGTGTTGCTGACGGCCGCGGCGGCCGCGCTCGCGTTCATGGCGGCGACCATGATCTTCGGCGTCGGCGAGACGCTGCAGGGCCCGACGCAGGCGCCGCTCGTCGCCGACCTCGCGCCCGAGCAGCTGCGGGGGCGCTACTTCGCGCTGAGCTCGGTGTCTTGGAGCGCGGGCTCGATCCTCGGGCCCGCCGTCGGCGGCGCGTTGCTCGGCTGGCACCCGCTCGCGGTCTGGCCGGTCGCGGCCGCGGTCTGCGTCTTCTCGGCGGCTGCCTGCCTGGCGCTGGAGCGCCACCTGCCCGCGCGCGTGCGCCGCACGCCGAAGCCGGAGCCGGTCGCCCAGACCCCGCTCGCACCGCCGCTAGACTTGGCGGCCGAGCGCCTGTAGCTCAGGGGATAGAGCGCGCGCCTCCGGAGCGCGAGGTCGCAGGTTCGATTCCTGCCAGGCGCATTTCCGGCCTTGCCTGCCGTGGCCGACACGCTTGCCACACTCGCGGCATGCACGCGATGGAGAACATCTCCAGGGCATTCGAGTGGGTCGCCGTCGCAGTGCTGATCTCGCGTTCGCACTCGCGCTGCTCAGCGTCGCTCGCGATCTCCTTCAGGGGACCGCCGGCGAAGCGACCTACCGGCGCGGCCGCGCCGTCCTCGGCCGCGGGATCCTGGTCGGACTCGAGGTGCTGGTCGCTGGCGACCTCATTCGGACAGTCGCCGTCGAGCCGACGCTCGAGAATGTCGGCGTCCTCGGGATCATCGTGGTGATCCGAACGGTGCTGAGCTTCTCGCTCGACGTGGAGATCGAGGGCGCGCTGCCGTGGCGCCGCCTCACGCCGCCCAGGCAATCGCCGTCCGACTGGTAGCGCAGAGCTCATGCCGAGCAGTACGGTTTGACATGTTCGAGGCACTCGTCGTGGTCGGACTCCCGGCGACGGCCATCCTCACGGCTGTCGCCGTCGAGCATCCGTTCCGAAAGACGACATCCACCGCGAACCCGCCCGGGCCCAGTGCGGCGGGAAGCAGGCGAAGCCGGTGTGCATCCGACTGGTAAGCGAGAGGCTTGGGAACCACAGCCTCTACCCCCCTCGGCGGTAGCCGCCGCGGGGCAGTTCGGCTAGCTGGGCCGCACTCCGCCCGGCGGGATGTTCTTCAGCACCTCTGCGTCGGTTGCGGCAGACGTCGGGCTGTCTTCGCTTCGAGCCGACTCCACGGTCGTCACGCGCCGCAGCAGCCGCCGCAACTTGGCGAGCACGGTCGCGGAAGCTCGAGGCACGGACTCACTCTACGACGAGGCCGCCGGCGGCGGCCTCGTCGAGAATCGAATCGGGTCGGGTTCAGTGCGGGATCGGCTGGTGCTGGTGACGGACGGTGAGCACCGCTCCGACGCCGAGGATTCCGGCCAGTGCCAGAACCGCGCCGATGCCCGCGTCGTTCCAGTCAAACCCTCCGCCGCTCGACGCGACGGTCGCGCCGGTCGGCAGGCCGAGGCCAGAGAGCTTCTCGCTCACGAGCGGCTTCGACTGCGTCTGCTTCGTGGGGACGGCCCACGCGCCGATTTCCTCGAGCTTCTGGTTCACGTTGGTCGGAGTGACCTTCGGCTGCGCGTACTCGAACTGCCCGTACTTCAGATTCATGGCCTCGCTGCGCGCGATCAGCGCCTGGTACTCCGCCTTCGTCATGCCGGTCGGCTTCGCCAGCGCGACCGAGGTCGACAGCAGCAAGCCCGCGACGACCATTCCGATGAGTGCCAGCTTCTTCATGACTGCTCCTCTCGTGTTCGGGTTCATCACCAACACGACGAGCCGCCGGCAGCACCGCGGCAGCAGCACGGGAGCACCCGCAAGTCCCGGGTGACGGAGGCATCCATCTGGATGCAGAGGCCGGCCGGCCTCCTTTCGTCGAACGGCCACCGCTCAGGGGATGCGGTGCCACACGGCCGGCCTCTGCGAGAATCGCGGCCGTGTTCGAGGTCGAGACGCGGAGCCTGCGGGGCCGGCCGACCGCGGTCGGCAGCGCCGAGACGTTCACGCTCGTCGTCGACCGGCCTGTCGAGGGCGGCGGCGGAGGCCTCGGGTTCAACGGCGGGCAGCTGCTCTACCTGGCCGTCGCCGGCTGCGTCTCGAACGACCTCTTCCGCGAAGCGCGCGCCGACGGGATCGAGCTGACGAGCGTCCGCGTCCGCGTGCGCGGCGACTTCTCCGGCGAGCCGCCGGTCTCCGAGGCGATCGAGTACGAGGTCGAGCTCGAGGGCGACGCGCCGCGCGAGCGCCTGGACGAGCTGGTCGAACGGGTCGACCGGATCGCCGAGATCCCGAACTCGCTGCGCGGCGGGACTGAGGTCAACCTCCGCCGACGCCGAAGCGGCCACTAGGCAGACTCCGTAATCCGCAGTACCCTCGTCCGGCGCTGAACGCCGTCACCGCGTACCTCCAGAGCCTGAAGCCGCAGTTGCCGCGTCCCGTGTGGCTGCTCGAGGCCGGCGGCGTCGCCAACTCGCTCGGCAACGGGATCGTGATCCCGTTCCTCGTCATCTACCTGCACGACGTGCGCGGCATCGGCCTCGGGACGTCCGGCGGCGTCGTCGCGGTGCTGCTCGGGATCGGCGTCGTCGGCAGCCCGCTCGCCGGCCGGATCGTCGACCGGGTCGGCGCCCGCACGACGCTGATCTCCTCGTTGGCGCTGCTCGCGGCCGGTTACGGCGGTTTCCCGTTCGTGCGCCAGCCGTGGCAGGCATTCGCCCTCGCACTCGTGGCCGGCGCCGGGAACGCCGGTTTCGCGCCGAGCCACTCGACGCTGCTCGGCGCGCTCACCTCGGGCGAGCAGCGGACCGCCGCGTACGCGCTCACCCGCGTGACCGACAACCTCGGCTTCGGCATCGGCGGCCTGATCGGCGGCCTGATCGCGACGACGGCGGTGCCGGCGAGCTACGACCTGCTGTTCGCCGTCGACGCCGGCACGTTCGTGGCGTTCATGTGCCTGCTGATGTGGGTCCCCGAACCGGCCCGCGCGCCCGGCGCCGCTCGCACCGGCAGCTACGGGCAGGTGCTGCGCAACCGGAGCTTCGTCTGGCTGCTGGCGCTGACGGCGGTGCTCGTCGCCGCCGCGTACGCGCAGGTCTCGACGATGCTCCCGCCCTACGTGAAGAACCACTCCGGCGTCAGCGAGGCCGGAATCGGGGCGATCTTCTTCGTCAACACCCTCGTCCTGGTGGTCGCGCAGCTGCCGTTTGCGCGCGCCCTGCGCGGCCACAACCGCCTGCGGGCGCTCGCGGCGGCCGGCGCGATCTTCAGCGCCACGTGCCTCGGCGTCGTCGCCGCCGGCAGCTGGCTCGAGGGCCCGACCGCCGTCGTCGTGCTCTGTGGCGTGATCGTCGCGTTCAGCATCGCCGAGTGCATCCACGGCGCCGTCAACAACCCGCTGATCGCCGATCTCGCGCCGCCCGCGCTGCTCGGCCGCTACATGGCGCTGCGCACGACCGCCTGGCAGGTCGGCTTCCTCGCCGGGCCCGCCCTCGGCAGCATCGTGCTCGCACGCTCCCCGGCCGCGCTCTGGTGCGGCGCGGCGGTCCTCTGCGCCGCGGCCAGCGTCGGCTTCCTCCTCCTGGGGCGCTCGGTTCCGGCTCAGGTAGCCGTCGCGCCGGGCCCGGAACGCGCTTCCCGAGAGGCGTTCCGGGTACTATGGCGAACCCCTGCCATGAGAGTCGACGACCCACTCAGTACCGGTGCCGAGCCTGCCACGCATCAAGCGTCCGAGACCTCGCACGCAGGCGGGGGACGCTCAGGCGCGCGCTGAGCCGCGCCACGCAGAGCTCACCGACCACGAGCTGACCTGGATCCACCTCGACGCGCCGACGCTGCGCGAGGTGCAGCTGCTCGCCGACCGCTTCGGCTGGCACCCGCTCGACCTCGAAGACGTCCTCTCGCGCCGGCAGCGCCCGAAGGTGGACGAGTACCCCGACTACCTGTTCGGGATCCTCCACTTCCCGGTCTACGACAAGGCGATCCAGCGCCTGAACGCGGCCGAGCTGGACTTCTTCGTCGGCAGCGGCTACCTGGTGACCCTGCCGAAGGTCGAGCTGCTGCCGGTGACTCGCCTCTTCGCCCGCTGCCAGGAGGAGGAAGAGCTCCGAGACCAGCTCTTCTCGAAGGGGTCTGGCTACCTGCTCTACCACATCCTCGACGACCTCTTCGACTACTGCTTCCCGATCCTCGACAAGATCGGCCACAAGCTCGACTCGGTCGAGGACGACATGTTCGAGGTGCGCGCCGAGGACGTCGTCCGCGACCTCTCGAACGTCAAGCAGGAGATCATCTCCTACCGCAAGATCATCAAGCCCGAGCGCTCCACGCTGCGGACGCTCGAGCGGCAAGTCGAGCGGTTCCTGCCCGAGGACCTCGAGCTCTACTTCGACGACATCGTCGACGCGAGCGAGCGGATCTGGGACGTGCTCGACAACTACAAGGAGGTCGTCGAGGCGCTCGAGGACACGAACGAGTCCGTCATCTCGCACCGCCAGAACGACGTCCTTCGCGTGCTTACCGTCGTGACCGTGATCCTGTTGCCGCTCACGCTGATCACCGGGATCTTCGGGATGAACGTCCACTTCCCGGGCTTCGAGTCGTCCGCGGCGTTCTGGGTGCTCGCCGGCTTCATGCTCGGCCTCGCCGTCGGGCTGACGGCGTTCTTCCGGTTCAAGCGTTGGCTCTAGCTGCAGCCGGCCGCATCCGCCTGCGCGACCTGCGGGATTTCACTGAGCCCGATTCCGACTTCTCCCTGACGTCGGCCGCGCGCGCTCGGGCTTTCCTCCGCGAAACGCTCCACCCAGCGACGGAGGTAACGG
>DASSQG010000218.1:0-6552 GCA_035702625.1 Gaiellaceae bacterium | reverse complement strand
GCCTAAACAAGGCGGGTTGACCGGGGCGGCGAGCTTGTTAGTATCCCCGCCCGTGCCCGCGCTCAAGACCCAGGCCCAGGCGCCGCTCCGCTCACTCGACCAACGGATGGAAGCGCTCAAGCGGGCGAACGACATCCGCGTACGGCGCGCGCAGCTGAAGAAGGACCTCAAATCCGGCGACGCCCGCATCGAGGAGATCCTCAACGATCCGCCCGAGTACGTCTCGACGGCGAAGGTGTTCGACATGCTGATGGCGGTGCCGAAATTCGGCCGCGTGAAGGCGGCCCGCTTCCTCAACCAGTGCAGGATCAGCCAGTCGAAGACCGTCGGCGGGCTCTCCGACCGTCAGCGGGCGGAGCTGATTGGCCTCTTCAACCGCTGAGCGCCGGCCGCGGCCGGTCTTCGTCCTCACGGGGACGTCGGGGGAAGGCAAGAGCACGCTCGCGAAGATGCTGGTCGAGCGCGTGGACGGGCTTGCGCTCGCCGTCTCCGCGACGACGCGCCCGCGCCGCCCCGGCGAGGAAGACGGCCGTGACTACTGGTTCCTGTCCGACGAGCAATTCGAGCGCAAGCTCGACGAGGGCGACTTCGTCGAGTGGGTCGAGCTGCCGTGGGGCGAGGGCTACCGCTCGGGCACGCTCTGGTCGGAGCTCGACCGGATCGTCGCCGAGGGCAGCTCGCCGGTGCTCGAGATCGAGACCGGCGGCGCGCTCGCCGTCCGCGACCGGATCCCGGCGGCGGTGACGATCTTCGTGACCGCGCCGAGCCGCGAGGAGCGGGAGCGGCGGCTGCGTCTCCGCGCGACCGAGAGCGAGGGCGAGATCGACGAGCGGCTCGACATCGCCGAGCGTCAGCTGGCGCTCGCGCCGGAGTTCGACCACACCGTCGTGAACGACGACCGCGAGCGGGCCGTGACCGAGCTCGAGGGCATCGTCCGCGAAGCGATGGACGGGGCAGGTACCATCCCTGCCCATGATCCATCCCCGCGTTGACGAACTCCTGGAAAACGTCGATTCCCGCTACGCGCTGGTGATCGTCGCCGCCAAGCGCGCGCGGCAGATCAACAACTACCACCACCAGCTCGGCGAGGGCACGTTCGACCAGTTCCTGCCGCCGCTCGTCGAGTCGCGCTCGAAGAACTACTTGACCATGTCCCTCGAAGAAGTGGCCGAGGGCAAGATCAAGTACTCGTACGCGAAGTAGACCGGAGGCCGCCGCCCAGCTGGCGGCCCCCTCGCTCGCAAGTGGCCGGTCGCTACTGGGTGACCTTGAAGTCCTGGTGCATCTGGGACTCGTGCACCGAGCAGTAGAACCTCCAGGACCCCGGCTTGAGCGTCATCACGACGGTCTTCGTGCCCATGAAGCCGGTGCCGCTGATGTCCTTCTCGAGCTTCGGCTTGTTCGGCTTCTCGCGCTCCAGGACGGAGTTGTGGAAGCTCGACTTGTCGCTGACGACGACCTTGTACTTCCCCGCCTTCAGCGTCTTGACCTTCTTGCCGCCTTTCGTGAGCGACACCGAGTAGCCGGGACCGACGACGCCCTTCAGCGTCGGCGTCGCGTCACGGCTGCTGAACGCGGCCCCCGCGACCGCGAGCGCGGCGGCCACCAGGACGGCGATGATCGAAAGCGCCTTCATTCGACTCCTTTCATCGAGGACCCCGGTTCTACGCCTCCGGCCGGTTCGTGGATTTGCCACCTGAGGGCACAATGTCCCCATGGGGCGTGTGCTGCTGGGGGTGACGGGAGGGATCGCCGCCTACAAGGCGTGCGAGCTCGCGCGGCTGCTCGTCCGCGCGGGCCACGAGGTGACGCCGATCCTGACGCCGGACGCCGAGACGTTCGTCTCCGCGAAGACGTTCGAGGCGCTCGCGCGGCGTGAGGCGCCGCGGGAGCTCTTCCCGCACCTCGTCGAGGCCGACCTGCTGGCGATCGCGCCGCTGTCGGCGAACACGCTGGCCAAGCTCGCGCACGGACTCGCCGACAACGTGCTGACGCAGACGGCGCTCGCGTTCGACGGGCCGGTCGTGGTCGCGCCGGCGATGAACCCGCGCATGTGGCGCGGCGAGGCCGTTCGGGCGAACGTCGAGCTCGTGCAGGCCCGCGGCGTCGAGGTCGTCGGCCCGGAGGCCGGCGACACGGCCGAGGGCGAGGTCGGCGTCGGTCGCATGACCGAGCCGGAGGAGATCTTCGAGCGCGTCGCGGCGGCGCTCGCCCGGCGCGAACAGCTTCGCGGGCGCCGCGTGCTCGTGACCGCCGGCGGGACGCGCGAGCCGCTGGACGCGGTCCGCTTCCTCGGCAACCGCTCGTCGGGGCGCATGGGCGCCGCCCTCGCGGCCGAGGCGCGGCGGCGCGGCGCGGACGTCACGCTCGTCGCGTCGAACCTCTCGGTGCCGGCGCCCGTAGGAGTTGACGTGGTCGACGCGCCGAGCGCCGAGGACGTGGCCCGCGAGACGCTCGCGCGCGGCGACGCGGACGTGGTCGTGATGGCCGCTGCGATCGCCGACTATCGCCCGGCCGAGGCCGAGGAGGGCAAGCGGCCCAAGGACGACGAGCCGTGGACGGTCACGCTCGAGCCGACGCGCGACGTGCTCCGGGAGCTGGGCGAGCGGCGCGCCAACGGCCAGCTGCTGGTCGGTTTCGCGGCCGACCGCGGCGAGCGCGGCCTCGAGCGCGCCCGCGAGAAGCTCGCGAACAAGCGGGCCGACCTGATCGTCTTCAACGACGTGGGGCGGGACGACATCGGGTTCGACACGCGCGACAACGAGGTCGTGCTGGTTTCGGCTCAGGGCGAGCGGCGCATCGAGAAGGCACCGAAGGAACGGATCGCCTCGGCGATCCTCGACGAGGTCACGGCTCGTCTGGAGGAGAGCGATGGACGAAGCGGTCGGTAGGGAGCACGTCGACGCCGCGGCCGGGGCTTCGATCCAGCGGATCGTCGACAACCTCGGGCAGGTCGTGCACGCGCCCGAGGAGACGCTTCGCCTCGCGGCGCTCTGCCTCGTCGCCGAGGGGCACCTGATCATCGAGGACTTCCCCGGTGTCGGGAAGACGATGCTCGCGAAGGCGCTCGCGCGTTCGATCGACTGCTCCTTCTCGCGGCTCCAGTTCACGCCGGACCTGCTGCCGTCGGACGTCACGGGCGTCAACGTCTTCAACCAGAAGACGAACGAGTTCGAGTTCCGTCCCGGACCGGTCTTCGCGAACCTCCTGCTCGTCGACGAGATCAACCGCGCGTCGCCGAAGACGCAGGCCGCGCTGCTCGAGGCGATGCAGGAGGACCAGGTGACCGTCGACGGCGTCAGCTACGAGCTCGCCGCGCCGTTCATGGTGGTCGCGACGCAGAACCCGATCGAGTACGAGGGGACGTACCCGCTGCCCGAGGCGCAGCTCGACCGCTTCACGCTCCGGATCGCGATCGGATACCCGCCGCTGCCCGACGAGGCGCGGATGCTGACCGAGCAGACGAGCGACCCGCCGCTCGAGTCGCTGCGGCCGGTGGCGACCGCCGCCGAGGTGCGCGAGCTGTCCGGGGCCGCGACCGAGGTCTTCGTCGAGGAGAGCGTCAACCGCTACGTCGTCGCGCTGCTCAGGCACACCCGCGGCGACGGTCGCATCTACCTCGGCGCGAGCCCGCGGGCCGGCATCGCGCTGCTGCGCGTCGCCAAGGCGCGCGCGCTTGCCGAAGGCCGCGGCTTCGTCTCGCCCGACGACGTCAAGGCGGCGGCCGAGCCGGTGCTCGCGCATCGCCTGATCGTTGCGCCGGAGGCCCGCGCCGCCGGGCTGAGCGGCGAGCGGCTCGTGCAGGAGGCGCTCGAGCACACTCCGGTTCCCGTATGACCCGGCGCGGCAGGCTCGCGCTCGCCCTCGGCGTCATCACGTACTTCGCGGCCTGGGCGTTCGGCTCGAAGATCCTCTACCCGGTCGCCCTCGGGCTGCCGCTGGCGGTGCTCCTCGCCTGGCTGTGGACCGCGCTCGCGAACCGGCCGCTCGACCTGACGCGCAAGCTGCCGTCCGGCGAGCGGCTCGAGGGCGAGGACGTTCCGGTCAAGGTGCGGCTCGCATCGCAGCGGCGCCTGGTGCCTGCGCGGTGGACCCTGCGCGAGCGGATCGGGAAGCTCGGCGAGCGCACCGCCACGCTCACCTCCGACGGCCACGCGGGCTACCTGCTCGAGGGCCTGCCCCGCGGCCGCTACACCTTCGAGCAGTCGGTGGCGGTGATCGAGGACCCGTTCGGGCTCGAGCGAGTCGAGCAGCCGCTCGACGCCCCGGGTGCGCTGCTCGTCTACCCGCGCCTGGTCGAGCTCGACCGGCTCTTCTCCGAGGGCGGCACGCGCGCGCAGGACGGTCGGCGGCTCCTCCTGCGGCGGCCGTCCGGGTTCGACCTGCACAGCGTCCGCGAGTACGAGCACGGCGACTCGCTGCGCAAGGTCCACTGGCGGACGACCGCCCGCCGGGCACAGCTGATGGTCAAGGAGCTCGAGGACGCGCCGCGCGACGAGATCGCCGTCCTGCTCGACGCGGACCCCGACGCCGTCGTCGGCGAGAGCTTCGACGTCCAGGTCCGCGCCGCCGGCTCTGTGTTGCTGTCGCACGTCAGGCGCGGCCGGCGGGCGGTGCTCGCGATCAACGGCTCGCAGCCGGAGCAGCAGGCCGTCCGCTCGGCGGAGGGCGACTGGCGGCAGGCGCTCGACCTGCTCGCGGCCGTCGAACCCGAGCCGGGCCCGCCGCTCGCTGCGATGCTCGCGGACGGGGCGAACGCGGTTGCACGGTCGCTCGAGCTGACCGTCGTGACGGCGTCGCTCGCGCCGCGGCTCGTCGAGCGGCTCGCCGACCGGGCGCTCGCGAGCGGGAGCGTCGCGCTCGTGCTCGTCGACGCGCCGTCCTTCGCGGGCGCCGCTCCGAAGCCGATCCCAGAGCTCCTGCGGCTGCAGGCCTCCGGCGTCGCGATCACGGTTCTCCGCGCCGGCGACGAGCTCGCCGAGCGCCTCGGCGCGGCCGAGCGGGCGGAGGCCGCGCATGGGTAGGGCGCTGCTCGTCGTCGCGTTGGCGGCGCCGCTCCTCGCGTGGAGCTGGATGCGGATGGAGACCGGCCACGACGCCTGGCAGGCGACGCTGGTCGTGCTGCTCGCCCTCGTGCCGGTGCTCGTGCGCGGGTGGGCGCGCGCCGCGGCGATCGTGGTGACGCTCTTCGTCGCGGGCGCTATCGCGTTCGACGTCGGCGCGGGCTGGTCGCTCCCCGGGCAGGTCCTCGGGCGGTTCGGCAACGGCTTCCTCGAGTTCTACGACGTCCAGGTGCCGTTCGCCCGCGCCGAGCACCCGCACATGCACGGCGTCCTGCTGATCGCCGTGTTCGCGTTCACGCTGGCGTTCGCGCTGGCCGTCGCGGCCCGCCGGGCGGCGCTCGCGGCGCTGGCGCTGCTCGTCGGGATCGGGTGGCCCGGCACGCTTCTCCCCGGACACGACCTCGTCCGCGGCGCGCTCCTGCTGGCCGCCGTGCTCGCGACGACCGCGCTGCTCCGTCGCCACCCGGGACACGCGCTCGTGCCGGTGCTGGCCGCGGGGGCCGTGGTCGTCGTCGCCGCCCTGGCCGCGAGCAGCTCACCCGCACTCGCCAAGCGCGCCTTCCTCGGCTGGCAGCACTGGGACCTGTACACGAAGCCAGCGCGGCCGGTCGACGTCTCCTACGTCTGGAACTCGAGCTACTCGGGCCTGACCTTCCGCGGCAAGCCGACGACGGTATTCACGGTGAAGGCGAGCCCGCAGTCGCACTACTGGCGCGTCTCGCTGCTCAACACCGTCGTGAGCGGCCGCTGGTTCGAGGAGCCCGAGCCCGAGTACGGCCCGCCGCCGGTGCCGCTCGGCGAGCCCGGGCTGATCCCGGCGCGGGAGCGCCAGCAGGACGGCTGGGAGAAGCAGCAGGTGACGATCGCCGCGCTGCGCGACGTCCGCCTGCCCGGTGCGAGCGAGCCGGTCCGTTTCGGGGACGGCAGGGGCGTCGGCGACCTGATCTTCGACCCGACCGGGATCGCGTTCGCCAAGGAGCCGCTCTCGCGGGGAGACAGTTACGACGTCTGGAGCTACGAGCCGTCGCCGACGCCGAGCCAACTCGCGGCGTCGAAGCCGTCCTACTCCGGGCCCATCGTCGCGCCGCAGGACAAGTACCGCGAGGTGCAGACGCGCGTCTACCCGCGGCTGTTCGGGCGGCCCGGGCGCGCGGCGTACGTCCGCTACCTGATGACCGACTACGCCAGGGCAGACGAGCTCCGGCCGTTCCTGGGGCTCTACCAGGAGGCGGAGCGGGTCGCCGGCGGGGCGCGGAGCCCGTACGCGGCCGCGGTTGCGCTCGAGCGGTGGTTCCGCTACGGCGGCGGCTTCACCTACGACCAGCATCCGCCGCCGCCGCCGGCGGGAGTGCCGGCGCTCGAGGACTTCGTCGTCCACACCAGGCACGGCTACTGCCAGCACTTCGCCGGCGCGATGGCGCTGATGCTGCGCTACCTCGGGATTCCGTCGCGCGTCGCCGTCGGCTTCACGAGCGGGCAGTACGACGCC
>DASSQG010000217.1:0-3176 GCA_035702625.1 Gaiellaceae bacterium | reverse complement strand
ATGAAGTGGCGCAGCATCTGCTCGGTGACGTCGAAGTCGGCGATCACGCCGTCCTTCAGCGGCCGGATCGCGGAGATCGTCCCGGGCGTCCGGCCGAGCATCCGCTTGGCCTCGACGCCGACCGCGTGCACCTCGCCGCTCCGCTGGTCGATCGCGACCACGCTCGGCTCCGAGAGCACGATGCCGCGACCGCGCACGTAGACGAGCGTGTTCGCGGTGCCGAGGTCCACGGCCATGTCGCGGCCGCCGAACCCGTTGAAGTAGCCCAGGACACCCATCGGCCCGCACGAGTCTAGCGACGGAAGCCGAAAATCTCGCAACGTGCGGGTAAGAACCGGGCGGCTGCCCGCACCAACTCCTCCGACATCGACTCGCAAGGAGGAGCACATGCCCTACGGAAGCTGGGTCAACGAGCTGCCGACCTCGTTCTTCCTCGCCGTGCACATCGCGGCGTTCACGATCGGCGCGAGCTTCGCGTGGTTCGCGTTCAAGCGCGAGCAGCCCCTGCTCGGCGTCGCGTTCTCGCTGTTCGGCGCCGCAGAGCTCGTCTACATGACCTACCACCTCGACTGGACCGTCTTCCTGTTCGCGCACACGATCGCCGAGGTGCTCGACCTCGCCGCGTTCGTGCTCGTGTTCGCCGGCGCGGTCGTCACGGTCGTGCGCAAGCCCGCGCTGGAGGCGGCGGCCCGATGACCCGGTTGCTACTCCCCGCCGCCGCAGCGGCCGCCGCGACCCTCCTGGCGGCCGGCTGCGGCGGAACAGGGAACAGCAAGCCGGTCGCGACCGACCAGGTGACGATGGTCAAGAGCTACCGGTTCAGTCCGGACGTCGTGAAGATCAAGGCCGGTCAGTCCGTCACCTGGACGAACCGGGACAACTTCACCCACACCGTCCGCGTCGACGGCCAGGCCGACCACAAGGTCGGGCGCGGGGACAGCATCTCGATCACCTTCCCGAAGCCGGGCCGGTACCACTACGAGTGCACCCTGCACAGCCACGACATGCAGGGGACGGTGATCGTCACATGAGCGCCGCCGAGCTGCGCACAGACGCCGTGATCGTCGCCTGCGCCGTCAGCGCCGGCATCCACGCTGCGCTGGCGCCCGAGCACTTCCGCGAGACGGCCGCGGCCGGGATCGGCTTCGTCGTCGCCGCGGTCGTGCTCGGCGTGCTGGCCGTCGTGCTGACGCTGCGGCCGGGCGAGCCGGCGTTCGGCGCTGCTGCGCTCGTGTTCGCCGGCCTGATCGGCAGCTACGTGCTGGCCGTCACCACCGGCATCCCGGTGCTGCACCCGGACGTCGACCCCGTCGAGGGGCTCGCCCTCGCGACGAAGGCGATCGAGGCCGGCGCGCTCGCGCTCGCCGTCTCCGCCTGGCGTCCCTCGCACGCACCGCTATCACTCACCCAACCGAAAGGAAGGCTCACATGACGAGGCGCCCGATTCCCCTCCCGCTGACGTTGCTGATCGCGACGTTCAGCGCGCTCGCCGCGCTCGCGCTCTCGGGCGGCATGAACATGGCCCAGGCGCACGGCAACCCGCCGGCACACCACGGCCACGCTCGCGCGCATGTCCTGGTAACGCCGGAGGCGGTCGCCTTCGAGATGCAGATGCGCAAGCTCTGGGAGGATCACATCACCTGGACGCGCCTGGCGATCATCAGCCTCGAGGGAGGCACGCCGGACACGGACGCGACCGTCGCGCGGCTGCTGCAGAACCAGGTCGACATCGGCAACGCGTTCGAGCCGTACTACGGCGCCGCCACGGCGCACGCGCTGACCGCCCTGCTGCGCGAGCACATCCTGATCGCGGCGGACGTGATCGCGGCGGCGAAGGCAGGCGACTCGGCGAAGCTCGCCGACGCGCAGGCGCGCTGGACGCAGAACGCCGACGAGATCGCGGCCGCTCTGCACAGCGTCAACCCGCGCTTCTGGGGGCTCGACCAGATGAAGGCCGAGATGCACATGCACCTCGCGCTGACGACGCAGGAGGCGGTCGCCCACCTCCAGGGCGACTGGACCGGCGACGTCGCCGCCTACGACCGCGTCCACCTGCACATCCTCCACATGGCGGACCTGCTCTCCCAAGGCGTGATCGACCAGTTCCCGGGCCGGTTCCGGTAAGGACCGCGCCCTCGCAAGACACCAACGGGACATGCAGACCACGACCACGACGGCGCCGGCGGGAGACGAGGTCTTCCGCTGGCGCCGCGACCAGCTCCTCAGCGCGGGGTTCGGTCGGCCACTCGCCGCGTCGGTCGCCGCCGACGGCCGCTACGACCTGCACGCGCTGATCGAGCTGGTCGAGCGCGGGTGCCCGCCGCGCCTCGCCGTGAGGATCCTCGCCCCGGCATGAACAGCGTCCGCGCGGATACCGTCGGGTACGTGGATACGCCGATCGTCGCTGCGGCCGACGTGCTCGACCCGGAGTCGCGCGACTGGCTCGACGCCCTCCGCGCGAGGGACGACGAGACGGTCGCCCGCCTGCACACTCTGCTCCTGCGCGCCGCGCGGTTCGAGGTCTCGCGCCGGCGGCCAACCCTGCCGCACCTGCGCGGCGGCGACCTCGACGACGTGGCCAACCAGGCGGCGGACGACGCTCTCGTCAGCGTGCTGCGACGGCTCGACGACTTCCGCGGCGCGAGCCGCTTCACGACGTGGGCGTACAAGTTCGCGCTCTACGAGGCGGCGGTGAAGCTCCGCAAGCGGTCGTGGCAGGGTCGCGAGGTGCCGCTCGAGCCGGAGAGCTGGAGCGTCCTCTCGAGCGGGGGCCTGCCGCCCGAGGCGGAAGCCGAGCAGCGTGAGCTGGTCGCCGCCGTCCAGGCTGCGATCGCCGACGAGCTGACCCCGCACCAGCGGCGCGTCCTCGTCGCGCTGGCGGTGAACGGCGTCCCGATCGACGTGCTCGCCGAGCGGCTGGGCACGAGCCGCGGCGCGCTGTACAAGACGCTCCACGACGCGCGCCGCAAGCTGCGGCACCATCTGAGCGAGCGCGGGCTCGCGTTCGACGCACCGGAGGAGAGATGACAGACCGAGCCGATTTCGACCGGGCGCTGGGACGGCTGCTCGGGCCTGCCGGCCAGGAGCTGGGCTGCGACGCCTGCTTCGAGGAGCTCGACCGCTACGTCGAGCTCGAGGTGGCCGGGGCCGACGCCGACGCGGCGGTTCCCGGCTTG
>DASSQG010000216.1:0-4296 GCA_035702625.1 Gaiellaceae bacterium | reverse complement strand
GGCGGCGTCGCCGCTCGCGACCAGCGTCGCGCCGGCGAGCCTCACGCGCTCGGCGGCCTCCACGACCGCGGGCAGCGTCTCGTCCTCGGAAGCGATCGTCCAGACCGGGAAGAGCGGGTCGAGCGCGGCGACCGGGCCGTGCAAGAGGTCGGTCGCAGTCAGCGGCTCGGCGGCGACGCGGCAGGTCTCGAGCAGCTTGAGCGCGATCTCGCGGGCGGTGCCGAACTGAATGCCGCGGCCGACGACGAACATCCGGCCGACCGACGCGAACGGCAGCGCGATGCGGCGGACGCTCGTCTCGAGCTCCGGGAGCATCCCCTCCAGCAGGTCGGCCGTCGTCGCGATTCCGTCCGCGAAGCGCTCGCCTTCGCCGGCCGCGTAGGCGGCGAGCAGGCCGAGCGCGGCGACCTGGCTCAGGTACGTCTTCGAGGCGGCGACCGCGTTCTCCGGGCCGGCCTCGAGCGGCAGGACGTCGTCTGCCTCGGCCGCCAGGTCAGAGCTAGGGTCGTTCGTCAGCGCGACGGTGTACGCACCGGCGCGGCGCGCGCGCGTGACGTAGTCGATCACGTCCGGCGTGCGGCCGGACTGCGAGAGCGCGAGGACGGTCGAGCCGCGCAGCTCGAGCTGCGCGTCGTAGTACGCGGTCAGCGTGATCGAGTCGCGCAGCGCCGTCCAGCGCGGCAGCAGCCCGAAGGCGTAGACGCCGTACGAGGCCGCGTTGTCGGACGAGCCGTGCCCGACCATGCGGACGGTGCTCGCGCCGCGCTCGCGGGCGGTCGCTGCCACGCGCGCGAAGGCCTCGTCGTGCTCGAGCAGCGCACGCAGGGCGTGGTGCTGCTCGTGGATCTCGGCGAGGAAGACGGCACCTGGCGGGTCGGGCACGGCGAGCGGCTCAGGCGACGACACGGGCCTCGCCGCCGACGCAGACGCGTTCGATCTCGAGGTTGTCGTCCAGGACGAGCAGGTCGGCCTGCGCACCGAGCTCGAGCCGCCCCAGCTCCGGCCGGCCGAGCACGCCCGCCGGCACGGTCGTCGCCGCCCCGATCGCGTCCGCCAGCGGGATCCCGAGGTCGGCCAGGTTCCGGACGGCTTCGATCATGGTCAGCGCGCTGCCGGCGAGGACGTCGTCCGCGCCGCGCACGACGCCGTCGCGCACCTCGATCTCGAAGCCACCGAGCAGGTAGGTGCCGTCGCCCATTCCGGCCGCCGCGACCGCGTCGGTGACCAGTGCGACGCGCCCTGGCGCCGACTGGCAGACGACGCGCGCGGTCTCGCGGGCGAGGTGGACGCCGTCCAGGATGATCTGGATGGTCACGTCCTCGCGGGCGAGCGCCGCTCCGGCCAGGCCCGGGTCGCGGTGGCGGAAGGGCCGCATAGCGTTGAAGAGGTGGGTCACGGCATGCGCGCCGCGGTCGAAGGCGATCGTCGCCTCCTCGGCGGTCGCGTCGGAGTGGCCGAGCGAGACCGCGACGCCGGCCAGCAGCAAGCGGTCGATCAGCTCGAGCGCGCCCGGCAGCTCCGGCGCCAGCGTCATCAGCCGCACCGGCCCCGCGCCGAGCAGGCGTTCGAGGAGCGCGGGGTCCGGGTCGCGGCGCGCCGACGGCGGATGGATGCCGAGGCGCTTGGGGGACAGGAACGGCCCCTCGAGGTGGACGCCGAGGATCCGGGCGCCCGCGCGGTCCGAGGGCACGTTTCCGAGCGCTGCGAGCACGTCCTCCTCGGGGGCCGAGATGAAAGTCGGAAGGTAGGCGGTGACGCCGGTCTCCAGCAGCGCCTCGCCGGCGCGGCGGTAGCCGTCGGCGTCCGCGCCCATCAGGTCGACGCCGGCGAAGCCGTTCACCTGCAGGTCAACGAAGCCGGGCACCGCGACGCGGCCGCCGTTGCCGCCGCCCTCGAGCCCGTAGCCGGTGACGACGCCGTCGGAGACCTCGACGTCGCCGCGCAGCAGCGCGCCGCCGACGACTGCCGCTTCGACGCCAAGCCTCATGGCGCGAGCGCCGTCTCGATGTTGCCGCCGGCCTGCTCGAGCCGGCTGCGCGCGGCGTCGGCGTCGAGCTCGGCGATCAGCGCGACGACGGCGACTTTCGCGTTGCCGTCCGCCGCCTCCAGCGCCTCGCGGGCCTCGTCGTCCGAGACGCCCGCCGCCTCGCGCACGATCCGGCGCGCCCGCGTCTCGAGCTTCTCGTTCGAGGCGCGCAGGTCGACCATCAGGTCGCCGTAGGTCTTGCCGAGCCGGATCATCGCGACGGTGGAGATCGTGTTCAGGACCAGCTTCTGCGCTGTGCCGGCCTTCAAACGCGTCGAGCCGGAGACGAACTCGGGCCCGACGACGACCGCGACTTCGTGGTCGGCCGCCTGTGCAAGGGGCGAGCCTTCCGTCGAGACGACCGCGACGGTGAGCGCGCCGACCGCGGCAGCGGCCTCGAGTGCGCCGAGCACGTACGGCGTCCGGCCGCTCGCGCTGACGCCGACCACCGCGTCCGCGGGCGAGACGCCGAGCTCCTCGAGCGCGCGCCTGCCGGCGGGCCCGTCGTCCTCGGCCGCCTCGCGCGCCTCCGCCGACGGCGCGTCGGCGCCGGCGACGAGCGCGATCACCTGACCCGGCGGAGTCGAGAAGGTCGCCTCGCACTCCTCGGCGTCGAGCGCCGCGATCCGCCCGGAGGTCCCGGCGCCGGCGTAGACCAGGCGGCCGCCGGCCGCTAGTCGCTCCACGATCGCGTCCAGCGCTGCGGCGATCGCCCCGGCCGCGGCGCCGACGGCCGCCGGCACGGTCGCGTCCTCGGCGTTCATCAGCTCGACTAGTTCTTGCGTCGAGAGCGACGCGTAGTTCCCATCCGCGCGGCGCGACTCGGTCACCAGACCGTCCAACGTCTCGTGTCCCTCGCTCGACGCCATTCGCGGAGTCTAAGCGTCTTGGGCCCAGGTGGTCAATACCAGTTGCGCGGTTCGTCGCCATTTGGTCTTGCTTTTCCGACGAACCGGTCCTATCCTTGACGCCTCGTGGCGGAGATCCAGCTCGAGCACCTGACGAAGGTCTACGCGGGCGGCGTGACTGCCGTCGACGACGTCAGCCTCTCGATCGGCGACGGCGAGTTCATGGTGCTGGTCGGCCCCTCCGGCTGCGGAAAGTCGACGCTCCTGCGCATGATCGCCGGGCTCGAGGAGGTAACCGCCGGCACGATCTCGATCGGCGGCGCCGACGTCACCGAGCTCGCCCCGCGCCGCCGCGACATCGCGATGGTCTTCCAGAGCTACGCGCTCTACCCCCACATGTCCGTGCGCAAGAACATCGCCTACGGCCTGAAGGTGCGGCGCACGCCGAAGGAGGTCGTGAAGCGGCGGGTCGAGGAGGTCGCGAAGCTGCTCAGCCTCGAGGAGCTGCTCGAGCGCAAGCCGGCGCAGCTCTCGGGCGGGCAGCGCCAGCGTGTCGCGATGGGCCGCGCGATCGTCCGGGAGCCGAAGGCGTTCCTGATGGACGAGCCGCTCTCGAACCTCGACGCCAAGCTGCGCGTCGAGATGCGGGCGTCGCTGGCGCAGCTGCACGCAAACCTCGGCGTGACGACGGTCTACGTCACCCACGACCAGACCGAGGCGATGACGCTGGGACACCGGGTCGCCGTCCTCGACGGCGGCCGAATCCTGCAGGTCGACTCGCCGCAGCGGCTCTACGAGCATCCCGTGAACGTCTTCGTGGCGGCCTTCATCGGCACTCCTGCGATGAACCTCGTCGAGGGCGTGATCGACGGTGACGAGGTCGTCTTCGGCGGCTTCCACGTACGGCTCGACCCGTCTCGCCGCCCCGCGGCTGGCATCCGCGACGTCGTCGTGGGCGTCCGCCCCGAGGCGTTCGAGGCGGCGGCCACGGCGGCGCCCGGCCTGACTCCGCTGACGGTCCTGCCGCTGGTGGTCGAGGAGCTCGGCTCCGATGCGCACGTGTTCTTCCGCGTCAACGCCGAGGCGGTCGCGACCGACGTCATCGGGCGCGACGAGGCGACGCTGCTGCCGGACTCGAAGGCGCTCTTCAGCGCGCGCATCGACCCTCGCGTGCTCGCCCGTCGCGGCCAGCCGCTCGAGCTCGCGCTCGACCCGTCGCGGCTGCACTTCTTCGACCCCGAGACCGGGGTGACGCTGCTTCCGGACGACGCGACCGCCGAGGCCTCCAGGCGGCAGCTAGCGCCGGCGGCGCCGTGACCAAGCAAAGCGAGACGCGCGACCGCGTCTTCGACCTGATCGACCAGCTCGGCGTCGGCGAGGCGATCCCGTCGGAGCGCCAGCTGAGCGCCGACCTCGGCGTCT
>DASSQG010000215.1:0-5868 GCA_035702625.1 Gaiellaceae bacterium | reverse complement strand
CGGCGAGCTCGAAGATGTCGCCGGTCTTCATCTTGTCCCGGTTGTGCTTGAAGCGCCGGTTCCAGTTCTTCGGCATCTGCGTGCCGCCGCCGGTCAGCGCCTTCAGCACCTTCGAGACCATCTGCTCGTCGATGACCTTCCGCAGCCCGACCCGGTCGGCGTTGTCGGCTGGGACGTTCACCGTCATATCGTTGTGGAGGATCTTGATCGTCAGGTACTCGCGCTTTTCTCCCAGCACCTCGCGAGTCTCCTTCTTGACGACCGTTCCTGCCCCGTGGTGTGGGTACACCACCTTGTCGCCGACCTTGTACAACGCCGAGCCTCCCCTGTCGTAGTGGCTATCCGTGACGACGCCGGCGGTGAACTTCCTCCGCCGGCGGCCTGAGCTAGCGTAGCAAAAATCGCTGGAAAACGCCACTTTTTCAGAAGGAACCCGCTGCTTGCAGGGGTTTTCCGCTCAGACGGCTGCGTTCAGCTCGGCGATCAGGCGTTCGACGACCACTCCGGCCGGCTCCTCGCGGGCCAGGGTGTAGGCCTGTCCGGCCCAGAGGTTGATCGCCTCGGGGTCGCCGGCCGCCCGGGCGGCGGTGCGGATCGGCGCGGTCACGAAGTGGACCTGCGGGTAGCCGGCCGGCGCCTCCGCGTCGTGGTCGCGCATGAAGCGGTTGACGATCGCGCGCGCCCGCCGGCCGGTGAACGCACGCGTCAGCCGGGTCGGCCTGCCGCTGCGCAGGGCCGACCGGTGCGGCTCCGACGTCCCGGCCTCCGGGGCGAGGAGGAACGCCGAGCCCACCTGTGCCGCCTCCGCTCCGGCCGCGAGCACCGCGGCGACCGCTGCTCCGGTGGCGATCCCGCCGGCGGCGACGAGGGGCCGGTCGGTCACCCGCGCCACCTGCTGGAGGAGGGCGAGGACGGAGAGCGGCTCCTCGCCGTCGTCGCGGAAGCAGCCTTGATGGCCCCCGGCCTCGCCGCCCTGGACGACGAGCGCGTCGACGCCGGCAGCCGTCGCCGCTTCCGCTTCGGCCGCGGACGTCACGGTGCACCAGGCCGCGCTCCCGGCTGCGCGGATCGACTCCACGATCTCACTATCCGGACAGCCGAACGTGAACGAGACGACGGCCGGCGGTTCGCGGGCCACGAGCTCCAGCTTCGCGTCCCAGTCGTCGTCGCTCCAGCGCGGCTCACCAGGCTCGACGCCGTAGCGCTCGCCTTCGGCACGGAGCCGCTCGGCGTACGCGGCGACCGCCGCGTCATCGACCTCGTCGCGAGCCGGGTAGAAGAGGTTGACGCCGAACGGCCGGCTCGTCAGCGCCCGGACGCGACCGAGCTCGCGCTCGAGCTCCTCGGCCGTGCGGTACCCCGCTGCCAGGAAGCCGAGCCCGCCGGCCCCGGAGACGGCCGCCGCGAGCTCGGCCGTCGACGGCCCGCCGGCGAGCGGCGCGCCGACCACCGGCATCTCGAACAGTTCGGTCAGAGCTGGAGGTACCGGTCCATCAGGTTGTGCTCCTGCAGCCGCCGCAGGCCTTCGCGGATCTCCCGCGCGCGGACGGTGCCGACGCCTTCGACCGCCTCGAGCTCGCGCTGCGAGGCGCGGACGATCCCGTCGAGGCCTTCGAGGTTGGCGACGACGCGCCGGACGACGCCGTCCGGCAGCCGCGGAATGTGCGAGAGCACGCGGTAGCCGCGCGGGGCGACGGAGTGGTCGAGCGGGTTGACCGTCGCCGGGTAGCCGAGCACCGCCAGCAGCTCGAACTCGAGCAGCTGGTTGTACGGCAGCGCCGC
This sequence comes from Gaiellaceae bacterium, assembly GCA_035702625.1. Classification (GTDB taxonomy): domain Bacteria; phylum Actinomycetota; class Thermoleophilia; order Gaiellales; family Gaiellaceae; genus AC-32. The sequence goes on along the minus strand of DASSQG010000215.1, from coordinate 4,086 downwards.
GAGCGCCTCGAGCCCCTCCTGCGTCCGCTCGGCGCCGCCCTCGGCGTGGTAGTCGTAGACGAGCGCCGCCTTCTCGTCGGGGACGTCTGCGACGAGCTCCTCGAGCTGCATCCGGATCAGGCGCCCCTCCTCGCCGAGCTCGACGCACGCCCGCTCGATCTCCTCGGCCATCCGCGTCGTCAACTCGGCGCGCTGGAGCGTGACGAGCACGTCGTCGAGCATGACCGCGTTCTGGAACTCGAGCGCTGTCAGCCGGGTCAGCACCTGCTCGAGCCGTGCGCGGTAGGTCTCGAGCGTCGCCAGCGCCTGGTTCGTCTTCGCGAGCACGTCTGCGATCGGCTCGAGCGAGTAGCGGCTGTGTCCGACGAAGACGGTCACCGTCTCGCGCTGCTGCGAGATCGAGATCACGAGTGCCTCGGTCTGCTTGGCGACGCGCTCCGCGGTGCGGTGTCTCGTGCCCGTCTCGCTCGACGGAATCGTCGGGTCGGGCATCAGCTGCACGTTCGCGTGGACGAGCTTCGAGCAACTCGAGTTGACGATGATCGCCCCGTCCATCTTCGACAGCTCGTAGAGCAGCTGCGGTGTGAACGGGACGTCGAGCTTGATTCCGCCGCTGAACAGGAACGACAGGTCGGCCGGCTCGCCGATCACGATCAGGGCGCCTTCGCGTGAGCGGATGATGTCGTCGATCGCGGCGCGCAGATCCGTCCCGGGTGCAATCCGGCCGACGGCGGCGAGGATCTTCGGGTCGAGACGCGGGTCGTGCTGCGTCGGCTGGCGGACGATCCCGAGCGGCGGCGGGATCCGCGGGTCGGTCCTATCCTGACTCGGCTCGCTCTGCATCGATCCCCGCCTTCGCAGCCTGCTTCAGCGTCTCCGCGTGGAACACGCGCATTTTGCCACGAGTCGGGGTGCCGGCCGGAGCGATGGCGGCAGCGAGGCCGAGCTTGGCGCACTCCTCGAGGCGCCGCTCGGACTGCGTCGCCGGTCGCAACCGGCCTGTGAGCCCGATCTCGCCGAAGGCCGCGGTCTCCGGCTGCACCGGCGCGCCCCTGGCCGCGGACACGATCGCGAGGGCGATCGCGAGGTCGGCGCCCGGCTCGTCGATGCGCACGCCACCGGCGACGTTGACGAACACGTCCGCCTGTCCGAGCGCGATCCGCGCGTGCCGTGAGAGCACTGCGACGATCATCGCGAGGCGCTTGGGATCGACGCCCGTGCCGACGCGACGCGGCATCGCGAGGTCGGTCGGCGCGACGAGCGCCTGGATCTCGAGCAAGAGCGGCCGCGAGCCCTCGAGCACGCAGCCGACCGCGGCGCCGATCTCGCCCTCGACGCTGCGGCCGAAGAGCTCGGAGGGCTCGGGCACGCCGACGAGGCCGGTGCCCGTCATCTCGAAGACGGCGAGCTCGTTCGTCGAGCCGAAGCGGTTCTTCGACGCGCGCAGGACGCGGTGCTCGTGGTAGCGGTCGCCCTCGAACTGGAGCACGCAGTCGACCAGGTGCTCGAGCACGCGCGGGCCGGCGACCGCGCCGTCCTTGGTCACGTGGCCGACGAGAATCGTCGCGACGCCGCTCTCCTTCGCGACGCGCAACAGGCGCGCCGCCGCCTCGCGCACCTGTCCGACGGAGCCCGGCGCCGAGCCGAGCTCCGACGAGTAGAGCGTCTGCACCGAGTCGATCACGCAGACGTCGGGCCGCTCCTGCTCGAGTGTCGCGCACACCGCCTCGAGCTCCGTCTCGGCGAGGATCTCGACCTGCTCCGCGCCGCCCAGGCGTGCGGCGCGGAGCTTCACCTGCGCGGTCGACTCTTCGCCCGTGACGAGCACCGCGCGGCGGTCCTTCGAGATCGAGGCGAGCGCGCTCAGCAGCAGCGTCGACTTGCCGACCCCCGGCTCGCCGCCGACGAGCACGAGCGACGCCGGGACCAGGCCGCCGCCGAGGACGCGGTCGAGCTCGGGAATGCCTGTCGGGATCCGCTCGGCCTCCTCGGCCTTGACGTCGACGAGCCTGAGCGTCGGCTTCGGGCCGGCCGCGCCCTTCGGAACTGGCCGGTCCTCGACGAGCGTCCCGAACTCGCCACACTGCGGGCACTTTCCGAACCACCGCCCGGCCGAATAGCCGCAGTCGGTGCACGCGAACTGGGTTGCCGGCTTCGCCACCCGGTCATCCTAGGAACCGGCGCGGACGGGAACTGTGCCGATTCCGAAACGATCAGCGCGGCGCGACGCCGAAGACGTGCCGGTAGAGCAGCGGCCAGTTTCGGGCGATGCCGACCCGCGCGGCCGCGAGGGTCATCCGGCCCGCGCAGACGAGCTCGTGCAGCCTGTTCTCGAGCCGGTCCTTCGCGGCGTAGACGCGCTCCGGGAACAGGTTCGCGATCGCATTCGAACCGCCGAGCTCGAGCGGGACGATGTGGTCGATCTCCAGCGTCCGGCCGTAGTAGCCGGCCGCGAGCCCGTACTCGCGCTCGACGGCGAACTTCACCGTCTGCGGCACGTTCCGAACCGTGCTGGTGTGAAAGCCGCGCCCGCAGACGACGGCTCTCGTGAGCCTGCTGTAGAAGGCGCCCGGCGAGCAGCTGCGGTCAGGGAGCGCGCCGAGCCGGCAGCCGATGGTCTTCGTTCTCGGGCCGAGCAGGACCGTCCGCCCGACGGCGATTCCGCCCGACGGCGACCCCGCGCCCGCGGCGACGGGCAGGAGCGCCGCGAGCAGGCACGGCAGCGAGACGAGCCGGACGACACGAACGGCCACGTCCGCTTTGGACGCCGCGCGGTCGCGAAAGTTGCGCTACAGCCTGGTTTCGCCCGTAGCCAGCGCCGGCTCGCGCGCCGACCGGCGTCCGCGTCGGCGGGCGCCGAACGAGACGATCAGCAGGCCGGCGAGCACGAGCACGACGCCGCCGAGCTGGAGCCCGGACGGCGACTCGTTCAGGATCGCCCATGCGAACAGGACCGACAGCACCGGCTGGAAGGTCAGCAGCACCGAGGTCAGCGCCGCCGGCAGGCGCGGGAGCGTGATCGAGATCAGCAACCAGCCGAGCGCCTGCGAGCTCCACGCCAGCAGCAGCAGGTATCCCTGCGCCTTCCAGTTGGGCGTCCAGTCGAGGTTCCCCCAGACCAGGCCGATCGGGATGCAGGCGAGCCCGGCGACGAGCGTCGCGTCGAAGAGCGGCCCGCCCGGCCGGCGGACGTCGGCGTTCCCCTGCCGGAGCACGAGCAGGAACCCCGCGTACGAAAGCGCCGTGAGGATCCCGAAGGCGACGCCGAGGCCGGGGTTGCGGCCGTAGGCGCCGTGCTCGAGCACGCCCGAGATCAGCACGACGCCGACGAGCGCGACCGGGATCGCGGCCAGCGCGCGGTTCGAAGGCCGCTCACGCAGGAACAGCCAGGCGAGCACGCCGACGAGCACGACCTGGAGGTTGCCGAGCACGGTCGCAAGGCCGGCGCCGACCTCCTCGATCCCCTGGTGCCACGCGACCAGGTCGACGGCGAAGAACAGGCCGGCGACCCAGGCGAGCGCGCGCTGCCTCAGCGGCCGCGGGCCGTAACGCTTGTCCTCGCGCCGCGAGAGGAGCCACAGCACCGGCACCGCGTAGAGGCAGCGAAAGACGGCGCCGGTCGTCGGCGAGACGTGCGCGACCCGGAACAGGATCCCCGAGAACGAGATCGCGAGCGCGCCGGCGAGCGCGGCGGCGATCGGCCGGTCGTGCAGCGTGTGAGGCACAGCTCGCGCTAGCTGCGCGCGGCGCTACTCGGACTCGGGCTCGTCGCCGTCGCCGTCCTCGGAGCTGTCGCGCGGCTCGTCGGGCGGGACGGTGACCTTCTCCGGCGTGATCTCGCCGGGGATGACCGTGATGTCGACCTCGTCGTCGTTCTTGCGGTCGACGAGGATCGTCGAGCCCGGGCCGAGCTCGCGGCCGAGGACGAAGTCGGCGAGCGGGTCTTCGATGTAGCGCTGGATCGCGCGGCGCAGCGGGCGGGCGCCCATCGTCGGGTCGTAGCCCTTGTCGACGAGCAGCTCCTTCGCGCCCTCGGTCAGCTCGATCACCGCCTCGTGCTCGCCCATCTGGTCGCGCAGCCGCTTC
>DASSQG010000214.1:0-5387 GCA_035702625.1 Gaiellaceae bacterium | reverse complement strand
GGCGGCGCGGTCGCCGCGGTCGAGCAGGGCTTCGTGCAGGGCGAGATCGACGAGGCGGCGTACCGCTACGCGCAGGAGGTCGAGTCGGGCGAGCGCGTGATCGTCGGCGTGAACCGGTACGAGGAAGCCGAGGCGGAGGAGATCGAGCTGCAGCGGATCGACCCGGAAGCCGAGCGGCGCCAGCACGAGCGGACGGCGCGGGTGCGGGCCGATCGGAACGCCGACGACGCGGAAGCGGCGCTTGCGCGCGTGCTCGAGGCGGCGCGGGGGACGGAGAACCTGCTCCCGCCGATGCGCGACGCGTTGCGCGCGCGCTGCACGATCGGCGAGATCTGCAACGTGCTCCGCGACGAGTTCGGCATGTACGACGCCCAGCGCACGCCGTAGTCAGTGCGAGTGATAGGCGTGCACGACCGCATGGCCGCGCCCGCGCGCGATCAGCCAGCGGTTGAGCGGGAACGCGAACACGAACGCGATCGCCAGCCCGACCGCGAGACTCCACCAGAACAGCGCGTCGCCGAGCCCGGCCGCCATCGCGCCGGGGACGAGCAGGATGAAGCCGTTGTCGACGAGCTCCATCACGGCGATGGACGCCGTGTCGGACGCTAGGGCGAGGCCGAATGCGCGTCGTGGCGGGACGCCCGCGCGAAGCAGCGGCGTGAGCGTCAGCGCATAGCCGAAGACGAATGCGAGCACCACGGCGAGAGCGATCGAAGGAGCATTCGCCCAGCCGAGAGCGGTCGCGATCGCGAGGCCGAGAACCTCGCCGATCGCGCAGCCCGTGAGGCAATGCGTCGTCGCGCTGAACGCGGCGCGATTGAGAGAGACGGCTGCGTGGCCCTCGCCGTGCTCGCGACCATCCTCGTGACCGTGCTCGTGCTCCCGGTTCTGGACGTGCTCCGACATCGTCGTCGTCGTTCCCTCGTTGGCGCGGCTCGATCCTCTAGACAGGTTCGCCCGGCCTCCTCCCCAAGGCGACGATAACCGCGAGATTCGCACGCGTGTGTGACGCGGGTGTTGCGGAAGCGTCAAAGTTGCGCGCGCCGTGCGGATCCTGCTCGTCTCGCAGATGTATCCAGGCCCTGACGCGCCCGACCTCGGCGTGTTCGTCGCCCAGCTCGAGCGGGCGCTGCGCGAGCGCGGACACGAGCTCGAGCTCGCCGTGCTCGACTCGCGCGCCGGCGGCAAGCGGCGCTACGCAACCCTCGCGGCCGGCACGTGGCAGGCCGCGCGGCGGTTTCGGCCCGACGTGGTCTACGCGCACTTCCTCGTGCCGTCCGGCCTGATCGGTGCGCTCGTGCCGGGCGCCCCGCTCGTCGTCACCGCGCACGGCCGCGACGTCCGCAATGTCGGCTCGATCCGCGGCATGGCGACGCTGACGCGCCGGACGGTCGCCCGCGCGTCGGCCGTGATCGCCGTCTCCGACTACCTCCGCCGCGAGCTCGAGGCGAAGGTGCCGGAGGCCCGCGGCAAGACGGAGGTGATCGACTCGGGCGTCGACCTCGAGCGGTTCCGCGTCGAGCCTCCGCCGGCCGACGGCCCGCGCTTCCTCTGCCTCGGCGCGCTGACGGAGCGCAAGAACGTCGTCCGGCTCGCCGACGCGTTCGCGCAGCTCGGCGAAGGGACGCTCACCTTCGTCGGCGACGGCCCGCTGCGACCGCGGCTCGAGGGGCGCGCGAACGTCGAGCTCCCCGGGTCTCTGGCCCACGACGAGATTCCGTCGCGGATCGCGCAGAGCCACGTCGTCTGCCAGGCGAGCCTGATCGAGCCGTTCGGCCAGGCGGTGCTGGAGGCGATGGCCTGCGGCCGCTCGGTCGTCGCCACGCGCATCGGCGGGCCGCCCGAGTTCGTCCCGCCGGACGCCGGGGTGCTCGTCGACCCGCTGGACGCCGAGGCGCTCGCGCATGCGCTCCGGCAGGCGGCCGCGCTACCGTCGCCCAACCCGGCCGCACGAGCCGCCGCCGAGCGCCACGACGTGCGCGAGCAGGCGCGAAAGGTCGAGGCGGTGCTCGAGCGGGCCGCAGCGGAATCGGGCTGAAGACCGTTGTCTCAGGACATGCCGCCGAAGATCACCGTCTTGATCGCCGACGACCACCGCCTCTTCGCGGAGGCGCTGGAGGCGATCCTCTCGTCCGAGCCCGAGATCGAGGTGGTCGGCCGTGCGCGTAACGGGGAGGAGGCCGTCGCGCAGGCGCTCGAGCTGGAGCCCGACGTGATCCTGATGGACATCGCAATGCCGGTCGTCGACGGCGTCGAGGCGACGAAGCGAATCCGCGCGCAGCACCAGCGAGCGTGCGTGCTCATGCTGACCGGCTCGAACTCGCGGACCGACGTGGCGCGTGCCCGGGAGGCCGGCGCCGCCGCCTACGTGACCAAGGACCGGATCGCCGCGCAGCTGATCGAGGCGATCCGCGAGTTGGCCGCGTAGTCGGACGACCTACCTGGGCGGCGACTGAGCCGCGCGGCCGCGCCGCTCGCCCCGATGCAGCGTCCTCAGTCGCGTCCGTATCTCCCGGTACGAACGCTCCCTGCGTCCTTGCCTCGGAACGACCGTCGCACCCGCACGGCGAGCACCAGCCCAGGCAGGCCGTCCAGCGGCTACCCTTTTCGCCCGATGCTGCAGCTCTTCGCGATCCTCCAGGTCCTGCTCGCCGCCGCGCTCGTCGGCCTGATCCTGATGCACTCCGGCCGTGACGCCGGCATGGGCGGCATGGGCTTCACGCCCGCCTCTCAGGGCGGGACGCACATCGTCGAGCGCAACCTCACGCGTCTGACGATCGTGGTCGCGCTGCTGTTCGGCTGCAACACGATCCTGCTCTTCCACCTGCTCAAGTAGCCCGTGCGCATCCGCCGGGCCGGGGCGCTCGTCGTGCTGGCCGCCGCCGTCGCGGGCTGCGGCTCGTCGTCGCACGAGCACGTCCGCGCGCTGCCGGCGAGCGGGCCGCCGAACGTGATCCGCGTCGCGCTCGCCGACCTGCTCTGGCCGCTCGACCCCGGGCGCGCGAAGACGCGGGATCAGCTCGTGCTTGCGCGGATGCTCTTCTCGACGCCGCTCCGAACAGATGCGAACGGCGCCCTGCGGCCTGGGCTCTGCACGAGCTGGCGCGCGAAGGGCGTGACCTGGCGGCTGCGGTGTGCGCATGCCGGCGCGATCGCCGCGCAGCTGCAGCGGGCGCACCTGCTCGACGCGGCCTCGATCACCGGGCGGGGGCCCGAGCTGACGATCGCGCTCCGCGCGCCGGACGCCGACCTGCCCTACCGGCTGACCGAGGTCGCCGCGGCCCCCGCGGGCGTGCCCGGCCCGTTCAGGCTGATCTCGGCGAGCCGGAGGCGCGTCGTCGCCGAGCGGAACGGCGTCCGCGTCGACGTCCGCAAGCTCGCGCCTTACGCAGCGCTGAAGCTCTTCCGCTCCGGCAAGCTCGACGAGGCGCCGGTGCCGCTGGGCGACATCCGCGCGGCGAAGCTGAGCCCACAGCTCGGGCCAGCGCTAAAGGTGAGGCGCCTGCTCGCCGCCGACGTCGTCGTCTTTTCGCCGCGCGTGCCGGCCGACGCCAGGCAGGTCTACTCCGACAGCGCCGACCGCGCCGACTACCAGGCCCTCGTGCCGGAGTTCCAGGCGCCGCCGGCCGAGAGCCTCGCCGTCCACGGCCGGCCGAGCGCTGCGAAGGCGGCGATCGCCCTGCGCGACGCCAAGAAGCGGATCCCGGCCCTGCGGCACCTGCCGGTCCGGTTCGCCGAGCCGGTGGACCCGACCCTCGCGTACGGCACGGACCTGCTCGTCGCCGCCTGGCGCGACCTCGGGCTCGGCGCCGTCGTCGGCGGCCGCAGCGACGCCGCGCTCGAGCGGCTGGCAGCTCCGTACCCGAAGGAGCGCGCGCTCATCGACCTCGCGCGCGGGAAGCGCGTCGTCCCGATCGCCTGGGTCGCGGACGCGCGGCTCGTCTCCCCGCGCCTCGAAGGCTGGAGCGAGGACGAGCTCGGCAACGTGGACTACGCCCGGGTCAGACTCCGGGCCCCGAGCCGGTCCCGGTGACGTCGAACCGCGCGGTCGCGAGCGCGGGCGAGAGCAGCCCCGTCGGGTAGCGGTCGTCGTAGTACGCGTTCTGGTTGACGAGCACGGGCTCCCGCGTCAGCCCGTGCAGCTTCGCCAGCAGCTGCGGCACCGACACGGTGAAGCGCAGGTTCACGAGCGGGTCGGCGATCTTGCCGCCGCGGATCCGGAACGTGCCGTCGCGAGTCATCCCGGTGACGATCCCTTCGCGCGGGTCGACGACGCTCAGGTAGTGGAGCCGCGTGACGTAGATGCCGTCGCCGACCGCCTCGGCGAGCTGCTCCGGCGAGTCCGCGTCGCCGCCGGCGACCGAGAGCGCGAACGTCAGCGGGCCCCAGTGCCGGATCGAGCTCGGCGGCGCGTGGCCGGTCGTCACGTGCCCGTCGCCGGCGCGCTTCGCGGTCGCGCGATCCCAGACGACGCCGTTGAGGACGCCGTTCTCGACCAGCTGCACGCGTTGCTTCGGTACGCCCTCGAAGTCGAACGCCTTGGGTAGGCCTCGCGGGTCGAGCGCGTCGTCGGCCAGCGAGAACCGCTCGTCGAAGACCTGTTGCCCGACCTTGTCGAAGGCGAAGCTGCGTTCCTCGATCAGCCCGAGCGCGCCGAAGGCGTCGTACGAGAAGTACGCAAGCAGCTCGGCGAAGGCCGGCGCCTCGAGCACCGCTGCGTACGAGCCCGGCTCGAGCTCCGACGCGCCGCGGGTCAGCTGCGCCTTCTCGGTCGCCTCGCGGGCCGCCGCGGCCGGGTCGACGTCGGCGGCACGCCAGCCCGTCTGCTCGGCGTAGCCGGATGCACCGTCGACCGCGGCCAGCGCGAGCACCGCGACGTCGGTCAATTCCTGCGACACCGACATACCCGCGGTAGACGCGACGGCGATCTCGCTGACGCCGCTCGTGAAGAAGCCGTAGAGATCCAGGTCGGAGGCGTCGATCGCCGCCGCGGCGAGGCGCGCCTGGTCGTCGGCGCCGAGGGCCGCCGCCTCCTCGTCGAAGCCCTCGACCCGAGGCGCGTCGGCCGGCGGTGCGAGCCCCGGGAAGTCGGGGTCGGCCGGTGCGCTCTCGGCCGCCTCGGCGGCGCGCGCGGCCAGCGTGCGCAGACCCTCGTCGTCGGTGCGGTTCCCCGAGGCGATGCCGAGCCGCCCGTCGCGGACGACCTGCAGCTCGACGACCTCGTTCTCGATCAGCGTCGGCTGGTGGACTTCGGAGCCGGCGAATCGGGCCATGCCCGAGCGTTCGCTCTGGACGAGCGCCTGCGCCTCGTCGCCCTCGGCCGCGCGCAGCGCGCGTTCTGCCAGCTCGAGCGCGCTCACGACCTGAAGCCGACCTGGACGTTGCGG
>DASSQG010000213.1:0-9400 GCA_035702625.1 Gaiellaceae bacterium | reverse complement strand
CTACCTGGCCTGGGACCTCGGCGAGAAGAACATCCGCGTGAACGCCGTCTCGGCCGGCCCGGTGCGCACTCTCGCGGCGCGCTCGATCGCGGGCTTCCCGACGATGGAGTCGATCGTCGAGGAGCGCTCGCCGCTGCACCGGCCGATCGACGCGGACGACGTCGGCGCGGCCGGGGCCTACCTGCTCTCCGACGACGCGCGCAACGTGACCGGGACGACGCTCTACGTCGACTCCGGCTACCACGCGATGGGCATGTAGCGCCCGACTGCGCGGCGAGAGGATCCCGCCGCGCAGTCGATAGGCGTTACGGCGTGACCGGGTGCGTGCCCCAGTCGGCGCCGCCCTCCTGCAGGTCGGGCGTGTTCGTGACCTGGAAGAGGCCGCTTCCGTCCGCATTCACCGTGTAGAGGTCGAACTGCTCGGTCGGAAGCAGCGTGTGGCGCGAGAAGGCGATCTTCTGCCCGTCCGGCGACCACCCCGGGCCCGAGCAGCCGATCGAACTCGGGTCGGAGCGAGGGCCGCCGCAACCGGGCACGGGGATCTGCCGGAGCCCGGTGCCGTCGGAGTGCGCGACCCAGATGGTGCTCCGGTCGGCGGCGGGGACGTGAGCCGAGAACAGGATCTCGTTCCCCTGCGGCGACCAGCTGCCGCTGCAGAAGTCGAAATTCGTCCCGGCCGGCGCGATGTGCCTCAGCCCGCTGCCGTCGACCTTGACGGTGTCGAGCTCGTAGCTCGTGTCGCTCGCGCGCGTGATCACGAGCCGCTTGCCGTTCGGCGAGTAGTCGCTCGGACAGTCGTCACCGTTCGGCTCGGAGGTCACGCGCTGGAGGCCGCCGCCGTCGGAGGAGCGGACGGTGTAGACGCCGTTCAGGCTCCCGTCCGTCTGGCCGAAGCCCTCGCAGGCGAGCCTCGAGCCGTCTGGCGACCAGACGCCGCAGAAGAGCGCCAGATCGGGGTAGCGGTCGAACGGGAGCCCGAGGTCGGTCGTGGCGCCCGTGTCGACGTTCAAGAGCAGCTCCTGCCCCGAGGGCTGCAGGGTGAGCGGGACCTGTCGACCGTCCGGTGACCACTGGCCCACCTCGGCGTTGTCGTAGAGGAGCTGGTGATTCGCCCCGCCCGGATCGACGGTGTAGACCTGCTGCGTCCCCGTCACCGAGTTGTCGACGTTGACGACCAGCTTTCCGTTGGTGCCGCCCGGCCTCGCCGCGGCAGGGAGCGCGGCGATTGCCCCGATCCCTGCGACGAGCAGCGCGAGCGTGATCAGCTTGCGCATGATTCCCTCCTCTCTCGTACCTGCGCCTGACTGATGCGTCGAGGGTGTGGTGAGCCACTACCGACCCGCTATCGAGCGGTTACGGTCCGTTCGCGTGCTCGATTTCCGCATCCTCGGGCCGCTCGAGGTCATCGCCGAGGGCAGTCCCATCCGGCTGGGCGGCCCGAAGCAGCGCGCGACGCTCGCGATCCTGCTCCTGAATGCGAACCGCGTCGTCTCGGTCGATCGGCTGGCGGACGACCTCTACGCGGGCGCCGCTCCCGTCACGGCGGTGACGCAGGTCCAGCGGCAGGTCTCCGAGCTGCGCAAGCTCCTCGGGCCGGCTCACGGGATCGAGACGCACCCGCCCGGATATGTCCTGCGGCTCGCGCCCGAGCGACTCGACCTGCACCGCTTCGAGCGGCTCGCAGCCGATGCGAGCCGCTCGCTCGAGAGCGACGACGCACGACGCGCCGCCGATCTCCTGCGCGACGCCCTCGACCTCTGGCGCGGCCCGCCTCTCGCCGACCTTGCGTACGAATCCTTCGCGCAGCCCGCGATCGTCCGGCTGGAGGAGCTTCGCCTCGCGGTGGTCGAGCAGCGCGTCGACGCGGAGCTCGCGCTCGGTGCACACACGCAGGTGATCGCCGAGCTCGAGCAGCTCGTCCGCGAGCATCCGCTGCAGGAGCGTTTCGCGGAGCAGCTGATGGTGGCGCTCTACCGCTCGGGACGGCAGGCGGAGGCGCTGGACGTCTACCGCTCGACTCGAAAGCGGCTCGTCGAGCTGCTCGGGCTCGAGCCGACGGAGGCGCTGCAGGCGCTGGAGCGCGCGATCCTCGCGCACGAGCCGGCGCTCGAGCCGGTTCGATCGGCGCCCGCGACCGCCGCCGTCGCCGTCCTCGCCGTCGTCTCCGGCGCGGATCGGCTCGACGCCCTGCTTGCGGTCGCGGAGCCGCTCGGACGGCTCCCGGGGCAGGAGCTGATCGTCGCCTGCCTGGTCCCGGACGAGGGTGAGCTCGAGCTGGAGGCGGCGGCCGTGAGCAGGCGGCGGACATCTCTGACGGCACCGACCCGGGCGGCCGTGTTCACGACACGCGACCCGCCGGAGGACGTCGTGCGCCTGGCCGGCGGGAACGACGTCGGGCTCGTGCTGCTGGACGCGCCCGGCGGGCTCGACGGCGAACAGCTTCCAGCCGACCTGGCGACTGTGCTCGAGCGCGCGCCGGCGGACGTGGGGGTGCTCTCGGCGCGGACGGGAGAGCTCGCCGGGGCCGGAGTCGTCGTGCCGTTCGGCGGCGGAGAGCACGACTGGGCGGCGCTCGAGCTCGGAGCCTGGCTCGCGTCCGCAACGGCGGCCTCGCTCAGCCTGGTGGGGACGAAGGCGGAGTCGTCGAGCGGCCGGCGCGACGCGAGCCGCCTCCTCGCCGACGCCTCACTGGCGGCCCAGCGCGTGGTCGGCGTCGAGACCCGCCCCGTCCTCGCGGAGCCGACGGAGGACGCGCTCGTCGCCGCCGTCGAGAACGCCTCGCTCGTCGTGACCGGTTTGTCGCCGCGCTGGCGACGGGAGGGAATCGGCGCCACGCGCCGGGCGCTCGTGCGCCGCGCCCGCCCGCCGGTGCTGCTCGTCCATCGCGGGCCACGGCCGAGCGCCCTGGCTCCGCGGGAGGCCCGCACCCGCTTCACCTGGACGCTGGAGGCCTAGTCCGGCTTGCAGAGCTCGCCGAGGTCGAGGAAGCCGAACTCGGCCTGCTGGACGCGGCACCCGATCTTCGGCGACAGGTACTCGCCCCAGACATAGCTCCCGAAGACCGCCAGCGGCGCCATCTGCAGGAGCTGCGCCTGGACGCGGCGGTAGGCGACGAGGCGATCGCGCCCCCGGAGTGCAGCCGCGCGGCGCACCTCGCTCTGGAACCGGGCCGCGCGCCACGGCCCCGGACCGAGGGGCGATCCGAACACGCTGCTGTCGAGCGCCTGGTCCACGAACGGCTGCGGATCGAGCTCGTCGGGCCCGATCGTCGTGAAGAACAGGTCGGCGCGCCGGTAGTGCCCGGGGCACTGCGGCGAGGAGAGCACCGAGGCCGTCATCCCGATCCGCGCGAGGTCGGCCCGCACGATCGCAGCCAGCTTCGGCAGTCGCGGGTCGAAACAGATCGAGATCACCGCATGCTGCCTCGGTCCTCCGGCCAGGCGGCGAGCGGCTGCGAGGTCCGGCCGAGTGTGTCCAGAATCGAAGCCCGGTACGGCCCGAGGCACGACGTCCGCGGCCGGCGTGTCGGCGAACGACGCCGCGAGCGCGCTCCGGTCGAGGGCGTAGTCGACCGCGCGGCGCAGGCGGACGTCGCGGAACAGGGGCCGCGTCGTGTTGAAGACGATCGCGTCGACCAACGGCGCGTCGTAGGGGTAGTACTGCTGTCTCCCGGCTCGGGCCGCCGCGCTCCCTGGGCCCTTGCGCTGGTCGAGCAGCCCGCCGGGCTCGAAGAGTGGCGTCGTGTTGTCGAAGTCGTGCGGGAGCAGGTCGAGAGCCCCGTCGTCGGCCAGCACCACGGCCTTCGGCGTCGGGGTGTCGTTCGTATAGACGATCCTCTCCGCGCGTCGCGGCCGCCGCCCCGGGTAGTAGGGATTCCGTTCCAGCACCGTCCGGTCGCCCTGGATCGACTCGATGTAGTAGGGCCCCGCGCTCGGAATCGGCTTCACGGTGAATCCCGGGCGGTAGATCGGGATCGAGAGCGGCACCGGGCAGAACGCGAACGTCGAGATCCGGGTGAGGAAGTCGCCCGCAGGCTTGACGAGCATGATCGCGAGCACGTCGCCCTTCGCGCTGATCCCCGAGATGTGGGCGGCCGTGCCGGCCCGGTAGGCGGCCACGCCTTCGATGTCCGACGCCAGCCGAGGCCCGGCGGAGAACTGGTTCTTCGGGGAGAGCGAGCGCTCGAGCGTGTGCCGGAACGTCTCCGCCGTGACGGGCTCGCCCGAGGGAGCCGAGAACCGGAAGCCGGGCCGGATCCGGAACGTGTAGGTGCGGCCGTCGGACGAGACGGTCGGCATCGCCGCCGCGATCTCTGGGCGCAGCCGCGTCCCCTCCAGCCCCGCCGAGTCCGGGTAGTCCAGGAGGTTCGCGCACGTCGCGTACATGAGCTGGCGAACCGAATCCTGTCCGCCCATCGGGTCGGGGTCGACGGCCGTGTCGGTCGGGGTCGACACGCGGAGCTCCTCGCCCTTGATCGCCGGTAGCGGCGTCGGTGCCGCCGCGGCCGCCGTCCAGACGAGGCCGCCGTGGTAGGCAGCCGTCGTCGGACGCGCCCGCGAGCTCAGCCGCCGCCGCGCGCCCGACACGTCGTCGAGCAGCGAGACGGCGTTCGAAGCGGTGTTCGCGACCCAGAGGTGTCCGCGGCCGAACGAGACGTGTTCGGGATCCGCGCCGGCCGGGAGGCTCGCCTGGATGCTCAGGTCGTCCTCGCTCAGCTTGAACACAACGCCGTCGGGGACGATCGGGGCCCAAACCGACCCGCCGCCGACGGCGAGGTCGCTGAGCCAGCCGTGCAGCTTCTGCCGCTGGACGCGGCTCGTGCCGGGGTCGATCTTCCAGATCCGGCCGCTGCCCGGGTCGCCCGCCCAGATCGCCTTGTCGGCGAACAGGAGATAGCGCGCGGATGCCGCGAATCGACGGACGACGCGTCCTGTGCGCGGGTCGACCCGCACCACGCCGTTGCCGCGGCTGACCCAGAGCGAGCCGTTGGCGTAGACGACACCGTCTGCGTTGGCGCCGCCCGGGTCGCGGATCTCGAGGCGCCCCGCGGCCCGGCCGGTCCGCGCGTCGAACCTCAGCACCTCCTGCCCGGCGTCCTGGACGACCCAGACGGAATCGCCTCCGGTCGCGACGCTGCCCGGCACCCACGGCAGCTGGTCGATGCGGGTGACCCTGCGTGTGGGCAGGGAGACACGCACGAGGGTCTGGTTCGGGGTCGTGACCCAGGCCGCGCGCTTGGAAAAAGCGATCGAGATGGCGCCGTTTCCGAACGCCTGCGACCTGACCCGGCCAACCACGCGCAGCGACCGCGCGTCGATCAGGTTCAGCGCGCCCGGGCTGAGCGAGATCGAGGGCCCGCTGGCCGCTTCCGCCCCGTTGCGTCCGTGGGACTCGCCCGCGACGACGATGCCCGCGACGACGGCGCCCGCCGCCACGAGCACGGCAGCAGCGGCGAGGAGCAGTCGCCGTCGCCGGACCTTTCGGCGCACGAAGGTCTTGCCGCGAAGCGCCGCCCTTGCCGCCGCGGCGAGCTCGCGACAGGTCGAGTAGCGGTCGTCGGGCGACTTCGCCAGGGCGCTCGCGAAGACGGCGTCGAAGGCCTCCGGCAGCTCGGGCCTGAGATCCGAGAGGCGCGGCGGCGGCTCGTTGAGGTGGGCGAAGACGACCGAGAGCTCGCTCTCGCGGTCGAACGGGCGCGCACCCGCGAGGCACTCGTAGAGGACGCAGCCGAGCGAGTAGAGGTCGGCGCGGCCGTCGATCGTTTCACCCTCGATCTGCTCCGGCGGGACGTAGTCGATCGTCCCGACGAAGCCACGTTCGGCGGTCAGGCTGCTGACGGCGGAGATGTGTCGCGCGAGGCCGAAGTCGCAGACGAACGCGTGGTCGCCGTCGGCGTCGGAGGTGACGAGGATGTTGCCCGGCTTCACGTCGCGGTGGACGAGGCCGGCGGCGTGGGCGGCATCGAGCGCGCCTGCGACCTGCTCGACGAGACCGACCGCCCGCGCGGCGTCGAGGCGGCCGTCGCGGCGGAGCACCTCGCGCAGGTCGGCGCCGTCGACGTAGGCCATCGCCAGGTAGAGGGTTCCGTTGTCCTCCCCCGAGGCGATCGTGGGCACGACGTGGGGATGGGCGAGGCTCGCTGCGAGCTCGGTCTCTCGCAGAAAGCGGCGGCGGTAACGCTCGTCCCGCGCCAGCTCCGGCGCCAGGAGCTTCAGCGCGACGCGCCGCCCGGTTCGCGTCTCCTCGGCCAGGTAGACGGTCCCCATCGCCCCTTCCCCGAGAAACGACTCCACGCGAAAGCCGGCGAGGACAGAGCCTGTCCGAAGCTCAGGCCGCATCTCGTGATCAGCTTGACGAGCAGCGCGATCGATCTCAAGCGCCGCCGCCGATGAGTTCTCGTCGCAGGGCGGGTCGGTACCCGTGATGACGCTCCAGGAGCTACTCGAGTCGGCCGTCGCGCGCGGCGAGGTGCCGGGCGCCGCCGCGCTCGTCGACCGCGACGGCGACGTGGAGATCGCCGCCGCCGGAGACGTGGGGCCCGGCTCGATCGCACGCGTCGCCTCGATCACGAAGCCGATCACCGCTGCGGCGCTGATGCTGCTCGTCGACGACGGGCTCGTCGCGCTCGACGACCCGGTCGCGCGCTGGCTGCCGGAGCTCGCCTCGCCGTCGGTCGTGCGCACGCCGGAGAGCCCGGTCGTCGACGTCGTGCCCGCCGGGCGCGCGATCACGGTCGAGGACGTGCTCACCTCCCGCGCCGGGTGGGGATTCCCGTCGGACTTCTCGTTGCCGGCCGTGGCCGACCTTTTCCGGCGGCTGCCGCCGTTCGGGCCGCCGTTCGCGCCCGACGCGTGGGTGGCGGCGCTCGCCGAGGTGCCGCTGCTGCGCCAGCCGGGCGAGGCCTGGCTCTACAACACGTGCTCCGACCTCCAGGGCGTGCTGATCGCGCGCGTATCGGGACGGTCGCTGCCCCAGCTTCTCGCCGAGCGGATCTTCGAGCCGCTCGGGATGATCGACACGAGCTTCCACGTGCCGCCCGAGAAGCTCGAGCGGCTGGCGCCGTTCCACGGCTCGCAGCAGATGCCGATCGACGAGCGCCTCTGGACGGAGCCGCCGCGGTTCCCGTCCGGCGCCGGCGGGCTCGCTTCGACGCTCGCCGACTGGCACCGCTTCGGTCGCATGCTGCTCGCCGACGGCGGCGGGCTCCTCTCGCCGGAGTCGGTCCGCCTGATGACGACCGACCACCTGACGCAGGAGCAGCGTGACGCGTCGACGCTGTTCCTCGAGGGCGCCGGCTGGGGCTACGGTGGCGCCGTCGGGCCGGGCGAGCGCTACGGCTGGGTCGGCGGCACCGGCACGACCGCGCACGTCGAGCCGTCGTCGGGCACGGTCGGCGTCCTGCTGACACAGCAGCAGATGCCGGGACCGACGCCGACGCCGGTGATGCGCGAGTTCTGGGGCTACGCCTTCACGGCCTGACCCCGACGCGGAGGCCGTTCGCGGCGCTCGCCGCGTCGATTCCGACGAGGTGCCAGCCGCTCGAGCCGACGCGGGCTTCGGCCGGGTGCGTCAGGCGCTCCTCTTGCACCCGGCGGTCGTCGACCGTGACGGCGACTCGCACCGGCTTCCGTGCCGTCAGCCTGAGCCTGACCGGCCCCTTCGCCCAGAACGCGGCGCGCGTATAGCGCGGCGACGCGCCCTTCCAGCCTTCGCAGAAGACGACGCGGCGCGTCGGCTCCGGCACGGGCGAGGTTCCGCCCACGCCTCCACGCTCGAGCATCGTCACGCCGGCGTCGCGCTTCACCTGCCCGAAGCCGTGGCGCAGCAGCTCGCGCCACGCGAACCACCCGGTGTCGCCGAAGAGCCCGCGGTGGAAGGCGACGTAGCTCACCCCGAGGCGCCGCAGGAGCGCGTCGTCGCCGGGGCGCCAGTCGCCGCAGTTCAACCCGGCCAGCCGCAGCGAGAGCAGCGCCGCCGCATCGGGCGCGATCGTCGAGTACCCGCCGGGACGCTCGCGCCGGGCGAACTGGTCGTACCAGAGGTAGACGCTGCCGAGGTGCACGCTCGGGTGCAGCACCGGCAGCTCCAGCAGCCGACCCGGCGCGCGCAGCCCCCGGTAGGCGGCCGCGCCCCGCGAGGCTGCGGCCGCGTCGTAGATCGAGACGCGCAGGTCGGCCGCTACGAGCACGACGAGCAGGGCGACGAAGATCCAGCGCAGGCGCGCCGCCGCGAAGGCGACGAGCGCCGCGAGGCAGAGGCACGCGACCGGCATCAGCCGCTCCGGCACGCGCGGGTAGCGGAGCGGCGCCAGGTGGTGCCAGAGCGTCGAGTAGAGCGGAAAGTGCGTCCCGAGCGCGAGCAGCACCGGCACGAGCGCACCGACCGCCAGCACGGCGACCAGCCACCAGCGGCGCGCCAGGACGAGCAACACCAGCCCGGCGAGCGCGAGCAGCGGCACGAGCCAGCCGAGGAAGACGAAGCTCTCGAGCCCGTGCCGCGGGTGGCGCGTGACGAAGTCGAGCCCGGTCGCCGAGTAGTGCGCCACTTGCCGCAGCGAGCGGCCGCCGGCGCCGATGCCGCTCGTCGAGAAGTGCCCGACCAGGAGGCCGGCGACAACGGCGGGCACGACGGCAACAGCGCCCGCCCATGCGCGGCGGCAGAGCGCGTAGAGGAGGAAGAACGGGATCGCGCCGAGCGAGAGGTGGACGTCCGAGAACGGGATCGACGCCAGCGCGGCCGCCGAGCCGACGTACCACCACGGCGAGCCGCGCCGCCCGCGCTCGAGCGCCCACAGCGAGAGCGGCAGCAGCGTCGAGATCGGTCCGCGGAGATGGCCCGCGCTCTGCGCCACGCGGTACGGCTCGAGCGCGAAGACGAGGCCGCCTAGAGCCGACGCGGCCACCGGGAGCGACAGCTCGCGCAGCCAGAGGTACGTGAAGCCGCCGGCCGCGAGGTAGCTCAGCAGCAGGAACAGGTTCCACGCGCGCACGTGGCCGAAGAGCGCGTCGAGCGGCCAGAACGCGAGCCCGAACGGCCAGCCGCCGAAGTTCCAGCGCGGCGGGCTCTCGGGCCGGAAGGTGTACGGGTCGCGCCAGGGCGCGGCGCCGTGCGAGAGCTGGTCGCCGACGAGCCAGAGGTGGTACTCGGCCTGCAGGTGGTCGCCGGCCGCGGCCTCGCCCGGCACGATCGTCCCGCGCGCCATGAAGCGCGAGCCGAAGTGATCGAGCTGCGGCGCCATCGCCAGGAGCCCGGCGCCGAAGTAGAGCGCGACGAGGAGCGCTACAAGGCCCGGGCGGCCGAGAGCAGCTCGTCGAAGTCCGGCACCTCTGCCGCCTCGTACCGCCATGCGCCGCGGACCGTACCGTCCCGGTCGATCAGGAAGGCCGTCCGCTCGGCGACG
>DASSQG010000212.1:0-21309 GCA_035702625.1 Gaiellaceae bacterium | reverse complement strand
ACGTGCGGCTTGCGCACGCGGACGGTCGCGCTGTCGACGGGGAAGCGCTCGAGCAGCGCGTCGGCGAGCGTCCCGGCGAGCGACTCGAGGAGCGCGAACTCGCGGCTGCGCGAGACCTCGCGGATCAGCGAGACGACCTCGCGGTAGTCGACCGTGTGGACGAGCGCGTCTCGGGCCGGCTCCTCGAGCTCGAGTGCAACGTCGTAGACGAACGGCTGGAGCGACTCGCGCTCCGCTTCGAACGCGCCGTGGCGGCCCTCGAGCTGCAGGCCGGCGACCTCGACGACGACGCTCATGCGAGCGCCGCCCTGGCCGCGGTGAGCGCCTCGACGTGCTCACGGACGTCGTGGACGCGGAGGATCGTCGCGCCGCGCTCGTACGCGGCGACGGCGGCGCCGACGCTGGCGGCGACCGAGCCGGTCGTCGCGGCCGGGTCGCCGAGCAGCCTGCCGAGCGAGCTCTTGCGCGAGAAGCCGACGACCACGGGCCGGCCGAGGGCCGTCAGCTCCGGCAGGCGACGAACGAGCTCGAAGTTGTGCTCGACCGTCTTACCGAAGCCGATCCCGGGGTCGACGCAGATCCGCTCCTCGGGTATGCCCGCCGCGACCGCCGCTGCGAGCCGGTCCGCGAGGAACGCCTTCACGTCGTCGACCACGTCCTCGTAGCGCGGGTCGGCCTGCATCGTGCGCGGCTCGCCCTGCATGTGCATCAGGCAGAGGTAGGCGCCGCTCTCCGCCACGACCGCGGGCATCTGCGGGTCGCCGCGCAGGGCGGTCACGTCGTTCACGAGCTCCGCGCCGAGGGCGAGCGCCCGTCTCGCGACCTCGGACTTCGAGGTGTCGATCGAGAGCGGCAGGCCCGCGAGGCGCTCGAGCACGGGCTCGACCCGCCGCAGCTCCTCGTCGGCGGTCACGGCCTCGGCGCCGGGCCGGGTCGACTCGCCGCCCACGTCGACGATCGCCGCGCCCTCGTCGAGCATGCGACGCGCGGCAGCGGCAGCGGCGTCCGGCTCGAAGTTAACGCCGCCGTCGGAGAACGAGTCGGGCGTCACGTTGACGACGCCCATCACGGAGGGCCGCGGAAACCGCTGCTCGATCGGCGCCGACATGTCCCGATGAGCCTAGACCCAGGGACAGTCCCTGGCCTATGCGTTCCGCCCTGCCGGCGCGGCCGGTGCGGCACGAGACATGTCCCGCGGCCTGTCCCCGGGCCATGGCTGGTCTGGACGGTCGTGGGTAGGTTTGAGCTCATGGGGGTTCCCGAGGAACGACGCGTCGCCGCGTGGCGGTTCGTACGCACGATCGTCCGCTCGCAGGCCTACGGCGTCACCGGCGCCGTCTTCTCCGGCCTGCTCTGGCAGACCGGCGCGGTCGCCGCGCCGCTCGTCGTGAAGTACGCGATCGACCACGGGATCGTCACCCACGACCACCAGGCGCTCTTCATCTGGCTCGCCGTGCTGCTCTTCGTCGGGCTGCTCGAGGTCGTCGCGGGTGGCTTCCGCCACCTCTACGCGATCCGCAACCGCGCGAACTCGGACGCCCGCGTCCGGGACGCGATCTTCGCCCATGCGCTGCGGCTCGACGCGACGTACCACGACCGCGTCGGCCCCGGCGAGCTGCTCAGCCGGGCCTCGTCCGACTCGCTGCATGTTGCGCGGATGATGGACGCGATCGGCCACACGATCGGCTACGTCCTCACGGTCGTCGCGGTCGCGATCGTGATGCTCTTCCTCGACTGGCAGCTGGCGCTGATCGTGCTGATCCCGGTGCCGTTCGTCACCGTCGGCGCGTGGCTCTACTCCCGCCGCTACGACCGCGGCACGCGCGAGCTGCAGGAGTCCTGGGCCGACGCGTCGACGCTCGTGGAGGAGACGGTCAGCGGAATCCGGGTCGTGAAGGGCCTCGGCGCCGGGGACGCGCTGATCGGCCGCTTCCGCTCGCGCTCGACGGAGATCATGGATCGAGCCCTGGCGCTCGCCCGCCTCGACGCGGTCTTCCTGCCGCTGCTCGAGATGCTACCGCTGCTCGGGATCGCCGCCGTCCTGTTCTTCGGCGGGCGCCGCGTGATCGACGGCACGCTGACGGTCGGCTCCTTCGTCGCTTTCAGCGCGTACGTGGTGATGCTCGTCTGGCCGCTCAGGATCCTCGGCCAGCGCGTGACGACCGTCCAGAAGGCGCTGGCGGCGAGCGGCCGCATCACCGAGGTGCTCGAGTCCGAGCCGGCGCTACGCGACCCGCGCCACCCCGAGGAGCTCGGGCAGCCGGTGCGCGGAGACGTCCGGCTCGACGACGTGCGCTTCGGGCACGAGGACGGCCACCCCGTCCTCGATGGGCTCGACCTCCACGTGGCGCCGGGGGAGTCGCTGGCGCTCGTCGGCGCGACAGGCTCCGGCAAGAGCACGGTTGCCGGCCTGCTCGCACGCCTCTACGACCCCGACGGCGGCCGGGTGCTCCTCGACGGCCACGACCTCCGTGGGCTGCGGCTCACCGACGTCCGCCGCGCCGTCGCGCTCGTGTTCGAGGAGACGTTCCTGTTCAGCGAGAGCGTCCGCGAGAACATCCGCCTCGGCCGCCCGGAGGCGACCGACGACGAGGTGCAGCGCGCGGCCGAGCTCGCAGGCGCGGCGGCCTTCGTCGACGACCTTCCGGACCGTTACGACACCGTGCTCGGCGAGCGCGGCTTCTCGCTCTCGGGCGGGCAGCGCCAGCGCATCGCGATCGCGCGCGCGATCCTCGCTGATCCCGCCCTACTCGTCCTCGACGACGCGACGTCCGCCGTCGACGCGACGAAGGAGCACGAGATCCGAGCCGCGCTCGGCGAGGTGATGCGCGGCCGCACGACGCTCGTGATCGCGCATCGGCCGGCCACGATCGCGCTCGCCGACCGCGTCGCCGTGCTCGAGGGCGGGCGCATCGTCGAGCACGGCACGCATGCCGAGCTGATCTCGCGGTCTGCGCGCTACCGGGCGCTGCTCGCGCTGGAGCAAGCCGCATGATGGAGCGGGCGACAAGCCGCGAGGTCTGGCGGGTCACGCGGCCGCTGACGCGCGAGGTGCAGCGCTTGTACGTCGGCGCCGGGATCGCGGTCGTCCTCTCGACGCTGATCACGCTCGCGGGGCCTGCGCTCGTGCGCTACGCGATCGACAACGGCGTGGACAAGCACGAGCTGCACGCGATCGACATGGCGGCGCTGGCGATCCTCGTGCTCGCGCTGGTCAAGCCGTTCGTCGTGCGCGCGCAGACGCTGCTCGCGGCGACCGCGAGCGAGCGCTTCCTCAACCGGCTGCGCGGGGTCGCGTTCACGAAGCTGCAGGCGCTGCCGCTCGGCTTCTTCGAGCAGGAGCGGACTGGCGTGCTCGTCTCGCGGCTGACCTCCGACGTGCAGGCGCTGGACGAGTTCCTGCGCGAGGCGCTGGTCGAGGTGGTCGGCAGCGGCCTCCAGATCGCGCTGACGGTCGTCGTGCTCGTGATCCTCTCACCGAAGCTCGCGGCCGTCTCGCTCGTCGCGCTGCCGGTGCTGATCGCGTCGAGCTGGGCGTTCCATCACAGCGCCGGCCGCGCGTACCACGCGATCCGCGACCGCGTCGCCGAGACGCTGACGTCGCTTCAGGAAGGGCTGACCGGCGTCCGCGTCGTGCAGGCGTTCCGCCGCGAGCGGCGGACGATGGACGCCTACAAGCCGCGCAGCCGCGCCCAGATCGGCTCCTGGCGACGGGCGTCGTACGTGAACATCCGCCTGTTCACGATGATCCCGCTCGCGCAGACGGTCGCGCTGATCGGCGTCCTCCTCGTGGCCGCCTCGATGTACGAGAACGGCTCGATCTCGCAGGGCACGATCGCCGCGTACGTGCTCTACCTGGTGCAGCTGTTCGACCCGATCGCGCGGTTCAGCGAGTGGCTCGGCGAGTTCCGGCAGGGCCTGGCGGCGCTCGGCAAGGTGGTCGGGCTGCTGCAGGCCGAGAACGCGGTCACCGAGCGCGCCGGCGCGGTGGTGCTGCCGTCCGACGGGCCGCTCGAGCTCGACGGCGTGACCTTCGGCTACGTGGCGTCCGAGACGCCGGTGGTCAAGGACGTCTCTTTGCGGCTCGAGCCGGGGGAGCACGTCGCGCTCGTCGGCGTCACCGGCGCGGGGAAGTCGACGCTGGCCAAGCTGCTGACGCGGCAGTACGACCCGCAGGACGGCGCGATCTCGCTGGCCGGGATCGACCTGCGGGACGCGACGCTCGAGTCGCTGCGCCACCGGATCGTGATGCTGCCGCAGGAGGGCCACCTGTTCAGCGGCACGATCGGCGACAACGTCCGCCTCGCCGACCCCGGCGCCTCCGACGAAGCGGTGCGGCTGGCGCTCGAGCAGATCGGCGCACTCGATCGCTTCGAATCGCTGCCCGACGGGCTCGACACCGACGTCCAGACCCGCGGCGTCCGGCTCTCGGCGGGCGAGCGGCAGCTGGTGGGCATCGCGCGCGTCGCGCTGGCCGACCCGGCCGTGATCGTGCTCGACGAGGCGACCTCGTCGCTCGATCCGGCGACCGAGGCCGCCGTCGAGAGCGCGCTCGCGGCCGTGTCGGAGGGCCGGACGGTGATCATCATCGCGCACCGCTTGTCGACCGCCCAGCGCGCCGACCGGGTAGTCGTGATGGACAGCGGCCGCGTGGTCGAAACGGCGTCGCACGACGAGCTCGTCGCCCAAGGCGAGCGCTACGCCCGGCTGTGGGCGAGCTGGCAAGCCGGCGTCGCCGCCGGCACCGTCTAACGGACAGCCCCAGGGACTGTCCCCGGGACATTACGGAACGGGCCGTGTCCGCTTAGGTGGTCGAGCCCTCGGGCGGCGGCTGCATCGTCGCGCCCGGGAACGGCCTCGGGATCGGCTTTGGCTGCGGCCGCTTGCGGCGCTCCTCGGCCGGCGGCGTTTGCGGCGTCTGGGGCGACTCGTCCGGGAACACCGTCGCCTCGTCCTCGCCGGCGAGCAGCCGCTCGAACTGGTCCTTGTCGATCGTCTCGCGCTCGATCAGCAGGCCCGAGATGCGGTGCAGCTCGTCCATGTGCGTCTTCAGCGTCGTGACCGCCAGCTCGTGGGCCTCCTCGATCACGCGGCGGATCTCGTCGTCGATCTCGCGCGCGATCTCCTCGGAGTAGTCGGGCTCCGCGCCCATCTCGCGGCCGAGGAACGGCATGTCGTGGTTCCGGCCGAGGACGCGCGGGCCGAGCTTCTCGCTCATGCCGTAGCGCATAATCATCTGCTTCGAGATCGACGTGACCTTCTCGAGGTCGTTCGCCGCGCCGGTCGTGACCTCGTGGAAGACGAGCTCCTCGGCGGCGCGGCCGCCGAGCGTCATCGCCAGCTGCTCCATCAGCGCGGTCTTCGTCGTCAGGTAGCGGTCCTCGCGCGGCAGCGAGATCGTGTAGCCCAAAGCCTGGCCGCGCGAGATGATCGAGATCTTGTGCACCTCGTCGGTGTGCTCGAGGTAGTAGCCGACGATCGCGTGGCCGAGCTCGTGGTAGGCGGTGATCTTGCGCTCCTCCTCCGAGAGGAGCCGCGTCTTCTTCTCCGGGCCGGCGATGACCCGCATGATCCCTTCCTCGAGCTCCTCCTGCTCGATCGTCTTCTTACCGCGGCGCGCTGCGAGCAGCGCGGCCTCGTTGACGAGGTTCGCGAGGTCGGCGCCGGTGAAGCCGGGCGTTCCGGCGGCCAGTGTGTCGAGGTCGATCTCCGGTGCGATCGGCTTGCCCTTCGCATGGACCTCGAGGATCTTGCGCCGGCCGACGCGGTCGGGCCGGTCGACGACGATCTGGCGGTCGAAGCGGCCGGGGCGCAGGAGCGCCGGGTCGAGGATGTCGGGCCGGTTCGTCGCGGCGATCAGGATGATGTTGTCCTTCAGCTCGAAGCCGTCCATCTCGACGAGCAGCTGGTTCAGCGTCTGCTCGCGTTCGTCGTGGCCGCCGCCGAGGCCTGCGCCGCGGTGCCGGCCGACGGCGTCGATCTCGTCCATGAAGACGATGCAGGGCGCCGCCTGCTTGGCCTGCTCGAACAGGTCGCGCACGCGCGAGGCGCCGACGCCGACGAACATCTCGACGAAGTCGGAGCCGGAGATGGAGAAGAACGGCACGCCCGCCTCGCCTGCGACCGCCCGCGCGAGCAGCGTCTTACCGGTGCCGGGCGGCCCGTAGAGCAGGACGCCCTTCGGGATCCGCGCGCCGAGCGCCTGGAACTTCTTCGGGTTCTCGAGGAACTCCTTGATCTCCTGGAGCTCCTCGACGGCCTCGTCGACGCCCGCGACGTCCTTGAAGCCGATCTTCGGCGAGTCCGGCGCCATCCGCTTGGCGCGCGACTTGCCGAACGACATCACCTTCGAGCCGCCGCCCTGCACCTGGTTCATCAGGAAGATCCAGAAGGCGATCAGGATGATGAACGGGAGCAGCGAGAAGAACGCGCTCACCCAGGAGAAGCCGCCTGTGCCCTTCGAGTCGTACGTGACGCCGTGGTCTTGGAGGATGTTCGTGATCCCCGGGATCGACTGGTCGGCCGGGTAGTGGACCGTGATCTTCTTGTCGGCGTTGTTCTGATAGTCGATCGACCGCTTGCTCGGGTTGATCTCGACGTTGTTGACCTGCCCCTGCTTCGCGGCGGTGATGAAGTCCGAGTAGGTCGCCTTCGTACTCGACTTGCCGTGCGGGATCAGCGTCTGGCTCGCCAGCCACACGAGGAGGACGATGACGACGAGCGGGAAAAGCGCTGATCGGAAAAATCGGTTCACGGGCCCTCTATCGGCACAGGGTACCAACCAGTATGAGGACCACAGGTACCCGGATTGGTCTGTTTATAGCGCCGGCGGTAGCAGATGCTCGTCGAGTACGCCGACGTAGGGCAGGTTCCTGTACCGCTCGGCGAAATCGAGCCCGTAGCCGACCACGAATTTGTTCGGTATCTCGAAGCCCACGTAGCGCACCGGAACGTCGATCTCACGGCGCGACGGCTTGGTCAGCAGGGCGCAGACCTCGAGGCTCGCGGGCTCGCGCGACTCGAGGTTGCGGATCAGGTACGAGAGCGTCAGGCCGGAGTCGATGATGTCCTCGACCACGAGCACGTCGCGGCCCTCGATGTTGATGTCGAGGTCCTTCAGGATCCGGACGATCCCCGACGAGTCGGTCGCGTCGCCGTAGCTCGAGATCGCCATGAAGTCGACCTCGCACGGCACGGTCAGGTGCCGCATCAGGTCGGCCATGAAGAAGACGGCGCCCTTGAGGACGCCGATCAGGAGCAGGTCGCGGCCGTGGTAGTCCGCGGAGACCTCGGCACCGAGTTCGGCGACGCGGGAGGCGAGCGTCTCCTCGTCGATCAGGATCTCGCCGACGGCCGCTTCGAGCTCGGTCTGGCTCACCGGCGCTCGGCCTTGATGCCCGGCGCGTCGACGATCCCCGGCACGGCGACGACCTCGCGCCCGCGCACCACGAGGGGCCACGCCTCGCGCTGCGACCGCGGGATCTTGGCGTCGACGAACACGTCTTGAACCTTCTTCCGGCGGCCGGCGAGCCTGTCGCCCGGGCGCCAGCTTCGTACCTTAAGCCCTGCGAGCTCGGATTCGATCGTCCACTCGCCCCAGCGGACGCGGCCGTCGAGCGCGACCGGCGTCTGCTCGAGCCACACGCGGTCGTACTCCCGCACCGCCGTCAGGCCGCCGCCGAGGTCGACGCGGCGCGAGCCCTCCGTCGCGGCGAGCAGCTCGTCGAGCCGGCTCGGGCGCTCCTCGGCCACGCGCAGCAGGTTGCGCTCGGCCGCCGGGTGCAGCCGGCGGAGGAGCGGCAGCACCTCCTCGCGGATCAGCCCGCGGCGCGTGTCGGCGTTCGAGCTGTCGACCCGGAAGTCGAGTCCGACGCCGACGCAGTACGCCTGGGTCTCCTCGCGCCAGAGCGTGAGCAGCGGGCGAACGACGCCGTCCTCGCGCTTCGCCTTGATCCCCTTCGCGCTGCCGCTGGCGACGAGGCGGTAGAGCACCGTCTCGACCTGGTCGCTCGCCGTGTGGCCGGTCGCGCGCAGGCGGTCGGTCGCGAACGAGTAGCGGATCCTTCGCAGCTCGTCCTCGGTCGTGCCGCCGCGGCCGTCGACGACCTCGGCACCCAGAACCTCACGGCAGAAGCGGGCGTCCGCCTCCGACTCGTCGCCGCGCAGGCCATGGTCGACGTGCAGCGCCGAGATGCGGTAGCCGAGCTCGCGGAGCGCGTGCCAGAGGCAGGTCGAGTCCGCGCCGCCCGAGACGAGGGCGGTCACCTCGCCCCCGGGCTCGATCAGGCCGTGCTCACGGATCTGCCGCTCGACGCGGCCGCGGATCTCGGCGGGGTCGACGCCCACGCGGGAAGTGTCGCATCAGAGCAGAGGCGAGACGTCGCAGCCGAGCTTCCCGAGCGGCCGCTCGGAGCGCAGCAGGACCGCGTGCGCGAAGTTCGCGAGGCCGTACGCGCGGTACATGTGCGGGCCGGCGTCGCGGTGCTTCTGGTGCGCCTGGATCGCCTTGGCGTACTCGCTCAGCATCCCGATCACGAGCCGCTGCGTCTGCTGCAGCGCCCAGTCCGTCGGCCCGGTGCCGCGCATGATCTTCGCCGCCGTCTGCGCCTGGCCGGCCACGTCCGAGTCGGAGGCGTCGCCGCTCTGGTACTGCTCGCTCCAGAGCTGCATCGCCGTCATGTTCGTCCGGGCCGCCTCGATGAACTGCTGGTCGGCGGACGAGCACGTGTGGACGAGATTCGGCTTCGCGCGGCCGCTCGTCGCGAGGACGAGGGCAAGCGCAGCCGTGGCGATGAGGCCAGCCGCAATGAGGCCGAGACGCCGCACGGACGGATTCTCGGCGGCCGCCGCGCCGCGTTCCTCCCCCAAACGGGCACTTTTTCTACGTAAGGCCGAGCGAGAGCGTCCCCTTCACCGATGCGCCGTAGGTGACGCACCTGCCGAGGATCGAATGGCGGTAGTGGGTGAGCGTCGCCCGAAAGGCGCCGCTGCCGCTGCCGCTCGACCACCAGCCGACGCGGCCGAGGATCCCGTTGACGGCGAACGTCTGATTCGTACACCTGGCACCGGCGTTCGTGACCTGCACGGTGCCGCCGACGAACGCGCCCGAGGCGAGCGCCGGCAGGCCGTTGTGCCTCGTCACGAGCGAGAAGCTACCGCCGGTGATCCTGGCGGTCGGGGTGCACGAAAGACAGAGCGCCGTGTGCTGCACGTCGATCTTCCAGGTACCGGGCACGGCTCCCGAGGACGTCCCGGCGAACTTGCCGTCGGTCGAGGTGAAGGCGTACTCGTAGCCGCTGATCGTGTCGCCGTAGGTCTGCGCGGCGGCGGCCGCCGGCGCGGCCAGCAGAACGATGGCGGCCAGGAGAATGATCAGTCGGCGAGGCTTCATTTGGTTACTCCCCTCGTGCGTGGACGAGGCGAAAGTCTGCCTGCAGCCAGGTTCAGATGAAGACGAGCGACCGGTACGAGATCGTGTGGCGCATGCCGACGTTCTCGTAGACGCGGATCGCGGGCGCGTTCTCGGCTCGGACGAACAGGCAGACCGTGGGCACGCGCTCGAGCAGCAGTCGGCAGAGGTCGCGCATGCCTCGCTGGGCGTAGCCGCGGCCGCGGACGCGCGGGTCGACCCACACCTGCTGGAGCTGCACCGCCGCGGGCGTCCACGCGGAGGCCTCGGCCTTGAACAGGATCGTGCCGTGCTCGAGCCAGATCCACGAGCGGCCGTCGTCGATCTGCACGCGCGTCCGCCAGCGGAAGCTCTCGGGATCGCGTTCGAGCGGGTCGATGCCGAGCTCCTCGCGATGGGCGGCCGCGCAGGCCGGCACTAGCAGCTCGAGGTCGTCGGGAACGGCGGCGCGAACGCCGGTCTCGCCCGGCGCCGGCGGCTCTTCGAGCACGTAGACCGGCTGACCTGGACGGTCCTCGCGCGGAGTCGGCAGCCGTCGACGCGCGACCTCCCAGAAGTCGCCGACCGCGCCCTCCTCGCCGATCACGAGCCGCGCCCGCGAGGCGCCGTCGAGCTCGGCGAATGCGCCGCAACCGCAGCCCGAGGGGACGAGGTTCGTGCCGACGTGGCAGAGCGCGAGCAGCCGGCCGCCGTCGGCCAGGGCGGTGAAGCGGCCGAGCCCGCGGCGCGCCACATCCTCGAGGAAGACGCGCTCGATCGGGTCCTCGGCGCAGAAGGCGAGGATCTCGTCCAGCGCCGGTTCGCTCAGCGCGGGCATGGAGGCAACTTTAGGCTCTCGCCGATGCCGATCCACATTCGCGCGGAGCCGGGGGAGTACGGCGAGGCCTGCCTCCTTCCCGGCGACCCCCTCAGGGCGAAGTACATCGCCGAGACCTACTTCGACAACCCGGTGCAGCGGAACGGCGAGCGCGGGATGCTCGGCTACTCCGGCGAGTGGGAGGGCAAGCCCGTCGCGGTGCAGTCGACCGGCATGGGCTGCCCGTCGGCCGCGATCGTGATGGAGGAGCTCGTCCAGCTCGGGGTCAAGCGGTTCCTGCGCGTCGGCACGTGCGGCGGGCTCCAGCACGACCTGCAGCTAGGCGACCTGATCGTCGCCGTCTCCGCCGTCCCGGCCGACGGCACCGCGCGCCACTACGTCGGGCAGGAGCCGCACGTCCCGACGGCCGACTGGGAGCTCGTCCACGCGGCGGTGCACGCGGCGAAGGGGCTCGACCAGCCGCTGCGCGTCGGCGCGATCGCCTCGAGCGACACCTTCTACGACCCGGATCCGGAGCGGCACCGGCGGTGGTCCGAGCGCGGCGTCCTCGGCGTCGAGATGGAGGCGGCGGTGCTGTTCACCATCGGCGCCCTGCGCGGTGTGCACGCGGGCTGCCTGCTCACCGTGAGCGACATCGTGATCGGCGAGGAGTTCACCCGGATCTCCGACGACGAGCTGCGCGCGGCCGTCGACCGCATGACGCGGGTCGCGCTCGCCACGGTCACGCAAGGCCATTAACACCGTCTTCCTCGTCAACCCCGCGGCCGAGAACGGCGCGGCAGGACGACGCTGGCCGGAGCTCGCCCACGAGGCAGCCTCGCTCGGCCTGCAGGGCGACACGCTCTTCTCCGAGCGGCCGGGACACCTGACCGAGCTCGCTCGCGAGGCGGCGGCGGACGCCGACCTGATCGTCGCCGTCGGCGGCGACGGAACGGTCAACGAGGTCGCCAACGGCCTCGCCGGTCTCGACGTCGACCTCGCCCTGATCCCGCGCGGCACCGGCGGCGACTTCGTGCGCACGTTCGGCATCCCGCGCAAGCTCGAGGGGGCCGTCGCCGTGGCGCTCCACGGCCGGACGCGCGAGATCGACCTCGGCAGAGGTCGCTACCGCGCCTGGGCGGGCGGCGACGAGGAGTCGTACTTCGCCAACGTCGCGAGCGCCGGCATGAGCGGCGCGATCGCCAAGCGCACCAACGAGACCTCGAAGGCGTTCGGCGGGAAGGTCTCGTACGCGTGGGCGACGGTCGCCGTGTTCGCGGGCTGGCGCAGCGACGAGGTCCGCGTGCGGGTCGACGGCGAGGAGCACGCCGGCCGCATGCACGACGTGATCGTCGCGAACAGCCGTTACCTCGGCGGCGGGATGAAGATGGTGCCGGACGCCGAGCCCGACGACGGCCGCCTCGACGTCCTCCTGATCGGCGACCTGACCAAGCGCGACCTGCTGCTGACGATGCCGAAGACGTACCGCGGCACGCACCTGCCGCACCCGAAGGCGACGCTGCTGCGCGGGACGATCGTCGAGATCGACGCGCCGGAGCCGCTGCCGGTCCAGCTCGACGGCGAGCAGCCGGGGACGACGCCGGTCCGCTTCGAGATCGTGCCGCGGTCGCTGCGCCTGCGGGTGCCGGGCTAGGAGCTCGAGCTCGGGCCCGAGCTCTTCGGCTTCGTCGCCGGCTTCTTCGCGGCCGGCTTCCGGGCCGTCGAGCGCTTCGCCTTCGAGAGCTCGTCGACCTTGCGCTCGAGCGCGTCGACGCGGCGCTCGAGGGCGTCGAGCCCACGCAGCCGGCGCTGGAGCTCGTCCGCACGCTCCTTGACCTGCGCCGCGCTCTCGGCGAAGCGCTGGGCACCGGGGATCTCGCTGATCCGGCCGATCACGTCCTCGCCGCGGTCGGCGAGGCGGCTGAAGATGTCCTTCTGCTCCTGAGCCACGGCGCCCTTTATACCCGACCGGCGCGCTCGACGCGGAACGCGATCTCGTAACAGCCGAGCCGGTTGACCGCCGGGCAGGTCGAGCCGTGGCGCTGCGGGCGGAGCACGTGGAGGCCGAGCGCCGCGGCCGGGGAGCGGAAGTGGGCCACCGCGATGCCGGGCACGTCGTCGCCGTCGAACGTGCCGAACTCCCTCGAGCGCGGGCACGGCGCCATCGCATGCGTCGCGCCGTCGGCGTTGCCGAGCGAGCCGAAGTCGCACTCCCGCGTGACGACGAACACCCGCCACGGCTTCCCGCGCGCGAGGTGCAGGTCCAGCGTCGGCCCGTTGCGGAAGACCTGGCCGTCGTGCGCCCGCAACAGTCCGCTGCCCCACATGCGCCACGTTCCCGCCCCGTCGACGTAGACGTTCCACTCCCCCGGTCCGAACGAGACCTGCTCGCCGTGTGTGGTCTCCTTCGAGCCGCAGGTCGGCCGGCCGTTCGAGCAGCCGGGGTCCATCGCGCGCCGCACGAGCAGGCGCTCGAACCGGACGCGGACGTGGTCGGCCGGAGCGGTTCCGGTCCAGCTCGCGAGCACGCGCTTCGCGACGACGAGCTTCTTGCCGGGTGTCGCGTGCACGGCGAGCGTGACCTCGGCGCCGCCGCCGCTCGACCGGGCGATTACGGGAGGCGCGCCCGGGGTGCTGCCGGCGTCGACGACGCGGATCTGCAGGATCGAGCTCGGCGACGGTCGCGGCGGCACACGCAGTCGGAAGCGGTAGGTGCCGCTCACGTCCTGCCACGACGAGTGCGTCACGAGGCACGCCTCGAACGCGGCGACGACGCCCTTCACCTGGTGCGCGCAGTCGGCCTGGACGCCGGCGAACGTCTTGTCGGTCGAGACGAACAGGTCGCCCTCGGCCTGCGGCCAGTGCTCGCGCCGATCCACCCAGAGCGCGTCGAACGGGTGGATCTCGGTCTTCTCGCCGCCGCCCGTCCAGTGGCCGCAATCCCAGATCCACGAGCCGACGAGCGAGACGCGGTCGCCGGCCTCGGGCCAGACGAACAGCGGCGTCGCGCCCTGCTCCCGCTCGACGTGCACGCGCGCGGTCGACTCGCCGTGGCCCGCGAAGTTGCCCGTCTTCGTCGTGGCCGAGCCGCCCAGGAGCGTGCGGTCGGGCGGATCAGGCAGCACGTTGAAGTTGAGGTCGTAACTCCGGTGGATCGTAGGCAGGTCCTCCGGCGTCGGGTGCACGGCCAGCTCGCGGTCGAACGGCGAGCTGACGACGCCGTCGAGGCGGCGCAGCGGCGGCGCCGGCCCCGTGGCCGGGGCGTTGCGGTCGCCGACGTAGACCCACGTCGGGATCTGGCGCTGCGTCTGCGCGAGGTAGTCGCGCCCGCAGCCGTCCGGTCGGGCGTCGGTCTCCGGGTCGACCGAGCCGCGGTCGCGCGCGGTCGCCGCCAGCGTCGCCGCGACGCCCGCGCACAAAGCGGCGAGCGCCAGGACGACCGCGACGCGCCTCACGTATGGATCACGACCGGCGTCCCGGCGGGCGTCACCTTGAACAGGCGCCGGAGGACGTCGTTGTGGACGCGGATGCAGCCGTTCGAGACGGCGTGCCCGATCGACCAGGGCTCGTTCGTCCCGTGGATCGCGATCGGGCCGCCCTGCGCCCAACCGGTCAGGACGGTCGAGTACGCCGAGATGCCGATCGCGGCCGGGCCGTACGGGCCGCCCGGATCGGGGGGGATCAGCCGCTGGTTGACGTAGTAGCGGCCGCGGGGCGTCGGCGTCGCGGGCGAGCCGATGGCGACCGGCGCACGCAGCACGGCCTTCCCGTGCCGGAAGAGCGTCAGCCGCTTGGTCGAGAGGTCGACGACGACGCGGGAACGCACGGGCCCGGTCGCGACGGCGGCGGCGCGGACGAAGCCGGTGACGCCGTTGGGCTTGATCGGCAGCTGGACCCGGTACCAGCGGGCGGAACAGTCGCGCGCGCGGACGACGTCGAGCACGCGGAAGACCGTCGGGAAGCCGTTCACGTTCAGGCGCCCGAAGCGCGCGAACGGCCGGGCGCCCGGGCGGCGGTAGGCGACGGCGCCCGAGTGGACGATCGCCGCGACGGCGACGTTCGGCCGGCCGGCGCCCACGACCACGGTCTTGCAGACACGTGGGGGCGCCGCGGCCGGCGGGCGCTGGCTCGCGGCCCGGTGCGCGGTGGCGCCGCAGCCGGCGAGGACGAACACGAGCGGCAGCCAGAGCAGAGCCCGTCTCACGGTCTCGAGAGTACCTTCCGCCGCCGCAGAATTAACCGAATCGAAACATCCGCGTCACCCTTTTGTGCGTCGTATCTTCCGACAACGGAACTACGCTCCAACCAGCGGCCATGAGCAACCTCTTCACCATGCATCGGCGACGACTCCACCGGCATACCGGCGTACGGAGCTACGTGCTGCGCCAGCGGCTCGGCATTCCGTACGAGGTCGAGCGCACCGTCTGCTCCGAGTGCCACCGCGTACTCGACGAGCGGCCGGTCAAGCGCGCAGCGGCCTAGAGCGCGTCGGCGACCGCGGGCAGCACCTCGCCCGCGCTCCCATCGATCCGTAGCACGGCCCGTCCGTCGTACGGCGTCCGGCCGCGGTTGACGATCGCGAGCGCACCGCCGGCCGCCAGCGTCTCCTCCGGCAGGCCGGCGATCGGATAGACCTCGAGCGCCGACCCGACCACGAGCAGCAGCCGCGCGCGCTGCGCGAGCTCGAAGGCCCGCTCGATCGCCCCCTGCGGCAGCAGCTCGCCGAAGAAGACGACGTCCGGCTTCAGGATCGCGCCGCACGCCGGGCAGGACGGAGCGTCCGCGTCGGCGAGCAGCTCGAGCACCTGCGCGAGCGGGTACTGCGCGCCGCAGCCGGGACAGGTCGCGGTGCGAATCGAGCCGTGCACCTCGACGACGTGCTCGCTCCCGGCCCGCTCGTGCAGCCGGTCGATGTTCTGCGTCACCACGGCCTCGACGAGCCCCTTCTGCTCGAGCTCGGCGAGCGCGTGGTGCGCGGCGTTCGGCTCCGCCTCGGTCAGCATCGCAACGCGCGGTTTGTAGAAGCTCCAGACCTTGAGCGAGTCGGCGCGAAACGCCTCGATCGAGCCGTACTCGAGCGGGTCGAACTCCGCCCAGATGCCCGTCGGCGACCGAAAGTCGGGGATGCCGCTCTCGGTGCTGACGCCGGCGCCGGTCAGGACGACGCACGGCTGGCGCTCGCGGATCAGCGCTGCGAGAGCAGCCGCGCTCATCCAAAGTCCGCCAGCGTCTCGCGGATCAGGACGCGCGCGGTCACGGCGAAGACGGGGTTCGTCTCGACGTAGTACGGCAGCGCGATCAGGCCTATGGACAGCGCCCACCCGCGGCCGCGCGCCCAGGTCTCGTCGTCCACGCTGAGCGCCGTGCGGAACGCGTCCCTCGCGCCGGCCGGCAACGAGCCCCAGGCCGGGATCAGGTCGACGGCCGGGTCGCCGACGCCGACGGCGCCCCAGTCGATCACCCCGGTCAGCCGTCCGTCGCGGACGAGCAGGTTCCCGGGCAGGAGGTCGCCGTGGATCCAGACCGGCGGCCCGGTCCATGGCGGCGCCGCGAGCGACGCCTCCCAGGCCTTCGACGCAGCATCCACGTCGATCGCGCCGTCGAGCTCGCGTAGCGCCGCGCGCGCCGACTCGTCCTGCACCTCGCCGAGGGGCCGGCCCCGGCGCGCCGGAGGACCGCCGTCGAGCCGGACGTCGTGCAGCGCACGCACGAACACCGCGAGCGGCTCGGGCTCGGCGTCGCAGTCCGGGTGAACGCCGTCGAGCCACGGGTAGATCCCCCACTCCCACGGGAACTCCGCAGACGGCGCGCCGGTCGCGACCGGCACCGGGACTTCCGCCGGGAGCAGCGGCGCGAGCCTGGGCAGCCATTCGCGGTCGAGCGCCAGGGCCCGCGCGCCCCACTCGAGCCGGGGCAGCCGAACGACCAGGTCGTCGCCGAGGCGGTAGAGCGCGTTCACGGTCCCGCTCGAGGCGAGCGGCTCGACCGGCAGCCCGGCCCAGTGCGGGAACTGGGCCGCGAGCAGGCGGCGCACGAGCGCCGCGTCGGTCGGCAGCTCGTGCTCGTGCATCGTCACGCGCGGAGCGGCGATTGTAGGAAGCTACCGGCCGTGGACTTCCGCTTCGAGACGCAGGTGCGCGTACGGTTCGCCGAGACCGACGCGCAGGGGATCGCGCATCACTCCGTCTACCTCGTCTGGTTCGAGCTCGCCCGGATCGAGTACCTCGAGCGCTTCCGCGGCGGCTACCCGAGCCTGCGCGACGGCGGGATCGAGGCGCTGACGACGGAGGTGCAGGTCCGTTACCTGGCGCCGGCGCGGTTCGACGACCGCCTCACGGTGAGGGTCCGCGCTGGCGACCTGCGCGGCGCGCGCTTCCGCTTCGAGTACGTCGTCGAGCGCGACGGCGACCCGCTCGCCGACGGCTGGACCGCGCACGCGTGCGTCGACGCGCGCACGCACCGGCCGACGCGCGTACCGGGCTGGCTCGCGGACGAGATCGCTACCGCTGAGAGCTGACGCCGGCCGGCCCGGTCGGGCCGCTGGGACCACTCGGCCCGCTCGGGCCGCTCGGGCCCTTCTTCTTCGGCGGCGCCTGCGGCCGCGGCTTCGTCCCGACCTCGACGACGCGCGTCTCGCCGCGGTACGACGAGTACCAGGTGTCGTCGTAGAGCAGGGCGCCGCCCGCCGTGTAGACCTTGCGCTCGACGCTCGTCGACAACGACGGCGACCCGCTCTCCTGCACCGACGTCTGCCCGACGTACAGCGACGGGTCGGGGACACGCTGAACCGGTGCCGGCCCGGTCGTGACCAGCGGCCGCGTGTCGGTGACGATGCGCCGGTGAAGCGGCGCGCCGTAGAGGTCGACGTCGAGCGAGTACGAGCCGACGTAGGTGCGCAGCAGCAGCCAGTGCGGCGTGTCGTTGACGAACTTGAGGTCGACGTCCGGGTAGTTCACCGTCGCGTCGCGGCCCTGCGGGTAGTGGCTGATGTAGAGCGCGTGGTTCGTCCGCTCGGTGATCTTCAGGCCCGCCTCGTACGCCGCGTTGAAGACCGTCGTCGAGACCTGGCACACGCCGCCGCCGAGCCCGGTCGTCAGCTCGCCGTTGATGATCACAGGCGCCGTGCGGAAGCCCTTGGCGGCCGTGCGCGCGCCGGTCGCCCGGTTGAACGAGAAGGTCGCGCCCGGCGCGATCAGCTTCCCGTCGATCAGGCGCGCGACCAGCTGGACGTTGTGGATCCGGTTCGGGTCGCCGCCGTAGATCGTCTCGTAGCGGCCGACGCGCGTCGTGATGCCCATCGCGCGCACCTGGGCGGTCGACACCTTCGGCTGCGCGTAGGTGAGGGCGACCCGCGCGGTGCGGTTCTGCGTGGCGAGGGCGGCCGCGAGGATGCTGCGGCTCGTCGCCTGCGCGGCGACGACGCGTCCGGGCCGTGCCGGCACGACCGCCACCCGGCCCGACGCGAGCGGCCTGAAGGTCGCGTCGCGCGGAGGCTTGTCGATCCCGCGCCCGAGCTTCGTGAAGTAGGCGCGGGCGCCAGGCCCGCCGACCGACAGCGCGCTCGCGCCGTGGCTCGGCAGCGCGAGGATCGCCGCCAGCTTGCGCTTCGGGAGCCACCACGACGCGACACCGAGCTCCATCCGCACCGGCCGCGCGAGCGCCGTGCGCACCTGCGCCTTGGCCTTCTCGAGGTCGGCGGCGCGCACCCGGGGCTCGTCGGCCTGCACCGGCAGCGCGACGCGACCGCGCTGGAAGCCGGAGAGCGAGCGCACGATCGTGTCGGCCGCGGCGTCGCGGTCGAGCACTGCCCCGCCGTGGGCCGGGATGACCACCGGCTGGAACTTCCTCAGCACGAGGGCCGCGTCGGCATGCGGGTGGTCGACCGCCTTCCCGATGCGCCCGAGCTCGTACTGGAGCGCACCCTCGAACACCCGCGTCGGCGGCCGGACGTCGGCGCCGAAGAACCGCACGCCGATCCGGCGGAAGCCGCGCAGCGGGCCGACGCCGTCGCCCTCGTCGAGCGCGAGCTGCGCCGCGGCGCGCCAGTCGACGTCAACCCCGAGCCCGGCGGGTTTCAGCTTCCACGCGTGTCCGGCGGCGGTGAAGGTGACGGGCACCTGCGCGAGCGCGGCGGCGCGTCGCTCGAGCTTCGCCTGGGCCTCGCCCGCAGTCAGACCGCCGACGTCGACGCCGTCGACGCTGACGCCTTCGGCGATCGTGCTCGGCGAGCCGGCGAAGACGAATCCGAACACGGCGGCGCCGACCGCGAGAACGACGAGCAGCACCGCGAGGCGCTGTGCCCACAACGCCCGGGAGCGGCTGCGTCGCCTACCGCGGACCCGGACCGCTCCAGTCCCTGCCTCGGCGCGCAAGACACGTCAGTCTAGCTTCGTCCTCGGGTGCGTCTAGTACGCCTGCGCCCAGACCGCCTGGGTGTTTGCCGGCCGGCCGCAGGAGAGGCACACACCACCCTCCGGAGACGCCCCGAGGGGCAGGCAGCGGATCGTCGCCGAGCTGTCGGCCTTGACTCGCGCCTCGCATTCGGCACGGCCGCACCAGGGCGCCACGGCGAAGCCGCGCGCCTCGCGGAGGTAGTCGATCAGCTCGTCGTAGGTGCCCGGGTCGCGCAGAGTCCGGCGCTCCCGCTCGTCGACGGCGTCCTGGAAGAGCGCCGCCTGGACCTCGTCCAGCAGCGCGACGACGGCTGCGGACACGCCGGCAAGCGGAACGGGCGCCTTCTCGCCGGTGTCCCTGCGCGCGACCGTGACCGTGTCCGCGGCCAGGTCGCGACCGCCGAGCTCGAGGCGGAGCGGCACGCCCTTCAGCTCCCACTCGTTGAACTTGAAGCCGGGCCGGAGCTCGGGCCGGTCGTCGACGCGGACGCGCACGCCCGAGTCGCGCAGTTCGCCGGCCACGGCCGCCGCGGCGCGCAAGACGTCTGCGCGGTCGTCCTCGCGGGCGATCGGCACGATCACGACCTGCTGCGGCGCCACGCGAGGAGGCAGCCGCAGGCCGCAGTCGTCGCCGTGCGCCATGACGATGCCGCCGACGAGCCGCGTGGTCGCGCCCCACGACGTCGCGTACGGATGCTGCTCGCTGCCGTCGCGGCCGGTGTACCGGACGCCGAACGCCCGCGCGAAGCCCTGGCCCAGGTAGTGCGACGTCGCGGCCTGCAGCGCCTTGCCGTCTCGCATCAGCGCCTCGAGCGTGTAGGTGCCGACGGCGCCCGGGAAGCGCTCGCTCTCGCTCTTGCGCCCGCGCAGCACGGGGATCGCGAGCACGTTCTCGATCGTGTCCGCGTACACCTCGTGCAGGATCGTCAGCGCCTCGGCGACCGCCTCCTCCTCGGTCTCGTGGGCCGTGTGCCCCTCCTGCCAGAGGAACTCGCTCGTCCGCAGGAACAGCCGAGGCCGGAGCTCCCAGCGGACGCAGTTGGCCCACTGGTTGTAGAGCAGCGGCAGGTCGCGGTACGACTGCACCCAGCGCGCGTAGGTCGCCCAGATCTGCGCCTCCGAGGTCGGACGGATCGCGAGCGGCTCCTCCAGCCCCTTTCCGCCGGCCTCGGTGACGACCGCGACCTCGGGGGCGAACCCCTCGATCAGCTCGCCCTCCTGCGCCAGCACGGACATCGGCACGAGCAGCGGGAAGTAGAAGTTCTCGTGGCCGGTGGCCTTGATCCGCTCGTCCAGCTCGCGCTGGATCGTCTCCCAGATCGCGTAGCCGTACGGCTTGATCACCATCGCGCCGCGAACTGCGGAGTTCTCGGCGAGACCGGCACGGCGAACCACCTCGCCGTACCAGGCGGGGAAGTCGCCCGACTGCGCGGGCAGAGCCTGCGTGCTCATCGTGCTCCCTTCGTAGACGTCGACCGGCGGAACGGAGGTGGTTGCGGCGCTCCGGGCCGAATGCGGCGGGAGCGCCTACGCCGGGACGTGCACGACCGGCGGCCGCGGGGCGACCGCCGGAACCGGCAGCAGCTCGTCCACACGGGGCCTCGAGGTCATGCTCGGAGGATAGCGGCGCTCAGAACGTGAACAAGTCGATCCCGCCGGTGACCGGCACGGCGGCGCCGGTGACGTACGAGGCGAGGTCGGAGCAGAGGAAGACGACGACGTTCGCAATTTCCTCGGGCGTCCCCGGCCGCTGCAGCGCGGTGCGCTTCACCATCCGGTCGTTCATCTCCGGCTTGACGAACCCGAACGCCTCGGTGTTGACGATGCCCGCGACGACGGCGTTGGCGGTGATGCCGTGGCGCGCGCCTTCGAGCGCGAGCGTCTTCGTCAACCCGAGCAGCCCGGCCTTGGTGGACGCGTAGCTCGCCAGGCCGAACCCCCCGAGCGTCGCCGTGACCGACGACATCGTGACGATCCGCCCCCAGCCGCGCTCGACCATCGCCCGCCAGACCGCCTGCGCGCAGGTGAAGACGCCGGTCAGGTTCACGCGCAGGTCACGCTCCCAGAGCTCGGGCGACTGGGCCTCGAAGCGCGCGGCGTGGTCGAGCGTCGCAGCGTTCGCGACGAGGATGTCCGGCGCGCCGAGCTCGGTCGCCACGGCCGCCGCGACCTGCGCGGGATCGGTCACGTCGCAGCGGACAGCGACCGCGCGCCGCCCGAGCCCGCGGATCTCCTCCGCCGTCCCCGCGGTGTAGACGATCCCCTGCGCCCGCGCCGCCTGCGACAGCGGCCCGACGTCGACCGGTTCCTCGGACTCCAGCTGTACGTCGGCGAGGATCACGTCGG
This sequence comes from Gaiellaceae bacterium, assembly GCA_035702625.1. GTDB lineage: Bacteria > Actinomycetota > Thermoleophilia > Gaiellales > Gaiellaceae > AC-32. The sequence goes on along the minus strand of DASSQG010000212.1, from coordinate 365 downwards.
CGCCGGCGCGCGCAAGCGCCAGCGCATCGGCGCGGCCGATCCCTCTCGAAGCTCCCGTGACGAGCGCGACCCGTCCGGAGAGGTCAATCTCGAGGGACTCAGGCACCGCTTGCGGTGCCGTCGTCAGGACGGACGGCTTTGCCGGCCGTCCGTCTGAAGCGACCGGTCGACCCGTCCGACGTCATTCCCGCGGCAGGTAGATCTCGCGGGCGATCACGAGCCGCTGGATCTGCGAGGTGCCCTCGTAGATCTGGAACAGCTTCGCGTCGCGCATCAGCTTCTCGACCGGGTACTCCTTGATGTAGCCGTAGCCGCCGAAGATCTGCACCGCGTCGGTCGTCACCTTCATCGCGGTGTCGGCGGCG
>DASSQG010000211.1:0-13308 GCA_035702625.1 Gaiellaceae bacterium | reverse complement strand
GAAGAAGCCGATGCACAGCAGGACCTCGGTGATCTGCAGCGTCAGGAAGACGCCGAAGATGGCGACGTTCACCCTCGTGCTCCACATGAGCATGTAGAAGTTGAAGATCGCGAACGCGAGCAGGAACCACGCGAGCCCGTTCAGCAGCTGCGGGCCTGCGACCGCCGCAGCGACCGTCTTCGAGACGAGCACGAGCGTCACGAACAGGCCGAGCGCCATCCAGAAGCCGCCGTACGTCGAGAACGCGGTGGCGCCGAAGACGTTGCGGTTCCGGAACTCCCACATGCCGGCCAAAAGCTGGGCGAGCCCGCCGTAGAAGAATGCGAGCCCGAGCCACGCGATGTCCGGGATGAACGTCGCGTTGTGCCCGCTCAGCATGAACGTGGTCAATGCGAACGCGGCGAGGCCGAGCGGCGCGGGGTCGGCGGCCGGGAGTGTCTCCACGAGCGTCGGCCGAGCCCGTTCTTCAGCTAGGACAGCCATGGCAACCTCCTTCGTTGCCGGCCCCCCGGCCAACCCTGCCGAGGGCGTCGGCTGGGTTTAATCGCAACCCGATCGAGTCGAGTCGCCGAAGTTGTAGCAGGTTCTGGTTCCCCTGCGCGGCCGGATTAACCCTCAGGGCGCGAGGTCGTACGGGTAGTCCGTCAGCACCTCGGGCCCGTCCTCGGTCACGAGCACGAGGTCCTCGAGCCGGCAGCCGCCGTACCCGTGGCGGTACAGGCCCGGCTCGACGGCGATCACGTCGCCGGCGACGAGCTCGCCCGGCGCGCGGCCGAGGCTCGGCTCCTCGTGCACCTCGAGGCCGACCCCGTGGCCGAGCGAGAGGTAGAAGCCGTCCTGGAGCACCTCGCCGGGCTTCTTCGAGCGGAGCGTCGGGTAGCCGTGCTCCTCGAAGACGTCGCAGCTGATCCTGTGTAGCTCGCTGCCCGCGATCCCCGGCTTGACGGCGGCGACCGAGCGGTCGAGCGCCTCCTTGCAGAGCTTGTGCCACTCCTGCAGCTCGTCGGAGGGCGTCCCGACCACGAAGACGCGCGTCATGTCGGCGAAGCAGCCGGACTCGCGGTCGCGCGGGAAGAGGTCGAGGCACACCGGCTCGTCGGGAGCGATCGGTCCGGAGCCCATGTCGTGGCCCACCGCGGTCTGCGGGCCGTGAGAGACGATGAACTCGTCGGCGAACGCGCCGTTGGCGGTGAACGCCTGCTCGACGGCCAGCTTGAGCCGCTCGCAGGTGAGCTCCTCGCCATCGACGCGCAGGCCGCCGTTCTGCCTCTCGGCCGAACGCAGCACCTCGCGCGCGGCGTCCATCGCGGCCTCGGCGGCGCGCTGGGCCCGGCGGATGCCCGCGAGCTCGGCGTCGTTCTTCACGCGGCGGCGCTGGACGAAGTGGTCGCGGTCGGCACGCACCTGGATCCCGTTCGAGCGCAGGTGGTCGGCCAGCTCGAGCGGGAACGTCCCCGGCACGACCGCGTCCTCGATGCCAAAGCGGCGCGCTGCCCGCAGCGCGACCTCGAGCTCGATCTCCTCGCGCGGGAGGCCCTGCGCGTAGAGCTCGTCGATGCCGAACTCCTCGTACGGCAGCGCGTCGATGCCGGGCGCGACGGCGTTGATCCGGTCGAGCTCGAACGAGCTGGCGACGACGCTGCGGGTCCCGTTGCGCTCGGCGTAGAGGAAGGCGTCCGGGACACCGAGCGGCACCTCGTGCCGCAACTCGGGCGAGCGGATCGAATCTGCGTAGATGAGAACGTCTGACACGGCGGGCCGGATCGTACATCTAGGATCACGCGCAGTGGAAGAGGTGCTCCAGAAGGCCCAGGCGCTGATCGCCGGCTACGACGACGAGCTGGCGCGCGAGCTGCCCGAGGGCACGGACATCTTCGACGCGCACGTCCACCTCGGGCACGACATCGACGGCATGACCGGGGTCTACGAGGACCTCGAGCGGATCAACGAGCGCTACGGCATCTCCCGCTGCTTCATGTTCTGCATGGACGAGGTCGATCGGCACCCGGCCTTCCGCGCCGCGAACGACCGGACGCTCGCGTACGCGGAGCGCTCCGGCGGCCGACTGATCCCGTTCGTCAGGCTCGACCTCTCGGAGGAGCCGATCGTGGAGGCGACGAGGTGCCTCGACCTCGGCGCGCGCGGGATCAAGCTCCATCCGCGCGCGCAGCGCTTCCTGCTCAACGACGAGCGGCTCGCGCCCGTGTTCGAGCTCGCGGCGGATCGCAACGTGCCGATCCTGATCCACGGCGGCCGCGGGCTGCCGCCGATCGCCGACCACCTGCACCGGCTCGTCGAGCGCTACCCGGGCTCGCAGCTGATCATCGCCCACGCCGGGATCGCCGACCTCGGCTCGCTCGCCGGCTACTTCGCCGGGATGGCGGGCGTCTTCTTCGACACCTCGGTGTGGAGCGCGATCGACCTGCTCAGCCTCTACCACCTCGTCTCGCCCGAGCAGGTCGTCTACGCCTCCGACTACCCCTACGGGCAGCAGCCGAGCTCGCTCCTGATCGCGGTGCGGACGGCGCACGTGGCCGGCCTCGACGACGACCGGCTGCGCACGATGCTGAGCGTGACGGCGAGTCGCATGGCCGCCGGCGAGCCCCCGCTCGAGCCGACGCCGCCGATCGGGGACAACACCTTCGCGCAGCCGATGGCGTTCGCTCGCATCCATCAGTACCTCTCGATGGCGACGCCGCTGCTCTGGACGCGGCAGGCCGACACGATCGGCGTGCTCGGGCTCGCCCTGAACGCGACTGCCGACCGCGACGGGCACCCGGAGGAGCGCGAGCGCATCCGCGAGCTCCTCGAGGCGGCGCGCGACCTCTGGCGCGTGCTGCCGGAGGTCGAGGACGAGGGCGAGCAGCGCGTCGTCAGCCGCACGACGTTTCGGCTCGTGCACCTCGCGGACATCCTGGCGGTGACCACGCGTGCTTGAGCTTCACGTCAACGGTGCGGTGCTGGAGGTCCCGGAGCCGCCGGTCGGGCGGACGCTCGCCGAGACGCTGCGCGACGACCTCGGCCTGACCGGCACCAAGATCGCCTGCGGAGAGGGCCACTGCGGCGCCTGCACGGTCCAGCTCGACGGCGTTCCGGTGCTCTCCTGCATCACGCTCGTCCACACGGTCGGCGAGCGCGAGGTGACGACGATCGAAGGCCTGCGCGACCACCCGCTCGTCGACGCGTTCGTGCGCACCGACGCACTGCAGTGCGGCTTCTGCACGCCGGGGCAGATCGTCTCGGCCGCCGCGCTCGTGGCCGCCGACCCCGCGCCGACGCCGGAGCGCGTCCGCCACGCGATGGCGGGCAACCTCTGCCGCTGCGGCGCCTACCCGCGAATCGAGGAGGCAGTTCTGACATGGCGCGACTGATCCGGACCGAGAAGGAGGTCGAAGGCCGCTATACCGAGCAGTGGGTCGTGGTCGAAGGCGACGACGACGCGCTCGACCAGTGGCCGCAGGGCCCCGGCGCGGTCGTCGGACAGCCGGCGCCGCGACAGGACGGACCCCAGCGGGCGCGCGGGCAGGCGATCTACACGGCGGACGTCCAGCTTCCCGGCCTCGTCCACGCGGCAGTGCTGCGCTCGCCCTTCGCGCGCGCGCGCGTGAAGAAGCTCGGCCTGGCTCCCGCCCTCGAGCTGCCGGGCGTGGTCGGGGCGATCGGCCCCGACGACTGCCACGTGCTGCAGACCGAGCCCGGCTACCACGGCGCGCCCGTCGCGGCCGTCGCCGCGGACACCTTCGCCCGCGCCCGCGAGGCGCTGGCGGCGATCGAGGTCGAGTGGGAGGAGCTCGAGCCGCTGCTCGATCCGGAGGAGGCGGTCCGGCAGGGCTCGGTACTCGAGGAGGCGCGGCGCTACGAGCGCGGCGACGTCGACAGCGGCTTCGCCGAGGCGGACGTCGTCGTCGAGGCCGAGTACCGGACGCAGACCGTCCTGCACAACTCGATGGAGACGCACCAGTCGGTCGTCCGCTGGGAGGGCGACACGCTCGAGGTCTACATCTCGACGCAGTACATCTGGGGCGTCCGCGACTCGATCGCGCAGCAGCTCGAGCTGCCGCCCGACCGCGTGCGCGTGATCTGCAACTACATGGGCGGGGGCTTCGGCTCCAAGAACGGCCCGGGCGACTACACGTACGTCGGAATCGCGCTCGCCGGCAAGACCGGCCGCCCGGTTCGCTGCGCGCTCACCCGGCGCGAGGAGAACCTGGCGACCGGCAACCGCAACGCGACGATCCAGCGCCTGCGCGCCGGCGCGCGATCGGACGGGACGCTCGTCGCGCTCGACGCGGAGTACTTCAACGCGGTCGGGTGGGCCGGCTGGTCGGGTCCCACGTACGGGCCGACGGAGATGCTCTACGCCTGCGACAACGTCCGGACGCTGACGCACGGCGCGAAGCTGAACCTGCCGCCGAACGCGGCCTTCCGGGCGCCGGGCTTCGTGGAGGGCACGTTCGGGCTCGAGTGCCTGCTCGACGAGCTCGCCGCGCGCCTGGAGCTCGACCCGCTCGAGCTGCGGCGCCGCAACCACGCCGACCACGACCTCGCGGACGGACGGCCGTTCTCGTCGAAGAACCTGCTCGAGTGCTACCGCCGCGCGGACGAGCACTGGGCGCGTCGCGACGAGGTCCGCGCCCGCTCGGAGGGGCCGGTGCGTCGCGGGACCGGTCTCGCGAGCCAGATCTGGTACGGCGGCGGCGGCCCGCCGTCCTACGCGGGCGTGCGGGTCGGCTCCGACGGCTACGCGACCGTGCTCACCGCCATGCAGGACATCGGCACGGGCTCGAGCACCGCCATGGCCCAGATCGCAGCCGAGGAGCTCGGGTTGCCGCTCGACCGCGTGCGGGTCTCGCTCGGCGACTCGGCCCGCGGCACGTACGCGTCCATCTCCGCCGGCTCGTCGACGACGCCGTCGATGGGGCCCGCGGTGCGGGCGGCCGCGGCGGACGCGGCGCGGCAGATCCTGGAGATCGCGGCGCAGCGCTTCCACCTCGAGGAGCGCGTGCTCTCGCTGAAGGACGGGCGCGTCGTCAACGCCGACGGCGGCTCGTGGCCGCTCGAGGAGGTGACCGGCCTGCTCGGGGACGCTCAGATCACCGGCAAGGGCGCCCGCGGCCCGAACCCGACCGGTATGCGGGTGCTCACGTTCGGCGTGCAGGTGGCGGACGTCGCCGTCGACGTCGAGACGGGCGAGGTGAAGGTCGAGCGCCTGGCGGCGATCCACGACGTGGGCCGCGTGATCAACCCGCTGGGCGCGCAGAGCCAGGTCGAGGGCGGGATCATCCAGGGCGTCGGGCACACGCTCTCGGAGGAGCGGCTGGTCGATCCACAGACCGGACGCGTGCTGACGCAGACGCTCGACGCGTACAAGCTGCCGACGATCGCCGACGTGCCCGAGATGGTGGTCGACCTGCTCGACATCCCCGACGACCACCTCACGAACCTCGGCTCGTAGGGCCTCGGCGAGCCGCCGATCGTGCCGACGGCGGCGGCGATCGTGAACGCGATCCGCGACGCGACCGGCGCCGACGTGCGGGAACTGCCGGTGACCCGGGAGGAGATGCTCCGCGCGTTGGCCGAAGCGAGGGAACGGAACCGGCTTGCAGCTGCTCCGGCCTGAGTCGCTCGCGTCCGCGACGGCCTCGCTCGGCAACGGGTCGGTCGCGCTCGCCGGCGGCACCGACCTCGTCCCGCTGCTGCGCGAGCAGCTCGTCCAGGCCGAGACCCTGGTCGACGTTCGCGGCGTCCTGCCGAAAGGCGTGGACGGCACGCGGATCGGCGCCGGCACCGCGCTGGCGGAGCTCGAGGTCGACACGCAGGTCCCGCAGGCGCTGCGCGAGGCGTGCGCGCTGGCGGCGTCGCCGCAGCTGCGCTCGATGGGCACGATCGGCGGGAACCTCCTGCAGGCGACGCGGTGCTGGTACTGGCGGCTGAAGTACCCCTGCTACCTGCACGGCGGCTCGCGCTGCCACGCGCGCCAGGGAGCGCACCGCGAGCACGCGATCTTCGGCAACGAGCGCTGCGCCTCGGCGCACCCGTCGGACCCGGCGGCAGCGCTGCTGGCGCTCGGCGCGACGCTTCGCACCGACCGGCGTGAGCTGCCGGTCGCCGAGCTGTACCGGCTGCCGACCGACGACGACCGCGACGTGGTCGCGCTGGAGCCCGGTGAGCTGATCCTGGAGGTCGAGGTGCCGCAGCCGGAGGCCTCGACCTACCTGAAGGCGATGGACCGGAACCGCTTCTCGTTCGCGCTGGTCGGCGTCGCGGCGGCTGCGCGCTCCGGCGGCGAGACGCGTCTCGCTCTGAGCGGCGTCGCGCCGATCCCGTGGCTGCTCGGCTCGCCGGACGACCTCGACCGCGCGACGCCGCTGCCCGGCACCGCGTACAAGGTCGAACTCGCGCGCCCGCTGATCCGCCGCGCGCTCGACGCCGTGTCCTGATGGTCTGGGCGGTGGTGCTCGCGGCCGGCGCGGCGAGCCGGTTCGGGGCGCCGAAGCAGCGGCTCCTCGTCACGCCGGTGCTCGAGCGTGTCCGGGCGAGCGGCGTCGACGGCGTCGTCGTCGTGACCGGCGCCCATGAGCTCGAGACCGGCGCGCCGACCGTCCGCTGCCCGCAATGGGAGCGCGGCCCCGGCGCCTCGCTCCGCTGCGGCCTCTCGGCGCTCCCCGACGATGCAGACGCCGCAGTGGTCGTCCTCGCCGACGGTCCCGACCTCGAGCCGGCGGCAATCGACCGCGTGATCGCTCGCTGGCGCGACGACCGCGCGCCGGTCGTCGCGGCCACCTACGGCGGCACGCGCCTCCACCCCGTCCTGCTCGACCGCGCCGTGTGGGAGCAGGTTCCGGACGACGGAGCGAGAACCCTCGACGCCGTCCTCGTCTCCTGCGACGATCTATCTCCTCCAGGCGACGTCGATTTCGCCGATGACCTGCCGGACGACCTGAAGTCATGGAGCTCGCCAGACCGCTAGCCGCCGAACCTGCAGCGCAGACGTCGCCGCTGACGTCGCTGCGGCTCCAGCGCAAGCTCACGATCGAGGAAGCGGCCAAGCGAGCGGCGCTCTGGCCCGAGCAGGTCGAGTGGCTGGAGGAGGGCAAGCTCTACCGCTTCCCGCGCCACGACACGGCCGTGCTCGCGCTCCTGCGCTACGCGACCGCCCTCGGGATCGACCACCGGGAGGCGCGCCGCCTCTCCGGGATGCCGGTCGAGCCGCCAGCGCGCAGGCCGGTCGGCCGCTGGATCGCCGCCGCCGCCGCGGTCGCCGTCGTGACCGCCGCGGTCGTCGTCTTCGCCTTCGGCACCGGCGGCAGCGGCCCCTCGCCCGCGAAGCGGCTCGCGGCGACGCTCCCGCCGCCCTGGAAGTACTCGGTCGACGTGCTCAACGGCAGCGGCGACATCAACTACACGCGCCAGGTCGCGAGCCGCGTGGGCGCGTTTGGCTATCGGATCAAGCACGTGACGAAGGCGAACCGGTTCGACTACCGGACGACGGCGGTCTACTACGAGCCGGGCGGCGTCACGGCCGCGCAGCGGCTCGCGACCCAGATCGGCTGCGGGAGCCCGAAGCCGCTCCCGGGCGGATCGAACCCGCGCCGGCTCGTGGTGATCGTCGGCCCCGCGCGGGCCACCTGCTGACGCGAACAGCTAGTCTCCGCCGCCGTGCTGACCCTCCTGCTCGCGCTCGCGTTGACGCACGTCCAGGTCCAGCAGCCGCCGCCGGACTGGTCGGTCTGGCCGGCGCAGGGCACGGTCACCGGGCCGTTCGGCTATGACGGCGGCCGCCGGCACCCCGGCATCGACATCGGCATCCTCCGCTCGCTCGCCGTTCGCGCTGCGCAGCCGGGCCGTGTCGTCGCCGTCGGCTCACCCAGCGGGTTCGAGGGGTACGGGACGCTCGTCCAGGTCGCGCTCGGCCGCGGCTACACCGCGCTCTACGCGCACCTCGCCCGAACGCGCGTCCACCTCGGCGAGCGGGTCTCGGCCGGGGAGCGGATCGGCACGGCCGGTTGCACGGGCTGGTGCACCGGAACGCACCTGCACTTCGAGCTCCGGCACTTCGGGCAGCCGGTGAGCCCGTTGCGCTTTCGTCAGAAGAGCGGCGTGCGCAGTCCGGCGAGCTTCTGCTTCAGGTCAGGCGGCATCTCCTCGACGGCCGCCTGCCGGACGAACATCCTGAGCTTCTCCTCGAACACGTAGCGCTTCCGGCAGTACGAGCAGACCTCGAGGTGCGCCTCGGCCTCGGCGCGCTCCGAGTCGGACAGCTGCTTGTCGAGGTAGGGCTGGAGGAGCTTCTCGCACTCTTCGCACGGATCCACTCCCGGACTGAACGACATCACGCGGTCTCCACCGTTTGCTCGGCGAGCTCCTGTTTCAGGATACGCCGACCACGATGCAGGCGGGACATGACGGTGCCGATCGGAATCTCGAGGATCTGCGCCGCGTCCGCGTAGCTGAAGTCGCCGATGTCGACGAGGACGATCACGTCGCGGAAGTCGTGCGGCACTGCCGAGAGCGCGGACACGACGTCGTCCTGGGAGAGCCGCTCGTCGACCCGGTCCTGGTCGTTGTTCGGCTCGCGCCCGGACTCCTCGAGCCGGTTGTAGAGGTAGTAGTCGCCTTCCTCCAGCGGCTGCAGGTCGGGCGAGCGCTGCTGGCGCCGGCCGCGGTCGATGTTCAGGTTCGTAAGGATCCGGAGCAACCACGCGCGCAGGTTCGTTCCCGGCTGGAACGAGCGCCAGGCGCGGAACGCGCGTGCATAGGTCTCCTGCATCAGGTCTTCTGCCTCCTCGCGGGTGGAGACCAGCCGCCGCGCGACGCGGTACACCTGGTCGGAGAGGTCGAGCGCCTCCTCCTCGAACCGCACCCGGTCCCGCGCCTCTTCGGCGAGCTTCCTCGGATCCTGCTCGGGAGTGGTCTCGCCCATCGCGGGCCACCCTAGCATCGTGCTGTCAGGGCTTTGAACGCCGCCGGGGCCGTTGCCATTCCCGTTTCCAAAAGGCGGGTCGGGGGTACGCCCGTCGCCATGCAAGGCTACAACGTCATCGGAAGCGACGACCACAAGCTGGGGGAGGTCGCCGCCGTCGACGACGACCTGTTGATCGTCGAGGGCGGGTTGTTGCGCAAGTCTCGCCACGCGGTCCCGCTGGCATTCGCCCACGCGGACGAGAGCGAGCAGGTCGTTCGGCTCTCCGTCTCCAAGGAGGTCGTGAACGACTCCCCCCCGCTCGAGAACGGGGAGGTCGACCGGCAGGCGGTCGCGCTCCACTACGGCCTCGTTCAGCCGACCGAAGTGGATCCCGACTCTCACGCCGAGGAGGACGCGTTGCGCGGCGACGTGGACTCCGGGCCGATGGAGCGCGCTCGGATCCGCGCAGGCGGCAGCGAGCCCGGGCCGCACGGCCGGCAGATCATCCCGCCGGACGCGCACGACAAGGTCTAGTCGCTAGTCGAGCTCGCGGAAGCCGGCGCTCGCCATCTTGGCGAGAATCGCGTCGCGGTCTGTGCGCTCGTCGTCCCACTGGAGCTGCACCTGGCCCATCAGGTTCGCGTTCGCGAACTCAAGCCCCTCGTGTCCCCGCAGGGCGCCCGCCAGCCGGCCGACGCAGCGCTCGCAGCGGATCCCGCTGACCTGGATCGTCTCGGAGAGGATCGGCATCTAGGCCGATCGTACCGTCCGCTCGACGGCGTCGGCGACGACGGCCTCGAGCCCCTGCGAGCGGCCGAGCTCGAGCTGGCGGTCGCCCTCGCACGTCCGCGGGTCGAGCACACGCAGGAGCTCCTCGGTGCGGAGCTTGCGCACGACCGCACCGATGCGCGCGAGCAGCTCCTCGTAGAGTTCCGCGACCGGTACGAGCCGCGAGCCGTCGGGGTGGATCAGCTGCGCGCGCGGGCCGAAGCGCAGGGCCGCCCAGCGGTTCTGCGCGTAGTCGCCGCGGTTCGCGGGCGCGGGCGGCTCGGCGTCGAGCACGGTCACGCACAGCGCCTGGAGCAGCGCGGCGAACGCGGCAGTGCGCTCGACGTCGGTCGGCTGGTCGGGCGCCCGTACCTCGAGCGTGCCGAAGCGCGGATGCGGCCGGATGTCCCACCAGAAGCGCGTGTAGCCGTCGGCCAGCCCGATCTCGACGAAGCGCTCGACGAACCTTTCCCACGCCGCATACGACTCGAACACCGGCGGCGCCGCCGCCCTCGGCAGCAGGGCCAGCACCTCCGCCCGCGCGGACGCGAGGCCGGTCTCCTCGCCCGCGAGGTACGGCGAATTCGCCGACAGCGCGAGCACGAGCGGGAGCCAGGGCAGGACGCCTTCGAGCGCCCGCATGCACTCCTTGGCGCTCGGCATCGAGACGTGGACGTGCAGCCCGCAGACCGCCTGCCGCCGCGCGGAGACGCCGGCGTACTCGACGAACTCGCGGTAGCGCGGGTCCGGCGCGATGTCCTGCGCTTGCGGGAGGCTGAACGGGTGCGTACCGGCGGCGGCGATCCGCAGCCCGGCGGCGCGGGCACCCTCGTCGGCCGCGACCCGAAGCTGCCGCAGCGTAGCTAGCGCCTCCTGCGGCGACGCGCACACGTCGGTCGCGAGCTCGGCCATCGACGCGAGCAGCTCCATCTTCAGCACGCCCGGCAGCTCGTGCTCGCCGGCGGCGTCGAGCAGCGCCTCAACACCGGGAGCGAGCGCGAGCGAGCCCGCGTCGAGGATCAGCACCTCCTCCTCGACCCCCAGCGACCACGGCGCGCTCCGGCCGAAGGCCTGCTCGATCACTCCTCTACGCTAACGGCGCGTCAGGGGTTCCAGCGCTGCTTGGCGAAGCCGAGCACGAGCATGAGCATCGCGGCGCCCGCGAGCATCACGACCACGTAGAAGAGGACTGCGAGCCACGACCCGCGGCCCGAGGAGCCCGGCACCTGCGGCGCCTGCGGAACCGGCACGCTCAGCTTCGGCGGCCGGAACGACGCCTTCGGGCCGTTGACCGTGCCGAGGTTCGCGGGGGCCGTCTGCAGGACGAGCCCGAGGCCGGCGAAGGGCTCGCTCGGAGCGCTCGTTGCTGCTCCACCCGTCTCGGGGTTCGACGCGCAGCCGGCGAAGACCGGCCGCGCCGAGGACTTGTGAATCCGCTGCCCCGGCGGAACGACCGAGACCGCGAGCAGGCCGAGCATCCTGCTCTTGCCACCGCGGCGGGCGACCATCGTGATCCCGTAGGTGCCGGGCGCGAGCGGCCGTCCATGGAAACGGCCGAGGAAGCGGACGCGGCTGACGCCCCTGCCCAGCGTGACCACCCTGCGGCCCGCGAGCCCGCAGCTCGGGCTCGGGCCGTGCACGAGCAGCACGACGGTCGCCGGCGCCGTCAGGTGGAACGTGATCGTCGTGCCGCGGCGCCCCGGTCCGCTCGTGTGGAAGCGCGCGCGAGTGACGTGCGCCGCCATCGAGGCGTTGCGGGCCGACGGCTGCGACGCAGACGCAGAAGCTGCGCCGGAGCCGGTGCCACTCGGCGAGCTCGAAGCTCCTGACGACCCCGACGAACCGGTGGAACCGGCCGAACCGGGGAGCGGCGGAGCCGGCGGCGTGGAGCCATGCAGGATCGGCGGAGCCGGAGGCGCCGGCGGCAGCGCAGGCGGGGGCGGAGCCGGGGGTAGCGCCGGCGGCGGAGCGGGGGGAACCGGCGGAGGCGGCGGGAGCGGCGGCGCGGGCGGCAGCGGCGCGGTCGTCACGGGCACCGAGACCGGCAGTGAGGGCACGCTCAGCGTCGGCAGGATGCCGCCGTGCGCGGAGCTCAGGGCGAGCGTCGACGCGAAGCCGGCGACGGCAACCAGCACGAACAGCACGACGACGCTTGGACGTTTCCGCACCCGCATTCCTCCCGGCGTGTCAACGGGCGCGAGCCGCGAACGGATACGGCTCGTTCAGGCCGTGTGCCAGCCGCGGAACGCTTCGAGCAGCGCCAGCTCGGCCTCGGGCGAGACGTCGTCGACCGTCAGCCGTCCCGTCAGCTCGATCGTCTGCCGCATCTGCTCGACGTAGGTCCGGCAGCCCTGGCAGGTCTCGAGGTGACGGTCGACGCGTGCATGCTCGTCCGCCGGGAGCACTCCCTCCACGTAGTCGGTCACGAGCTCCACGAGCTCCCGGCAGCTGAGCTGTTCGAGTTCCACGGTCATGCCGGCTCCAGGTACGACTCCAGCGCCGCCCGCACCTTCGAGCGCGCGCGATGCAGCAGCACCCGCTGATTGGTCTCGCTGAGGTCGAGGGCGTTACGGACCTCGTCGCTCGACCAGCCCTCGACGTCGCGCAGCATGATCACCGCACGCTGGGTCGCCGGCAGCGCTTCGATCGCGTCGGCGAGCCGCTTGCGCGTCTCCGTCGCCAGGAGCGCCTCCTCCGGCCACGGCGCCGGCTTCACTGCCCAGTGCCCCGGCCAACGCGGATGCTCGGAGTCGAGGAACCGGTCGGCGGCGACGGCTGGCTCGGGCACGCGCGCGGGATCCTCGAGCGCCGAGAACGGCAGCATGCGGCCGTCGCGGACGGCGCGGGTCTTGGCGATGTTGGCCAGGATCCGGAAGATCCACGTCTTCAGCGACGAGCGGCCCTCGAAGCGGTCGAGGCCGTTCAGGACGCCAAGCCATGTCTCCTGCGCGACCTCCTCGGCCGTCGCCTGGCTCGAGACGTACATGCGCGCCACGCGCACGAGCGACGGGTGGTACTCGCGCACGAGCGCCGCGAACGCGCCCTCGTCTCCGGCTCGCAGCGCATCGAGGAGCTCGGCCTCGGTCGCTGCCATGCGGCGACTGTAACGGAACCCTCCCGGCGCGAGACAATGGCGGCGATGGCCGAGCCCTTCGACCTGATCGTGATCGGCGGCGGCTCCGCTGCGCGCGACGCGGCGGGCATGGCGGCACGTGAGCACGGTGCCCGGGTGGCGCTCGTCGAGAAGGAGCGCTGGGGCGGCAGCTGCCCGAACGTCGCCTGCTCGCCGACGAAGGCGTACCTCGTGGCGGCCGAGCTCGCGCACGACGCGAGTCGCCTCGCGCCGAAGCTCGGCGTCGAGACCGGCGCCGTCCGCGTCGACCTCGCGCGCGTGCGCGAGTGGAAGGAGTCGCTGAAGAAGTCCCAGGAGCAGTGGGTCACCGACCTCGAGGCGGCGGGCTTCGCGACCTTCACCGGCGAGGCGACGCTCGTCGGCGCGCGCACGGTCCGCGTCGGGGAGCACGAGCTCGAGGCCGATCGGATCCTCCTCGCGACCGGCTCGCGCACGGCCGTGCCGCCCGTGGAGGGCCTCGCCGAGGTCGGCTGGGTCGACCACGTCTCGGCGCTCGACCTGA
>DASSQG010000210.1:0-6880 GCA_035702625.1 Gaiellaceae bacterium | reverse complement strand
TAGACGCGTGCGACCTCGTAGACCGCCACGTCCTCCGCGCCCAGCTCGACGTTGCGGCGCGCAGCCTCGACGAGGCTCGGTAGAAGCGTCGTGCGCAGGACGGCGAACTCGGCCGAGATCGGCTCCGGCAGGCGGAGCGCGTGCGGGTCCGGGTCGTCCGGCCGCAGCGACGGCGTGTACGTCTCGGTCAGCCCGAGGCCGGCGAGCACGTCCTCGACCCGGCGCTGTAGCCGCTGCCGCGGGTTGAGCGTCCCGAACATCTCGCGCCGGAGCGGCAGCGTGAACGGCACCGCTTCGAGGATGTCGCGCGCGACCTCCTCGACCACGTCGATCTCACGCGTCACGTCGCGGGCGCGCCAGGTCGGCGCGACGACCTCGCCCTCGGTGGCGAGGAAACCGATCCGACCGAGCCAGGCCGTCTGCCGCTCGGGCGCCGTCTCGATGCCGGTGACCTCGTCGGTCCGCTCCGTCCGGAAGCGGATCACCGGCCGCTCGGGCAGGCCCTCGTGCACGTCGGCGTCCGCCGTCCAGCTCGCGCCGGTCAGCTCGAGGATCAGCTCGGTCGCGAGGTTGGCGGCCGGCTCGGCGAGGTGCGGGTCGACGCCCTTCTCCCAGCGGTTCGAGCCCTCGGTGCGCAGGCGCAGGCGCTCGGAGCTGCGGAAGATCCCCGTCGGCTCGAAGTTCGCGGCCTCGAGCAGCACCTCGGTCGTGTCGTCGCCGATCTCGGTTTCCTCGCCGCCCATGATCCCGGCGAGCGCGACGCCGCGGTTGGCGTCGGCGATCAGCAGATCCTCGGGCACGAGCTCGCGGTCGACGCCGTCGAGCGTGCGAAGCTGCTCGCCGGCTCGGGCGCGGCGGACGACGATGCGGCTGCCGTGGAGCTTCGCGAGGTCGAACGCGTGCAACGGGTTGCCGAGCGCGAGCATCACGTAGTTGGTCACATCGACAACGTTCGAGATCGGCCGCATGCCGGCGTTCGCGAGCCGGGCGCGGAGCCACACCGGGGACTGTCCCAGGGACACGTCCGCAAAGACCCGTCCGATGTAGCGCGGACAGCCCGCGAAGTCGTCGAGCGCGATCTCCACCTGTCCGCTCGGGACGGGGCCCGGGGACTGTCCCCCTGGCATGGGCGAAAGGGACAGGTCGTAGAGGGCGGCAACCTCGCGCGCGAGGCCGTAGATCGAGAGCAGGTCGGGCCGGTTGCCCGTCGACTCGACGAGCAGCACGTCCTCGACGAGCGGCAGCACGTCCCCGAGCGGCGTCCCCGGTTCCGCCTCCGCGAGGACCATGATCCCGGAGTGGTCGCTGCCGAGCTCGACCTCGTCCTCGGCGAGGATCATCCCGTCCGAGAGCTCGCCGCGCACCTTGCGCTGCTCGAGCTGCAGGCCGCCCGGCAGGCGCGCGCCCGGCAGGGCCACGGCGACCGTCGCGCCGGCGCCGAAGTTCCAGGCGCCGCAGACGATCTGCCGCGGCTCGCCCTCCCCCACGTCGACCCGCGTCAGCTGGAGCCGGTCGGCGTTCGGGTGCTTGACCGCCTCGAGCACACGCCCGACGCGGAACAGCCCGAGGTTGCCGTCGTCGTCGGGCACGCCGCGGCGCTCGATCCCCTCGACCTCGGCCGTGGAGATCGACAGCCGCTCCGCCAGCTCGGGCAGCGGCATCTCCAGCGGGACGTACTCCCGCAGCCACGAGACCGGCACCCTCAAAACTGCGTCAGGACCCTGAGGTCCCCCTCCCACAACGCGCGGATGTCCGGGAAGTCGTACTTCAGCTGGGCCACCCGCTCGATCCCGCAGCCGAACGCAAACCCGCTCCACTCCTCGGGGTCGAGCCCGACGTTCTCGAAGACGCGCGGGTCGACCATGCCCGAGCCCCCCATCTCGAGCCAGCCCGAGTGGCGGCACGTGCGGCAGCCGGCGCCGCCGCAGATCCCGCACGACACGTCGGGCTCCATCGAGGGCTCCGTGAACGGGAAGTAGTGCGTGCGGAAGCGGACGTGGCGGTCCGGCCCGAAGATCGCGCGCATCACGTGCAGGAGCGTCCCCTTCAGGTCGGCGAGCGTCAGGCCGCGGTCGACCGCCAGGCCTTCGAACTGGTGGAAGATCGGGTAGTGGGTCGCGTCGATCGCGTCGCGCCGGTAGCAGCGGCCGAGCGAGACCATGTAGATGGGCGGCGGGGCCTCCTCCATCGCCCGGATCTGGCTCGGAGAGGTTTCCGTGCGCAGCAGGCGGTGGTCGTCAAAGAAGAAGGTCGCGCGGTGCGACCGCGCCGGATGCCACGGGTCGAACGCGAGCTTGTCGAAGTTTCGCTCGACCGTCTCGACCTCCGGGTCGTCGCGCACCTCGTAGCCGAGGCCGAGGAAGACGTCCTCGATCTGGCGCCGCGTCTGGGTGATCGGGTGCAGGTGCCCGAGCGGGAACGGCTCGCCCGGGAGCGTGACGTCGACGACCTCCTGGGTCACCGCGCGGTCGAGCTCGGCGCGCTCGAGCTCGTCGCGGCGAGTCGCCAGCACCGTCTCGAGGTTCCCGCGAAGCGTGTTGAGCGCGATGCCCGTCTCGCGGTCGCGGACGCCCCTCAGCGCTTGTGCGAGATCGCTCTTGCGGCCGAGGTAGCGGACGCGCGCGTCGTCGAGCTCGGCGGCGTCCCCGGCGCCCGCGATCGCGCTCTGCGCCTGGCGCTCGTAGGCCTCCCAGTCCACGCGGCGACTGTATCGGTCGTAGCATCGGCGCATGAGCTGGGACGAGGGCTTCGCCGAGCGCTACGACGAGTGGTCGGCCGCGATGACCGAGGACGTGCCGTTCTACGTCGAGCTGGCGCAAGCGGCAGACGGCCCGATCGTCGAGTTGGCGGTCGGAAGCGGCCGCGTCGCGATCCCTGTTGCCCAGGCGACCGGCCGCACCGTCGTCGGGATCGACACGTCGCCGGCGATGCTCGAGCAGGCCCGAGAGCGGGCCGAGGCAGCAGGCGTCGAGCTCGAGCTCCGCGAGGGCGACATGCGCGACCTGGAGCTCGACGAGCCCGCGGCGCTCGTCTACTGCCCGTTCCGCGGCCTGCTGCACGTGCCGACGTGGGCCGCGCGGCGGCAGGTCTTCGAGCGGGTCGCGGCTTCGCTGCGGCCCGGCGGCCGCTTCGCCTGGAACGCGTTCGCGTTCGACCACGCGGTCGCCGCACGGCTGGACGGCTCGCACCAGGACGAGCCGGTGCCGCATTCGCTGCGCTACTCGGTCGGCGACAACCGGATCGACATCACGCTCGACGGCGGCGGCACGTCGTCGCTCTGGTGGGCTACGAAGAACGAGTGGCTCGGGCTGATCGACGTCGCCGGTCTCGAGGTCGAGGCGCACTACGGCGACTTCGACCGCACGCCGTTCGGGGACGAGTCGCGGGAGCACGTGTGGGTCACGCGCCGCCCGGCGTGAGCAAGTACGACTCGATCGCGCGCCTCTACGACCCGTGGAGCGTCAGCGTCACCGAGGACGTCGAGTTCTACGTCGAGGAGGCCAAGCAGGCGGGGCCACCGGTGGTCGAGCTCGGCGTCGGCACCGGGCGGATCGCCGTCCCGACGGCCGCGGCCGGGATCCGCGTGATCGGCGTCGACTCCTCGCCGGGAATGCTCGAGGTCTGCCGCGAGCACGCTGAGCTGGCGGGCGTTGGGGGGCTGCTCGACCTGCGGCTCGGCGAGATCGAGGCGCCGCCGGTGGACGAACGCGTCGGCCTCGTCACGTGCCCGTTCCGCTCGTTCCTGCATCTGCTCGGGGACGAGTCCCGGCTGCGGGCTCTGCGCGCGGCGCGCGAGCTGCTCGTGCCCGGCGGCCGGTTCGTCTTCGACGTGTTCGCGCCGAGCGCCGAGGACGTCGCGGACACGCACGCCCGCTGGCTCGAGCGCGAGCGCGGGATCTGGGAGCGCGCCGACTGGGACTCGCGCGCGCGGACGCTGACGCTGTCGGTGCGCGGCGCGACCGGCGAGACGAGCTTCGTGCTCGCCTGGCTCTCGAACGACGAGTGGCGCGCGTTGATCGAGCGGGCCGGCTTCCAGGTCGTCGGCTGCTACGGCTGGTTCGATCGCCGCCCGTACGCGGGCGGCGAGGACACGGTCTGGGTCGCCCGCCGGGCGCCGTGAGGGCCATGTCCCAGGGACAGTCCCTGGATCTCGAGCGGCGCGCGGCGCTCGGATCTATCGCCCGCTAGTTACCTCGTAAGCATGTCCCTTTCGGCCACGGCCGAGGGACTGTCCCCGGGACATGGCTGCAACGGACAGGTCAGATCAGCTCGACGGGGTCGCCGACGGCGACTTCGCCCGACTCGACTACGCGCGCGAGCATCCCGCGCTTACCCTCAAGCTCGGCTCGCAGGCCTTCGCGCAGCGCGTCCATCCGCGCGCACGGGTCGCAGACCATCGTGATCTCGAAGAGCGCTTCGTCGCCGACCTTGACGCGCTGGCCGATCGGCCACTGTTGCACATCCGCGCCCTTGACCAGCAGGTTCTCGCGGATCGCGCCGGGCTCGACGTCGACCGACTCGATGTGCTCGACCGAGACGAACAGCACCTCGCGCTTCGGCGGGTTCCCGTGGGCGCAGCCCTCGAGCCCTTCACCGGCGACGGCCTGGCGCCGCTCGTGCGGCACCGACTGCGCCGTGTTCCGCCCCGGCGACGTGAACACCCCCACGATCCTAGGCATCGGGATCATCCTATCCATGCGACCGGCGCCAATCGTAGAGCGCGATCGTCCCCGCCATCGCGACGTTGAGCGACTCCGCGGAGCCGGCCAGCGGGATCGTGGCGCTGGCGGCACACGCCGAGAGCACCTCCTCCGGCAGGCCCTCCCGTTCGGAGCCGAGCACGAAGCGCGACAGCGTCGGGTCGAGCTCGGCGAGCGGCGGCGCGCCGTGGGCGACGAGTGCGACCGCACCGTCGGCGGAGAACTCGCCGAGCGCCACGCGGAAGGTCGAGCCCGCCGACGCGCGCAGCGCCTTCGGCCCGAAGGGGTCGGCGCAGCCCGGCGAAAGCGCGAGGTAGGCGCCGAACGCATCGCACGTGCGCGCGAGCGTGCCCACGTTGGCCGGGTCGCCGACCTGCCAGAGCTCGAGCCCGAGCGGCGGCAGCCGCCGCTCCGGCCGCGCAGCCCTGAAGACGCCGATTACGCGCGGCGCGTGGCCGAGCGTCGAGACCTCCGCCAGCAGGTGCGAGGCGACCGGCTCGGCACGCACCTCGAGCTCCGGCGGCCGCGCCGCGTCGACGAGCGCGAAGTCGAGCGCCCAGCCGCTTTCGAGCGCCGCCGCGACGAGATCCTCGCCCTCGGCCGCGAACAGCCCGAGCTTGTCGCGCTGGCGCCGCGTGACGAGCTTGCGCAGCAACTTCAGCTTCGGGTTGTCGCGCGAGCTGATCACGCGCGCCAGCGAAGCCAGCTGCCGTGGAAGTCGCAGCGCAGCAGCAGCCGCCGCTCCCCGCCCGGCCAGAGGCCGACCTCGAGCTCGTAGCTGTCGCTGCGGTCCTCCTCGAGCTCCTCGGCCGCCCGCGTCGAGATCCAGCCCAGCGGGCCGTCCCGCCCGGCGTCTTCGAGCAGCGCGCGCAGCTCGGCCCGCCGCTCGCGGCCGATGTACCCGGTCGAGGCCGTCTGGAAGACGACCGTCAGCGCGCTGTCGTCGCGCTCGCCCAGGACGGAGGGCAGCAGCTCGACGTAGTCGCCGCGGACGAGCGTCGGCGGCTCGCGGCGCAGGATCCGGATCGCAGAGCGCAGCCGCTGCGCGCGCTGGACGCGGCCCGGCCAGAGGAAGGCGTGCAGCAGCAGCGCACCGTGCCGGCTCGTCACGTCGACGGGCTTCAGGTCGATCCCGAGGCGGCGCCGCACCCGGACGCGCCGCGCGAGCACCTCCCGCGGAACCGCCTCGTACTCGACGCCGCCCAGCTGCAGCTCCGACGAGCCCCACCGCCCGGCGCGGTAGGCGTAGGCGTAGCGGTCCCAGAGCAGGTTCAGCCCGGCAGACGGGCCGAGCTCGACGAGGTCGAGCATCTGGGCGTCGCTCTCCTGCGCCAGCGACAGGAACGCCGGCAGGAGGGCGTAACAGCGCTGCACCTCGTTCGTCTGGACGGCCTGTTCGCGGACGAAGCGCGCGAGGAATTCTCGCTGCGACTCGAGCGCCGAGCGAAAGTCACGCCACTCGCCCGAGAGCGCGTACGGCTCGACGCCGGCCAGCTCGAGGTAGTGCACGCCGCCGAAGAGGCGCAGCGGCACGTCCCAGCGCAGGTCCTCGACCAGCTCGTCGACGAGCGGCTCCGTCGCGCAGCGGCGCGCGAGGTGCGCGTAGACCGGCGAGCCTTGCTGCTCGAAGTGCTCCGCCTGCCGGCGGAAGATCGCCTGCTGCGTGGCGGCGGCGCTCAGGCCTCGAGCGCGGCCTTGGCCTGCGCCGCGATCTTGCCGAACGCCTCGGGATCGCTGACCGCGAGGTCTGCCAGGACCTTCCGGTCGAGCGGGATCTCCGCCTTCTTCAGGCCGGAGACGAACTGGTTGTAGGAGAGCCCGTTCGCCCGCGCGGCGGCATTGATCCGCATGATCCAGAGCCGCCGGAAGTTCCGCTTCTTGTTCTTGCGGTCGCGGTAGGCGTACGCCATCGAGTGGTCGAGCTGCTCCTTGGCGCGCCGGTAGCTGGAGTGCTTGAGGCCCCAGTAGCCGCGCGCCTGCTCGAGCACCTTGCGGCGCTTCTTGCGCGCGTGGACGGATCGCTTGACTCGCGGCACGGCCTACCTCCCCAGCAGCTTCTTGATCTCGCGAACGTCCGAGTCGGCGACCGGCTGGTCGCGCCGGAAGGCGCGCTTGCGCTTAGCCGACTTCTTCTCGAGCAGGTGGGCTTTCGGCGCTTTCCGGCGCAGGAGCTTGCCCGT
>DASSQG010000209.1:0-4378 GCA_035702625.1 Gaiellaceae bacterium | reverse complement strand
CCGTCGTCGCCGACCGCGAAGGTGCTGATGCTGTTCGTGCCGCGCTCGGTCACGACGAGCGTGCGGCCGTCGGGGCCGAAGGCGATCTGCGCCGGGTCGGCGTCCGCCGCCAGCGGCCGGTCCGAGCCCGCGATCGGCTCGAGCGACCCGCCCGCGAGCGAGAAGCCGAAGATCGACGGCGTGCCGTTGTTCAGCACGTACGCGAGGTCGCCGGCGACGGCGACGCTCGTCGGGTGCGAGCCGCCGCTCGCGATGCGCGCCTCGAGCCGCAGCCCGTCGGGCTGCACCGCGAAGAGCGAGAGCTCGTCGCTGCCGGCGTTCGTCACCAGCAGCCGGTCGCCGCTCACGACGACGGAGCTCTGCGAGGCGAGGTGCGGCGTGCCGCTGCCGCGGCCTCCCGTCTCGAAGCGGCCGAGCGCCGACAGGCTGCCGTCGGCCGCGCGGTCGAAGACGACGATCTCGTTCCGCTCCGCGTCGTTGGTCTGCACGTAGATCCGGTCCATTTCCTCTCCTCCGCGACCCCTCGATTGTCCCTCATCAGTCGTGCGAGGGCCGCGGGCGTTACGCGCTACCTGCGCGGGACCGAGACGAGTATCGGCACCATCCGGCTCCCGCTTCCGGGCCGCAGGACGGTCACGTACGCGGTCGTGGGCGAAAGCGCGGTCGTCCAGAGCACCTTTGCGCTGAGGCGCGGCTTGTGCGCGCACGGTAGGCGCTCGCCCTGTTCGGTGTGACCCGGATCGTGGCCCTTGTCCTGGCCCGCGAGCGGGCCGAGCTGGTAGAGGACGCGGTCGCGGCCGCCCGCGCGGGCCGGGCCGAGCACGAGCTGCTGGGCGCACCGGGAGGAACGGACGTACAGCAGCTGCCCGTCGAGCAGCGACGGGTTGAGCAGCTGGTCGTCGCGCGAGAAGCGGAGCACGAGGCGCTTTCCGGAAACGGCGTTCACCGCGGTGATCCAGCTGGCGTCCTGCGACGAGCGCGCGAACGCGACGAGGTCGACGCCGATCGCCGGCCGCCCGAGCGTCGAGGGCTGCTTGACCTTGACGAGGACGTCGCCCGGGCCGGTGGTGCCGACTGGGCGGACGTGGATCTCGGTCGCCGTCCTGTAGGCGAGCCAGCTGCGCGAGACCGC
This sequence comes from Gaiellaceae bacterium, assembly GCA_035702625.1. Classification (GTDB taxonomy): domain Bacteria; phylum Actinomycetota; class Thermoleophilia; order Gaiellales; family Gaiellaceae; genus AC-32. Next base: position 3,246 of record DASSQG010000209.1, on the reverse strand, counting down.
GAGCTTCTGCACGCCGGGGAGCGTGTCCTCCGCGAACGGCGTGAGGGTCGCCCGGTCGGCGACCGTCACCGCCGGGCCGACGTGCCACGCGACATACGTGCCGCCGAGGGCGGGGTCGTTTCCGGGAAGGTGCGTGAGCGTCCCGGCACGGTCGAGGAAACCGCCCACGCCGGGCTTCTGCCACGCGAGGTCGGTGCCGACGACGCTCGGGTCGTTCGCGGGGAAGGCGACGGTCTCCGCCGCCCCGACCGTTCCCGCGAACAATGCGAACAGCAGCGACGCGGCCACGAGCACGCGCAGCAACCGCTGGCCGCGCGGACGCTCCGCGAGGACGGTCTCGTCGCCGTGCGCGGCAAGCACGAGCACGGGGAGCGCACGGCCTGCCGCGAAGCCCAGGGCGATCGCGAGCGAGGCGCGGACGTCGCCGAGGGCAAAGCTCAGCGCCGGGAGCGCCCAGGCCGCCGCCGCCGGGACGTAGGTCGTGAGGCCGGTTCCGAGGAGCACCCCGTAGAGGAACAGCGCGCGGGAGAGCGGCAGCTCGCGCCGCCAGGGCTCCGGCACCTGGAAGTGGATCTGCGGCCGCACGCGGAGTCCGAGTGCGTCGCTCGCCACGGCGACCGCGCCCAGCGCGACGGCCGCGACGACCAGCCAGCGGCCGCCGACGGCCGCGCCGATCGCGCCGAGCGCGACGAAGACGGCGGCTGCGCCGAGCCCGAGTCCCGCGGCGAACGCGGCTCCTGCCCGACCCCGGTGGCGTGCGGCACGCACGGTGCCGACCATCGAGAGGCTTCAGGGCGACCAGGCGCCGGCGAGGCCGACGAGCAGCGCCGTGATCGCGAGCGCCGGCGTCAGCACTTGATCTTCGTGTCGTAGTACATGACGCAGAACACGTGCCGGCCGCTGTAGCAGTAGCCCGTCAGCGCGGCGTCCCCGTTGATCCGCTTGCGCGTGTAGCCGCAGCAGTCGATCAGCTTGCGCACGTGCCCGCTGCAGCAGCGGTACCACGCGCCGTCGATCTGCCCGTGGAAGCCGAACTCGCTGCCGGCCTTCTGGCACACGCGCGTGCGCGGGGCGGGAGGGAGCGGGTTGCCGTCCGGGTCTAGGAGCAGGTCGCCACGCGCATCGACTGGCCGGCCGAGCTTGTCGATCGGGCGGCCGAGGTCGTCGACGGCGTGGCCGTCGGCCGCGCGCAGCGGGAACCCGTGCGCGTCGACTCGCGGCAGGCCGACGGGGTGCGGGCACGAGCCGGTCGTGTAGATGTGACCGCAGAAGTGGTAGGCCTCGGCTTTCTGCGCGCGCATCGCCTCGAGCACGAAGCCGCCGCCGGCGACGGCGAGGATCGCGCGGCCCGTGCGCGCGAGGAAGCCGCGCCGGGAGCTCGCCTCTGCGACGCGCTCGCTAAGCACCGACGAGCGACTCCAGCTGGTAGAGCGAGTTGAACGTGCCCTTGGAGAGCACGATGCCGTCCGCGTCGAGCACGACCGCGTATGGGCTGCCGGGGACGGCGAGCGACTCCCAGGCGTCCGCGTCCTCGTGCTCGTCGAAGGTGACGAGCTCGACGCCGGGGTCGTTGCCGAGCAGACGGAGCGAGGGCTCGAGCGCCGCGCAGAGCGAGCAGCCGCTGGAGGTGAAGACGGCGACCTTGAGCGGGGTCGGCCGCTCGAAGCGGTCGATCAACGCGACGCGGCCGCCGACCTCGGGCCCTTCGTGGTCGAGCGAGAGCGCGGCCTGCGGCGCGACCGCCAGGCGCAGCTCGCCCACCTCGCGCGCCAGGGCGAGCAGTGCGACGGTGAGGGCGCCGACGCCCACGAGGGCCACACCGAGGCCGACGCCGAGCCACGCGTCGGTCGAGAGCTTCGTGTCGGGCAGGAACGGCAGCGCGGCGAACGCGGCGGCAAGCGCCGTCGTGCGGGCGACGCTCCACCAGCCGATGCGGCCGCGGCCGCCGAAGCAGCCGCACGGCGCGCCGGCGCGGCCGCGGAGGATCGCCGTGGCCTGCGCGAGCGCAAACGCCGCCAGCAACGCGGCCGCGGCGAAGGCCGCGTCGACCGTCACGAGCACCGCCGCTGCGAGCACTGCCTCGGCGGCGATCGCGGCCGCCCAGGCGCCGGCGCGCACGCGCGCATCTTCGAGGCCGTAGGAGCGCAGCGCGTCGCGGGCGGGCTGCCCCGCGCGCGCCTTGCCCGCCGCTGCGAGCAGCAGCACGCCTGCGAGGAGAACCTGAAGGAGACCCACGACCGTCAAGCGAGGCGTGAGGATACGCGCGCTCGGGTAGCGCCGCCAGACACAACTACGAAGGAGGTCGAGATGGCGGAACTGACGGCGCTCGAGAGCAAGATCGGCGAGGTCCTGGGACTGGCGATGGCCGCTCAGGACGCGACGCAGAAGGTGACCAAGCTCGTCGAGCAGGAAGGCGAGCACGGCGATCTCGCGCAGACGCTCCAGCAGATGGCGCAGGAGGCGAAGGAGACCGAGGAGCGGACGACCGAGATCGCGTCCGAGCTCGAGGGGAAGAAGACGGCGATCATCGAGAAGGCGCGTGAGACGAAGCGCGAGGCGACCGAGATGATGTCGACCTACCTCGGCGACGACGCGGACGCGCTCGACGGGTTCGAGTTCCTGACGATGGCCGAGGCCGGCGAGGTCGGCCACTGGCAGGTCGTCGGCACGATGAACCGGCGCGTCCGGCTGCCGGGCCTGCAGGAGCTCGTCGAGTGGGTCACGCCGATCCAGCAGCGGCACTTCCAGCAGACGCTGAACGGCACGATCGAGCTCGCTGAGGACGAGGACCCGAACGAGCCGGCGTGACGTGAAGCGCGGCGCCGCGCCGGCCGCCGCCGAGGAGCTCCCGGCCGTGGGAGAGGCTGCTCACGCCGGGGTCCAGGAGGCCATGGACGCAGGCGTCTGGGTGTTCGGCGGCGGACTCGCCGAGGACGTCGATCCGGTCATGGTGGCCGGCGACGGGACGATCGCCGCCGGGACGTACCCGCAGACCGAGGAGCGCGACGGAGGGTTCGCCGTCCTCGACGTGTCCTCGCGGGAAGCTGCGCTCAAGTGGGCCGCGAAGATCGCGACCGCCTGCCGCTGCGCTCAAGAGGTCCGCGAGTTCATGCCCGACCCGCCGGTGGGCAACTGACCGAAGCGCAGTCACCCGTGTAGCGACGAGGCCGGGGTGAGCATGGAGCGGGTCAGCCGCTCGGACAAACCAGCGCGGTACGACGATGTCGGAACGCCTTGGAAGAACCT
>DASSQG010000208.1:0-11792 GCA_035702625.1 Gaiellaceae bacterium | reverse complement strand
AGCTGCCGGAGCACGTCGCCGAGCCGGCCGAGCCGCCCGAGGTGCTGTTCGTCGGGCGCCTCTCGCAGGAGAAGGGCATCCTCGAGCTCGTGCAGGCCGCGGACGGGATTCCTCTGACCGTGGCGGGCGACGGGCCGCTGCGCGACCGCGTGCCCGGCGCGCTCGGGTTCGTGCCGCACCATGCGCTCCCGCCCCTGTACGAGCGGGCCGCGGTGGTGGCGGTGCCGTCGCACCGCGAGGGCTTCGGCGTCGCCTGCGCGGAGGCGATGGCGCACGCGCGCCCCGTGGTCGCGAGCGCGGTCGGCGGGCTGCTCGACCTCGTCGTCGACGGCGAGACGGGCTTACTCGTGCCGCCGCGCGACGTCCCCGCCCTGCGGGAGGCGCTCGAGCGCCTGCTCGGCGACGCCGACCTGCGCCGGCGCCTGGGTGAGGCCGGCCGCGCGCGTGTGCAGGAGCGGTTCTCCTGGCCCGCCGTCACCGACGCGACGATCGCCGCCTACGAGGACGCGCTTGCCGGCTGAGCGGCCCGCGGTCGTGCTCGGCCTGCTCTGGGCCGGGCTCTCGTTCGCGCGCAGCCTCGGCCGCGCCGGCGTACCCGTGACGGGCATCACGATGCACCCGCACGAGTTCGGCGCGCGCTCGCGCTTCCTGCGCGACGTGTCGCGCGCGCAGGGCGACGAGGCCGTATTGAAGGCGCTCCGCGCTGCCGCGCAGGGCGACGCGAAACCGGTGCTGCTGCCCGAGCGCGACGACCACGTCGAGCTCGTGCTGCGCCACTGGGACGAGGTGCGCGAGCTGTTCGAGCTGCCGCTCCCAGACGACCCCGACGTGGCGCGGCGCCTTCGGCACAAGGCGACCCTCCCGCAGGAGGCCGAGCGCGCCGGGCTCGAGGCTCCGCGCACCGTCCCGGCCGACTCGATCGAGACGCTCCGGTCGCTCGACCTGCGGCCGCCGTTCCTGCTCAAGCCGGTCGGAGGCCAGCACTTCGCCGGCTCGTTCGGCGAGAAGGTGCTCGTCGCTCCGACGCAGGACGACCTCGTCGCGCGCTGGAAGCAGGCGAAGGAGCGCGGCTTCGATACGGTCGTCCAGGAGCTCGTGCCCGACTCCGAGGACGGGATCTGGTCGCTCTTCGCCTACCTCGGCCGCAGCGGGCGCCCGCTCGCCACCGCGACCGGCGTGAAGGTGCGGCAGGGCCCGCTCCACTTCGGCACCAGCGCGGTCTTTCGCACGACGCCGCAGCCGCGCGTCCGCGAGCTCGGCCTGCGGCTGCTCGAGAGCGCGGGGTACAAGGGGTTCGCGCAGGTCGAGTTCGCCCACGACCGCCGCGACGGCGACTTCAAGCTGCTCGAGGTGAACACCCGCGTCCCGATGTGGGCCGGGGTCGCGATGACACCACGCTTCGACATGGCCCGGATCGCCTACGACGACCTCTGCGGCAAGCCCGAGCCGGAGGCGGTCGACCTGCAGCAGGAGCTCTGGTGGTCGTTCTTCGCCAAGGACCTGGCGGTCTCGTTGCAGATGGCGAAGCGGCGGGAGCTGACGCCGGCCGGGTGGGTCCGCCCGTACATCCAGAAGCACAAGGTGCGCGGCGTCTTCGCGGCCGACGACCCGCTGCCGGCGCTCGGCGTGCCCGCCTACGCGCGCTCGAAGATCACCTGATGCGCATCGCCCTGCTCGATCCGCCGAGCTTCACGGCGCCGTACGATCACGCGCTCGCCTCGGCCCTCGCCCGCCGCGGGCACGACGTGACGCTCCTCACCTCGCCGTTCACGCACGGCGGCGTGCCGGAGCCGGAGGGCTACCGCCGCGAGGAGGTCTTCCTGCCGTTCTCCTCGCGGCTCGTGCGCCGGCGGCCGCGGTCGCGGCTGCGGCTGCCGTTGAAGGGCGCCGAGTACGTGCCGAGCTCCGCCCGGCTGTTGCAGCGCCTGCGCGCGCTCGACCCGGACGTCGCGCACGTGCAGTGGCTGGCGATCCCGCGCTACGACGTGCACTGGCTGCGGCGGCTGAGACGGCCGACGGTGCTGACCGCGCACGACGTCCTGCCGAGGCAGGAACGCAACGCCCGCGCGTGGGGCGAGGCGCTCGGGCTCGCCGACCGCGTGATCGTCCAGTCACAGCGGGCGATCGACGAGCTCGTGGCGGCCGGGGTGCCGCGCGAGAAGCTCGTCCGGATCCAGCACCCGGTCTTCGAGAGCGGCGTCGAGCCGCCGCCGCCGGAGGGCGCGACGGTCCTTTTCTTCGGGTTGATCCGGGAATACAAGGGGCTCGACGTGCTCCTGCGAGCGGTGGACGTGCTCCCCAACACACGGCTCGTCGTCGCCGGCGACCCGGTCGACCCTGTGGAGCCGCTCCGGGCCCTGGCCGCGGACTTGGGCATCACGGAGCGCGTCGAATGGCGTCTCGGGTTCCTCCCCGACGAGGAGATTCCGCGGCTGATGCACGAGGCTACGCTTGTGGCCTTGCCCTACCGAAAGATCGACAGCTCGGGCGTGCTGGCGACCGCGCTCGGGCATGGGCGTCCTGCGGTAGTGACCGACGTCGGAGGTCTCCCGGACGCGGTTCGCGAGTTCGGGGCCGGGCGGGTCGTGCCGCCGGACGATCCTTCTGCGCTCGCGACGGCAATCAGCGAGCTGCTCGAGCCAGAGGCGCTGGAGGCCGCGTTTCGCGGAGCCGAGGCAGCCCGCCGGGCGCTCACGTGGGACGCTGCTGCGGCCGCCCACGAGGCCGTCTACCGCGAGGTCGCCACGTGAGGGCCGTCAAGGAAGTGCTAGACCGCCTCCTCGCCGCGGTCGCGCTGGTGCTCCTCTCGCCGCTGTTCGCCGGGCTGGCGCTCTGGATCGTGCGCGAGTCGGGCCGGCCGGTGATCTTCCGCCAGCGCCGCGCCGGGAAGGACGGCGTCCCGTTCGAGATGCACAAGTTCCGCACGATGGTCGCGAACGCGGTCGAGCTCGGCCGCGAGCTGCAGCTCTCCGACGATCCGTTCGGCCTGCTCCCGAACGACCCGCGCATCACGCGCAGCGGCCGCTTCCTGCGCCGCACGAGCCTCGACGAGCTGCCGCAGCTCTGGGACGTCCTGCTCGGGCGGATGAGCCTGGTCGGCCCGCGGCCCGACCTCGTCGAGCAGGTCGCGAACTACGAGCCCACCGACCGGCGCCGCCTCGCGGTCAAGCCCGGCATCACGGGCTGGGCGCAGGTGAAGGGCCGGGACGAGATCCCGTGGGAGGAGCGCTTCCGGCTCGACGCGTGGTACGTCGACAACTGGTCGCTCGGCCTCGACGCGAGGATCGTCTGGATGACCCTCGCCCAGTTCGGCCGCCCCGAGCCGGAGCCGATCGAGGACACGCTCAACATCGAGCGGGCAAAGCAACGGAGCGGGCAGTGAGGGAGCTCGACCCGGACGCCTGGGACGCGCTCGAGCTCGACGCGTACTACCGCCGGCCGTACGTCGAGGCGGCGGCGCTGCTCGACCCGGGCCGCCCGTTCCTGCTCGAGCACGACGGCGCGTACTTCGCCGGCATCGAACGCGTCGACCCGGTCGACGTGGTCACGCCGTACGGCTACGGGGGGCCGACCGCGGACGGCTTCTGGGACGCCTACGAGGCCTGGGCGCGCGAGCGCGGCGTCGTCACGACGTTCGTCCGCTTCCACCCGCTCTACGGCAACCAGCGCGGCGCCCCGATCCACGTCGACGAGCTGGCCCCGACCGTGGCCTGGCGGGTGGACGCCGGCCGCGACCTGCTCGCCGGTCTGCACTTCAAGCACCGCAACAAGGTGACCAAGGCCGAGAAGGCGGGGGCGATCGTGACCCAGCACGAGGGTCTCGGCGAGTTCGTTCCGCTCTACGACGACACGATGCGGCGCCTGGACGCGGACGACTTCTACTTCTTCGAGCCGGCGTACTGGGAGCGCCTCGCCGGGCTGCCGCTCGTCCGCTTCGACGCCGAGATCGACGGCGAGGTCGTCGCGTCGGCGCTCTGCCTGGCGACGCCGCCGTGGCTGCACTACCACCTGAGCGGGACGACCGACACGGGCCGGTCGACCGGCTCGTCGACGCTCGTCCTGCTCGAGGCCGCGCGCTGGGCGCAGGCGAACGGCTACGAGCGCTTCCACCTCGGCGGCGGGCTCGGCGGCAGGGAGGACTCGCTGCACCACTTCAAGGCCCGCTTCGACCCGGAGGGACTGATGCCGGCCGCCGTCGGCAAGGCGATCCACGACAACGACGCGTACCGGCGCCTGAGCGGTGGCGAGGCGTCCTACGACGGCTTCTTCCCGGCGTACCGGGCGCCGGGCAGGTAGGTTCGCCCGCCGTGGTGATCGTGAAGGCGCTCTTCTGGACGAGCCTGGGCGGCCTCGCCTGGACGCACGTCGGCTACCCGGTCGCGGCGGCCGCACTGCGCCGTGCGCGCGAGCGGCCCGTCCGCAAGGCCGACATCGAGCCGACCGTCACGCTGATCGTTCCCGCGCACAACGAGGAGGACGTGATCGAGCGTCGCGTGGAGAACCTGCTCGAGCTCGACTACCCGGCAGACAAGCTGGAGCTGGTCGTCGCCTCCGACGCGTCCACCGACCGGACGCACGAGCTCGTTCGCGGCCACGAGCGTGTGCGGCTGCTCGAGTGCCCGAGGGCCGGGAAGCTGCCGACGATGAACCGCGCAGTCCGCGAGACCGACAGCGAGATCCTCGCCTTCGGCGACGCCAACGCGACGTGGGCGCCGGACGCGCTGCGCAAGCTCGTGCGCAACTTCGCCGATCCCGGCGTCGCCTACGTCTGCGGCCAGGTCCGCTTCCAGCGCGACGACGGCACGAATCGCGAAGGTGTCTACTGGCGCTACGAGATGTGGCTGCGCGAGAGCGAGTCGGCGCTCGGGTCGATCACCGGCGGCAACGGCGCGATCTACGCCGTACGCCGTTCGGACTACGTCGAATGGCCGTTCGGCCACGACCAGGGGTTCCCGACGCTGATGGCGCAGCACGGCCGCCGGGCGATCTACGAGCCCGAGGCCAAGGCGTTCGAGAAGCCGAGCCGCGACAACGAGGACGAGTTCCGGCGCAAGGTGCGGATGCTGCCGTGGTCGTGGCGCTATCTGTTCGAGGCGAAGCCGCTGCGCGGTGTGCCGCCGATGTACCTGTTCGAGCTGCTCTCGCACCGGGTGCTGCGCTACGCGAGCGGGTTCCTGCACGTCGTCCTGCTCGCGACCTCGATCGCGCTCGTCAACGAGGGCTGGCCGTACGCGGCTGCTCTGGCCGGACAGGCGCTCTGGCTCGCGCTCGCCGCCGCCGGGAAGCTGAAGCTGCGCGTGCCGGGCGCCGGTCTGGCCTGGTACTACCTGCTGATGACCGTCGCCACGATGGCCGCGCTCGTGCGCTACCTGCGCGAGGGCGCGCCGCTGATGTGGGAGAAGGCCGAAGGCACTCGGTAACTGCGGCATGCCATCGGAAGGGGTCGCTAGTTTGGGGCGGGTGCGCCTGCCCGCAGTTCTCGTCGCCGTGCTCGCGCTGCTCGCGGCCGGGTGCGCGTCCTCGAAGGCGACCGAGACGACGAAGCCCGACGCGCCTCCTGCCGTCCTGAGGCCGCCGCCGAAGCCGGCCCCGCCGCCGAAGCTCTCGAAGGTGCACGTGATCGTCTTCGACGGCGACACGGGCGCGCCGGTTCGCAACGCGGTCGTCCACGTGGGGCGCTTCCACGGGCGGACCGACTACCACGGCGTCGCGAAGATCGCGATCGCACGGCACACGCGCCTCGAGGTCGAGGTCGCGAAACCCGGCTACGACGCGTACAGCCAGCGGCTCCAGTTCCGTAACCGGCCGCAGGTCGGCGTCCGCGTCTACCAGGTGAAGCTGCAGTGGCCGCGGTACGGCGCCACGCCCGGGCGGACCCAGTCGCAGCCGTTCTTGAAGCTGCGGCCGCCGTTCCGCGTCGTCTGGAGCACGGCGATCGGCCTGATGGAGTTCCCGTCCGTCGTCGATGCCGACGTCGCCTTCGTCGCGAACTACCACGCGGAGGTGCGCGCGCTCTCGATGCGCAACGGCAAGGTCGCCTGGAAGCGCTCCTTCGGCGGCATCATGGCGGCCTCGCCGGCGATCGACGGCGAGGACCTGATCGTCCACGCGATGAACGGCAACGTCTACGTGCTCGACCGCCACAGCGGCCGCATCCGCTGGAGCTACCGCACGGGCGCGCCGATCGAGTCGTCGCCGCTCGTGCTCGACGGCGTCGACTACTTCGGCGACTGGAGCGGCACCATCTGGGCCCTCGACCTGCGCACGCACCGGCCGCGCTGGACGTACCGGTCGGGCTACAAGATCACCTCGAGCGCGTCGTACGCCGGCGGGACGATCTTCATCGGCGACTACGGCGGGCGCCTCCTGGCGCTGTCCGCTGCGAACGGCGGCCTGCGCTGGTCGGGCTCCGTCAACGGGCGCGTCTACGGAACGCCGGCGACCGAAGGGGGGCGCGTGTTCGTGCCGAGCTCGACCGGCGGTTCGCTGACGGCGTTCTCCACCGGCGGCTCGCGCCTCTGGTCGCTCGGCACCGGCTCGTACGTCTACTCGTCGCCGGCCGTCTGGAACGGGCGCGTCTACATCGGCTCCTACAACGGCTCGCTCTACTGCCTGTCCGCGGCGTCGGGCAGCGTCCTCTGGCGCTTCTCGAGCGGCGGCGCGATCGGCGGCGCGCCGACTGTCGTCGACGGCGTCGTCTACTTCGCGAATCGCCAGCACCGGATCTACGCGCTGAACGCGCGCACCGGCAGGCAGGTCTGGCGTTGGCCCGACGGCGCGTTCGTGCCGGTCTCGGGCAACGGCCGCCTCCTGCTCATGCACGGCTTCTCGCGGCTGTACGCGGTCGCGCCGAAGAGCCGTCCGCGATGAAGAAGATCCTGCTCGCGGCGGGAGCCGTCGTGGTGCTCCTCGCCGCGGGTCTCGCGGCCTTCGTCCTGTACCGCAACCACCAGGGGCGCAACATCCGCGGCTCCTCGACCGAGTTCGTCACGACCCAGGCCGCGCCGAAGACCCCGCCGGTGACCTCGAAGATCCGCTGGCCCATGTACCGCTTCGACCCGACGCGGCAGGGCAACGCCGAGAAGATGCTGGTCGAGCCGCCGTACAAGCCGCTGTGGTTCTTCCGCGCCGGCTCGCTCGTCGAGTTCCCGCCGGCAGTGGCCTACGGGAAGCTCTACTTCGCGAACGCGAAGGGCGTCCTCTTCGCCGTCGACATCGCGAAGGTGCGGACGGTCTGGGCCTACCGCGCGCGCCGCTGCACGGCGGCCTCGCCGGCGGTCGACAACCACACCGTCTACATGGCGTTCATGAACACGCCGCCCTGCAACGCCACGCGCTCGGGCCTCGACGGGCAGGTGGTCGCGCTGAACGCCGACACCGGCAAGGTGCGCTGGCGGCTGCGGATCGGGCCGACCGAGTCGTCGCCGCTCGTCGACCACGGCACCGTCTACGTCGGCGACTGGAACGGTCGCGTGTACGCGCTGAGCGCCGCCTCGGGCGCGACGCGCTGGACGTTTCAGGCGGGCGACAAGATCAAGGACGGGATCGCGCTCGCCGGCGGGCGCGTCTACTTCGGCTCTTACGACCACCACGTCTACGCCCTGAACGCCAGGACCGGCAAGCTCGTCTGGAAGGCGTCGGCCCAGCAGCGCCTCGGCAACCGCGGGACGTTCTACGCGACGCCGGCCGTCGCCTACGACCGCGTCTACATCGGCTCGACCGACGGCAAGATGTACTCGTTCGGCGCCACGAGCGGGAAGCTGCGCTGGTCGCACGGGACGGGCGGCTACGTCTACTCGTCCGCGGCGGTCTACGAGCAGCGCGTCTTCGCGGGCTCGTTCACGGGCGACCTCTTCGCGTTCAACGCGGCGACCGGCGACGTGCTCTGGAAGTACCGGACGAACGGCCCGATCTCCGGCTCGCCGATCGTGGTCAACGGCCTCGTCTACGTCTCGTCGCTCCGTGGCCGCACGTACGCGCTCGACCCGAAGTCCGGCAAGCTCGTCTGGTCGTTCCCGCGTGGCGCCTACGCGGCGGTCGTCTCCGACCGCCGGCGGCTCTATCTGGTCGCGTATGCACGGATCTTCGCTCTCGCGCCGAGGAAGCGGTGAGGAACCGCATCCTCCCTGTAGCGCGCACGGGTAGGCTCACCCGCCGATGACCAGCGTGCGGGAACGGGAACGCGAGCTGCCGGACCTCGACGCCGAGGAGAGCGTCGACCTGCGCCGCCACTGGGTCGCGATCACGACGCACTGGTGGCTGCCGGTGATCGGCCTCGTCGCCGGCGTGATCGTCGGCTACCTGATCTCCCTCGGCGGTGCGCAGGTCTACAAGGCGAAGTCCGTCGTCTACCTCGGCCAGCCGCTCTCGCAGGGCGGCGTCCAGGTCCAGAGCCAGGCGACGAACCCGAGCACCGTCCGCCAGATCGTGACCGCGGAGTCCACGATCGAGCGCGTGGCGCGCGACGCGGGCATGCGCGCCGCCCAGCTGCGCGGCCACGTCTCGACGCAGGCGGTCACGGGGAACATCTCGCGACTCGGCCAGAACCCGCTCGTGTCCATCTCGGTCACCGGCCACGCGCGGCGGCCGGTGCAGCGGGCCGCCAACGACCTGGCGCGGACGGTCGTCTTCTCCGACGCCCTCGGCGGGTACGCGAACACGAAGATCCGGAACCTGCAGCTGCAGGTCGACCAGGAGCAGGCCGCGATCAGCCTGTTGAACCGCAACCTGAAGGCGCAGCAGCAGGCGCTCGGCAACGGCTCCGGCCTCTCGACGACGGAGCGGCTGATCGCGCTCGGCCAGATCAACGGCCTGCAGCAGGAGCTCGTCACGACGACCGGCCTCCTCACCACCAACCAGCAGCAGCTCGCACTGGCCAAGAACGTGGAGGCGCCGCAGATCACGACGCTGGCCACCGCGACGAGGACGACCGCGCGCAGCCGCCGCAACACGGTGATCGTCGCGGCGCTGATCGGCCTGCTGCTCGGGATCGTCGCGGCCGTGCTCTGGGAGCCGTCGCGCCGGGTCGTCCGCTCTCGCTCGTAGCGTTCAAGCGTGCTTGAGGGCAAGCGCGTGGCCGTCGTGGTCCCCGCGCACAACGAGGAGAAGCTGATCGCGGAGACGGTCCGGACGATCCCGGACTTCGTCGACCGCATCTACGTCGTCGACGACCAGTCCACCGACGGCACGGTCGAGGCCGTGCGCGCCTTGACCGACCCGCGCGTCGAGCTGATCGCGCTCGAGCGCAACCTCGGCGTCGGCGGCGCGATCGTCACCGGCTACCTCAAGGCCCGTGACGACCGGATCGACGTCACCGCCGTGATGGCCGCCGACGCGCAGATGGACCCGGACGACCTCGAGACGCTGACCGGCGCCGTGGCGCGCGGCGAGGTCGACTACGCGAAGGCGAACCGGCTCTTCACCGGCCAGGCGTGGGAGGTGATCCCGCGCTACCGGTACCTCGGCAACGCCGTCCTGAGCCTGCTGACGAAGATCGCGTCCGGCTACTGGCACATCGCCGACTCGCAGTCCGGCTACACGGCGATCTCGCTCCAGTACCTCGACCTGGTCGACCTCGAGCGGATCTACAAGCGCTACGGCTTCCCGAACGACCTGCTCGTCCACCTGAACGTCTGGAATGCCCGTGTGCGCGACTACCCTTCGCGGCCGATCTACGGGGTCGGCGAGCGTTCGGGGATCCGGCTGCGGAAGGTCGTGCCGACGATCTCGTGGCTCCTGTTCAAGGGTTTCTTCTGGCGGATGCGCGTCAAGTACGTGATCCGCGACTTCCACCCGCTCGTCTTCTTCTACGCGCTCGGGATCTTGGCAACACTGCTCGGCCTCGGGCTCGGGATCGCCGAGCTCGTGCTGCGGATCATGGGCAACGACATCACGCCCGCGACGATCGTCCTCGTAGCGCTGCTGCTGATCTCGGGCTCGCAGTTCACGCTGTTCGCGATGTGGTTCGACATGGAGTCGAACCGCGACCTCGGCGGCCGCGGCCGCCGCCGCACCGACCGCTAGCAACGGGTTCCAGACCTTCGGCGGCGCGGACCGGTCGTTGGTCCGGCCACAGCCGGAAGCGGCCGCGTGATCGTTCGAGCGGTGACTCACAGGCGGATTCGCGCGCACCAAAGGTCCTGGGTCTCGGCGGTCGCGAATAGCGACACCCGGCCTATTGGCAGCCGTGCCGATTGCGGCCACGATGCGCGCGTCCGCGCTGGGGCGGGCTATCCGAGGAACAGGGGGGAATGGGCGTGAGCAGGCATCTGCGGCGAACGACGTGCGCGGCTGCGCGTGGAACGAACGGCATCGGGGGCCTCTGGCTCCTCTTCACGATGGTTGCGGCACTCTTGGCGCTCCTGGCGTTCGCCGGGAACGCGGGCGCTGCGACCCTCACCGGCGGAACCGCCACGGATCCCTGGATCTCGAGCGAGCTGCCCGACTACGCGCCGGGGTCGACGGTCAACCTCCTCGGTGGCAGTTGGCAGCCCGGCGAGTCCGTGCACGTCTACGTCAACGACAGCGACGGTCAGACGTGGGTCTTCAACGACGATGTGACGGCCGACGCGAGCGGCGACATCGCCGACAGCTTCAGCCTGCCGAACTGGTTCGTCGCGAACTACAGCGTCACGGCGACTGGCGCGAGCAGCTCGGTTGCGACGACGAGCTTCACCGACGGAAATCTCACGAGCGTCAGCGGAACCGTGACCGACAGCGGAACGCACGCCGCGATCGCCGGCGCCACGGTGACCTGCGATACGACGTCGGGCTGCAACAACTCGTTCTCGACGGCGACCGACGCGAGCGGGAACTTCAGCTTCTCGGGCGGGAGCAAGCTCTCGTTTTCAGGTAACGGCCCGACCACCCTGACCCTGACCGTTTCAAAGGTCGGCTACACGAGCGGCACGATCACGCTCAGCAACGTCAACAACGGCGACTCCCTCTCGGGCAAGAACATTGCCTTGACGCCGGCCTGTACGCCGGCATCGGTTGCGACGCAACCAGGCAACCAGTCGATCACGTACGGCGGAAACGCAACGTTCACCGCTGCAGGTGCGGGCTCGCCGGCGCCGAGCGTGCAGTGGCAGGTCAACACCGGCGGCGGCTTCTCGAACATCGCGGGTGCGACGAACACGACGTTGTCGCTGACGAAGCCTTCGGTGTCTGCGAGCGGAAACCAGTATCGCGCCGTGTTCTCGAACGGCTGCGGTTCGGCTGCGACGGGCAACGCGGCGACGCTCACGGTCGCCGCGAAGGCGCTGACGGTCACCGGCATCACCGCCGCGAACAAGGTCTACGACGGACTGCTCGGCGCGACCGTCAACACGAGCTCGGCCGCGCTCAACGGGGTCGTCTCCGGCGACACCGTCACGCTCACCACGGTCAGCGCGACAGGCGCCTTCCTGAGCAAGACGGTGGCGACCGGCAAGACCGTCCAGGTCGCCGGTCTGACGATCTCTGGTGCGTCCGCCGGCAACTACTCGTTGACCCAGCCGGCCACCACGGCCGACATCACTTCGAGGGGCCTGTCCGTGTCCGGCATTACCGCGGCGAACAAGGTCTACGACGGCCTGCTCGGCGCGACGCTCAACACCGGTGCGGCTGCGCTCAACGGCCTCGTCTCCGGCGACAGCGTCACCCTCAACGCCGGCGGCGCGAGCGGCGCCTTCGCGAACAAGAACGTCGGCACGGGCAAGACCGTTCAGGTCTTCGGCCTGACGATCTCGGGCGCGGACGCCGGCAACTACTCGCTTGCCCAGCCGACGACGACGGCCGACATCACCGCCAAG
>DASSQG010000207.1:0-2291 GCA_035702625.1 Gaiellaceae bacterium | reverse complement strand
CGCCGCGCCACGACTCGTCGGCGTCGAGCGGCATGAACTCGATGAAGCGCACGACGTACGGCTTGCGGCGCGCGAGCTCGGCGAGGGCCGGCACCTCGACCTCGGTGAACCCGCGCATGGCGACGCAGTTGATCTTGATCGGCCGTAGCTGCGGGTAGCGCTCGGCCTCCTCGAGGCCGGCGAGCACGCGGTCGAGCGCGTCGCGGCGGGTGATCTCGGCGAAGCGGACGTGCGAGAGGGAGTCGAGCGAGACGTTCAGCCGGGTCAGGCCGGCGTCGACGAGTGGCTTCGCAAGCCGGTCGAGCAGGACACCGTTCGTCGTCAGCGAGAGGTCGTTCACGCCCGGGGTCGCCGAGAGCAGCTCGACGAGCACCGGCAGGTCGCGGCGCACCAGCGGCTCGCCGCCGGTCAGCCGCACCTCGTCGACGCCCATCGCCGCGAGCACGCGCACGAGGCGCGCGATCTCCTCGAAGCTCAGCACCTCGTCGCGCGGGAGCCACTCGAGCCCTTCCGCCGGCATGCAGTAGCGGCAGCGGAAGTTGCACTTGTCGGTGACCGACACGCGCACGCTCTTGATCTCGCGTCCCCAGGAATCCCGCAACGGCTCCATGGCCGGAGCCTAGCCGACGTTTGCCCGGGTCAAACCGGCGGAACCCAGCGTGCGGGAAGGAGGTGAGCCATGAGTGACTTCGTGAACGAGGAGCCGGACAACGGCGAGGAGCTGATCGACGACGAGGGTCGGAACCAGACCCAGCAGGCGATCGACGAGGACGGCGCCGAGTCCACCTGGGACGAGACGAACGACGAGCCGGCCCAGGGCGAGGGCGGGCAGGACACCGTCTAGCGCCGCCTCTTAGACTCGCCCGGTGGCGCTGCTGCGGGCCTAGCCCGTGTGTCCGTCTTAGCCTTCAACCGTGGCGCTGCTGGCGGTCATCGCGGTTACGGTCGTCTGGGGCGTCACTTTCGTCCAGGTCAAGGACGCGGTTGCGATCTATCCACTGTTCGCGTTCCTCGCCGTGCGGTACGCGATCGCAACCGGAGCGCTCGCGCTCGCGGGGGGTACGCGGGTGCGCAGCCTCGGCCGGTCGGGCTGGGCGGCCGGGGCGGTCGTCGGCGCGCTGCTCGGGCTCGGGATCGGGCTGCAGACCGCCGGGCTCGAGCGGACGACCGTGTCGAGCACCGGCTTCATCACCGGCCTCTACGTCGTGTTGACGCCGCTGTTCGGCCTGGCGCTGTTCCGCACGTCCGTGGCGGTGGAGGTCTGGCTCGGGGTCGCCTTCGCGCTCGCCGGCCTCGCGATGCTGAGCGGCGTGCCCGTCGGCTCGACCGGTGGCAACCTGCTCGTGCTCGCCGGAGCGGCCGCGCAGGCGCTGCAGATCGTCGCGATCGAGCGCTACGCGCACCGGTACGACGCGATCGCGCTGACGCTCGTCCAGATGGCCGTCTGCCTCGCCGCCTTCATGGTGATCGCGCTCGCGCTCGGACAGCTCGAGGTGCCGCGTGGCCGGACGGTGTGGGGGGCGCTGCTCGTGACGGGCGTCTTCGCGAGCGCGCTCGCGTACCTGATCCAGGTCTGGGCGCAGCGCCGGCTGTCGGCGGCACGGATCGCGATCGTCTTCTCACTCGAGACCGTGTTCGCCGGCATCTTCGGCTACTGGCTCTCGGGCGACCGCCTCGGCTGGCTGGGCTGGGGCGGCTGCGCGGTCATCTTCGCGGGCATCGTCGTGGCCGAGCCGGCCGCCGTCCGGGTGCTCCGAAGCTTGC
Organism: Gaiellaceae bacterium; assembly: GCA_035702625.1. Lineage (GTDB taxonomy): Bacteria > Actinomycetota > Thermoleophilia > Gaiellales > Gaiellaceae > AC-32. The sequence continues at coordinate 527 of DASSQG010000207.1, read as the reverse complement.
TATCATCCGACTGAGATTTTCTCAGCTTCATCATCGACACAAGGAGATTTCAGCATGGCAAAGACGATCGGCATCGACCTCGGCACGACCAACTCCGCGATGGCCGTGATCGAGGGCGGCGAGCCGGCGGTCATCCCGAACGCCGAAGGCGGCCGCACCACGCCGTCCGTCGTCGCGTTCACGAACGACGGCCAGCGGCTCGTCGGGGCGCCCGCCAAGCGCCAGCAGGTGACGAACCCGCAGAACACCGTCTTCTCGATCAAGCGCTTCATGGGCCGCAAGTTCGGCGAGGTGAGCGAGGAGATGAAGATCGTCCCGTACGAGGTGGTGGAGGGCCCGAACGGCGACGTGCGCGTGCAGGCCGGCGGCAAGGACTACGCCCCGCCGGAGATCAGCGCGATGATCCTCCAGAAGCTGAAGGCCGACGCCGAGGCGTACCTCGGCGAGGCGGTCACGGACGCGGTGATCACCGTCCCGGCCTACTTCAACAACGCGCAGCGCGAGGCGACGAAGGACGCCGGCAAGAT
>DASSQG010000206.1:0-8374 GCA_035702625.1 Gaiellaceae bacterium | reverse complement strand
CCCAGGCATACCGTCAGCTTGCGAAGGAGGTGCTCGATGGCGCGCAGGCGCGCGAGCATGCGTGAAGGCCCGCTCGCGGAGCTCTTCCGCGCGACCGAGGCAGCCCAGCGTCAGGCCGAGAAGGAGGGGCGCGAGCCCCAGCCCGAGCCGACCGAGGCCGAGCAGCAGGCAGCGGCAGCGGCAGCGGCGCCCGTCGAGGCGCCGGCTCCACCCGCGGAGCCGAAGCCAACGCCGGTCGAGCCACCCGAGCAGACCGTCGAGCACGTGCCGGAGTGGGAGGAAGCCGCGCCCCCGCCACCCCCGCCACCGCCGCCCGACCCGGTCCGGCTCCCGGAGCGCGCGCCCGAGCCGAAGCGCGAGGAACGCCCGCGCCCGAAGCTCGAGCCGCTGCCCGAGCCGCCGCCGCGCCTCCACCGAGTGCCCGAGCCCGGCGCGTACATCGCGGTCATCCGGGTCGTCGGCGTCGGCGGGGCCGGCCTGAACGCCGTCAACCGGATGATCGACGCCGACATCTCGCAGGTCGAGTTCGTCGCCGTGAACACCGACATCCAGCAGCTCCAGACGAGCGACGCGCCCGTGAAGATCCACATCGGCCGGGAGCTGACCGAGGGCCTCGGTTCCGGCGCCGACCCCGACCTCGGCCGGCGCGCCGCGGAGGAAGCGTACGACCAGATCAAGCGCACGCTGCGCGGCTCCGACATGGTCTTCGTCACCGCCGGCGAGGGCGGCGGCACCGGCTCCGGCGCCGCACCCGTCGTCGCGCGGATCGCGAAGGAGCTCGGCGCGCTCACGGTCGGCATCGTCACGACGCCGTTCCAGTTCGAGGGCACGCGCCGCCGCAAGCAGGCCGACGACGGCGTCGACACGCTCCGTGCCAACTGCGACACGGTGATCGTCGTGCCGAACGAGCGGCTGCTCGAGGTGCTCGACCGCGAGACGTCGATGCTGGACGCGTTCCGCATCGCCGACGACGTCCTCCGCCAGGGCGTCCAGGGCATCTGCGACCTGATCACACTCCCGGGCCTGATCAACCTCGACTTCGCCGACGTGCGCACGATCATGAAGGACGCCGGCACCGCGCTGATGGGCATCGGCTTCTCGGCGACGGGCGACAACCGGGCGCGCGACGCGGCCGAGCGGGCGCTGCGATCGCCGCTGATCGAGAACGACATCGGCGGGGCGAAGGGGATCCTGCTCTCGATCGCGGGCGGCGACGACCTGTCGCTGTTCGAGGTGAACGAGGCCGCCGAGGTGGTGCGCAGCGCCGCGACCGACGACACGAACATCATCTTCGGCGCGAGTGTCGACGACCGCCTCACCGGCCAGGTCTGGGTGACCGTCGTCGCGACGGGTTTCGGCCAGCGCGCCGCGCAGCGGCGGATCACGATCAGGGCCGAGGCGCGGGACGAGGACTCGCTGGAGCCGCCGAGCTTCCTCCAGAGCTAGCCTGCCGCGCTCGGTCGTTCTCTCGTTCTTCGACCCCGGAGAGGTGCCGACGCTCGTCGCCGCCGTCCGCGCGGCGCCGTTCCCGCCCAGGACGCCGGTCTTCGTCGGCAGCTACGGGGTCAGCCCGAGCATCGCGGAACAGGTGCACGCGCTCCCCGGTGCGAGGTACGCGCCGATGTTCCACATCCAGCCGGGCTGGTTCTGGGAACGCCGGCGGCTCGAGCGCGACGCGGAGCGCAAGCTGCTGGCGCGCAACCCGCGCGCCGACCGGCTGGCGGGGCCGCTGCCGGCGCTGAACGAGCTGCTACGCCTCCCGACGGCGACGCGGATCGCGTGGAGCGTCGAGCTCGGCGCGCGCTTCCGCGACGCGCTGCGGGCCGAGCCCGTGGCCGAAGCCTGGCAGCTCGACGAGATCGTCGCGGAGTGCGCAGGAGCGCAGGGCCGGCCGTACCGCGAGCTGACCCGGGGCGTCCTGCGGGGGCTCACCTTCGGCCGGGCCGCGCTCGGCGACCGGAGCCGCCCGGGGCTCGTCTGGTGGGCCAAGAGCGCCCGCACCCTGCCGTCGCAGGCGATCACGCCGGAGCTGTCGGCCTTCTGGAAGATGCTCGACCGAGCCTGCATCCACCTGATCGGCGAGGAGTACCCGGACTTCGCCGGCGATCCCGGACAAGCTGCGCGAACGGCCGCGGCCGCGCACGACGGCCTCCGCCGTGGGGGCCCGGTCCGCCAGAAGCTCGCCCGCAAGTACGCGGCCGGCCTGACGCCGGGCTTTCGCCGGGTGGCGGGTCTCGGCGGCAACACGCGCGGCCTGCCCCGCGCCCAGGCGGAGCGGTGGCGAGCCGCCTACCTGCGCGCGCGTGCTGAGGCGGGCGTCTCCGGGTTCGCCGAGTTCGACTTCCGCGTCGAGAACCGCGGCGCCGCGGTCGTGCGCGAGCTGATGCGGGAGCTGGCCGGCGTCGTCTAGCCGACGTCGCAGACTTCCGAGCGCGCGCCGACGACGGCCGTGGCCAGCGCCCGGCTCGCGCTCACGTGGAAGTGCAGCTGCAATCGCCCGCCCCGCTGGACGGCGAGCGTGGTCATACCGTCGGAGCGGCTGCTCAGGCACGCGCCCTCGGCGTGCCAGTACGGCGAGTAGCGGACGGCGAGGCGGTACGCGCCGGCGCGTGGGAGGTCGACGGCGATCCGCGTCGCGGTGACGGCCAGGATGCGGCCGCCGTCGAGAATCGGCCGCGGCGACGGCACCTCGAAGATGCGCAGCCGTCGGGTCGCGTACACCTGCCGCAAGCCCGAGCGGCCCGAGCGCACCAGGTCTGCCTCGCCGCGGGCGCTGTAGTCCGGCGGCGCCGAGGTCAGGACGACGTAGCGCACGCCCAGCCTGCGCAGCCAGCCGAGGTACGCCTTCGGCCCGAGCTCGTCGTAGAGCAGCTTGTTCTGCGGGAAGTCGTCCTGCCGGTAGTCGCCCCGGGCGATCGGGATCTGCGCCTCCGCGAGGTAGAGGGCGGCCCAGTGGCCGGTGGTGTCGACCACCTCGACGCGGTACGAGGGCGTGAGGTGCCCGCGCAGGTACGAGATTGCCGGCGTCCAGTAGGCGCGTGACGCGGCCGGGTCCCGCTGTCCGTGGACGATGTTGAACACGGTCGGCGTCAGGTTCCAGGCGACGGCGAGCCCGAAGACGGCGAGCGTGATCGGCAGCGGCCGCCAGCGCCGCAGCGAGAGGGTCAGTACCGCGAGCGGGATCGCGGCGTAGCGCAGGCGCAGCACGTTCTCGCCGACCGCGCTCGGGATCGCGAACGCGGCCAGGCACGCGACGAGGTAGACGATGAACATCGAGCGCAGCGGCTGGGCGCGGTCGACGCCCCAGGCCATCCAGATGCCGAGGCAGCAGAACGTGATCCCGGTCATCAGCTCCTGCCACGAGAACGGGTACTGGCCGTTGCCGGGGAACGCGCGCCAGAGCGCGACCTCGATCAGGCCGAACGCCGCGATCGTCACGGCCGGTGCGACGAGTTTGCGTCGCTCCTCCCAGCGCGCGAGACCGAAGCCCGCGAGCACCAGCGCGAGCAGCAGGAACGCGAGCGGGCTCGCCGCCAGGGTCAGCGCGAGCAGCACCGCGAAGCGCCAGGTGCGGCCGGCCTGCAGCGCCCAGAGCGCCAGCAAGGCGAGCGCTGCGCCGAGTGCGAACGGGAACGCAGCGGAGAAGACGACGCCGCACCAGACGACTGCGAACGTGCGGCTCGACCAGCGCGCCGTCGGCCCCCACTGCCGCGAGACGACGACCGCGAAGGCGAGCGCCGCCGTCGACACGGTCGCCACCGCCAGTAGGCGGATCCCGAGCAGCGCGGCGAGCGGGTAGTAGAGGACGCTGTAGGTGACGAAGCTGTAGCGGCCCGCGTACCAGAAGTTGTTCCAGAGGGCGAAGCCGTTGTTCAGGAAGAGCGTGCGCTGGTAGGCATGCTCTGCCAGGTCGGCGCCGGGCGGGCCGAGCCAGACCAGGAGCGCTGCGAGTGCGGCGGCGCCCCCAGCGGCGAGTGTCGCCTCGCGGAGAACGGGGGTCTCGCGGGTCACGCGCCCCGAGGATAACTGCAGCGCCCGAAGTAGCCTTGTCCCATGCGAGGCGCAGTCGCCGCCGGTCACCCCCTCACCGCCGAAGCCGGCGCGCGCGTGCTCGCCGAGGGCGGGAGCGCGGTCGACGCCTGCATCGCGGCCGCATTCGTGTCGTGGGTGGCCGAGAGCACGCTCACGGGGCCTGGCGCAGGCGGCTTCATGCTCGTCCACCGCGCGAGCGATCGGACGACCCGCGTGCTCGACCACTTCGTCGCGGTGCCGGGCCTCGGGCTGGCCGAGCGGGGCGCCATTCCGATGGCCGAGGCGAAGATCGACTTCACCCCGGAGTCGTCGCAGTCGTTCCGCGTCGGCGAGGCATCGAACGCGGTTCCGGGCGCGACCGCCGGCCTCGGGGAGGCGCACCGCCGCTTCGGGACGCTGCCGTGGCGGGTCCTGCTCGAGCCCGCCATCGCCCATGCCCGCCAGGGGGTCGAGCTGACGCCGGGGCAGGCGTACCTGCACGAGATCCTCGACCCGATCCTCCGACGCACCGACGAGGGCCGCGCGATGTACAGCTCGAACGGCGGCGCCTACCTGACCGTCGGCGAGCGGCTCGTGCTGCCCGATCTCGCGCTGACGCTCGAGCGCCTCGCCGAAGCGGGGCCGGGCGACCTCTACCACGGCGAGCTGGCGCGAACGCTCTCGGAGTACGTCCGCGCCGGCGGGGGCGAGATCACCGAGCGCGACCTGCGCGAGTTCCGCGTGATCGTGCGGCGGCCGGTCCGCGTCCCGTTCCTCGGCCACGAGTTCCGTTCCAACCCGCCACCCTCGACCGGCGGCATCCTCATCGGCCTCGGGCTGCGGCTGCTCGACCGGCTCGGCGGAGCGGCCGGACCGCCCGGCCGCGCCGAGGCGATGGCGCAGCTCGTCGAGATCATGCGCGAGCAGGAGGACGCGCGCGGCGGCCCGTTCGTGCGCGAGCTCTATCGCGGCGGGCTCGCTCGGCGGCTGTTCGACGAGGGAGCCCTTACGGCCGCGGCACGCAGGGTCCGCGGCCGGCTCCCGGAGCTCCAGCGAGGGACGACGCACATCTCCGTCGTCGACGCGCAGGGGAACGCCGCGGCGCTCACCGCGTCGACGGGCGCCGGCTCGGGCGTGATCGTCCCCGGGACGGGCATCCAGCTGAACAACATGCTCGGCGAGTTCGACCTGACGGCGACGGGCGGCCACCCGAGACCCGGCGTGCGCTTCACGAGCGGGATGGCGCCGTCGCTGGTGCTGCACGACGGCATGCCGCGGCTGGTCGTCGGCAGCGCCGGCTCGCTGCGGCTGCGCGGCGCGATCCTGCAGATCGTCGTCAACGCGGTCGCCCACGGGCTCGGCATCGCCGAGGCGATCGAGCGGCCGCGCGTCCACCTCGAGGCGACGCACGTCCACGCCGAGGGCGGCATCGACCCGGCGGAGCTCGACCGGCTCGAGTCGTGGGGCTACGAGCTCGTGCGCTGGCGCGGGCTCAACCTGTTCTTCGGAGGGACGGCGGGCGTCGAGATGCTCGAGGACGGGAGGCTCGCCGCGGCCGGCGACCCGCGCCGCGGCGGCGCCGGCGTCGTCGTCGAGTGAGCGGCTTCCAGATCCGCGAGGCGCGGCCCGGCGACGCCGGGGCCCTGGTCGAGCTCGCGCGGGCGGTGACGGCGGAGCCCGGGGACTGGCTCCTCGCGACCGACGGCTGGCGTAGCGCGTCGGCCGAGCGGCGCTACCTCCGCGCGGTGCGGCGCTCCGCGCACGCGGCCGTCTTCGTCGCGGAGGTACCGGAAGGGCTCGTGGGCCGCCTGTCGGTCTCGCGCGACCCGCACCCTGCGAGCCGCCACGTCGCCGACCTCGGCCTGATGGTCGCTGCGCCCTACCGCCGCCGTGGCATCGGCCGCGCGCTGCTGGAGGCGGCGGCCGGCTGGGCGCGGCGGCGCGGCGTCTCGAAGCTCGAGCTCCACGTCTTTCCGCACAACGAGCCCGCGCTCAGGCTCTACGAGTCGTTCGGCTTCGTCCAGGAGGGCTACCGCCGCCGCCACTACCGCCGCGGCGAGGAGTACCTCGACGCGATCCTGATGGCCTTCGCCACACTGCCTGAGTGACCGGCTTCGTCAACAGCTACGGACTTGCCGCGCTGTTCCTGATCGTGATGCTCGAATCCGGTGGCGTGCCCCTTCCTGGTGAGACCGCGCTCGTGGCGGCGGGCGTGTTCGCGCAGCGCGGCGACCTCAACATCGCGGCCGTGATCGCGGTGGCGGCGGTCGCGGCGATCGTCGGCGACAACCTCGGCTACTGGATCGGGCGCACGGGCGGCCGCGCCGTGATCGGGCGCTGGAGCTTCACGTCGCAGTCGCTGCCCTGGGCCGAGCGCTTCTTCGAGCGGCACGGCCCGAAGACGATCTTCCTCGCGCGCTTCCTCTCGGTCCTACGCGTCACGGCCGCCTGGCTGGCGGGGATCTCCCGGATGCGCTGGTGGACGTTCTTCTTCTGGAACGCGGCCGGCGGCATCTGCTGGGCTGCCCTCGTCGGGCTCGTCGCGTACTACGTCGGCCACGCCGCGGCCGACGCGATCTCCCGCTACGGTCTGATCGGCGGCGCCGTGGTCGCCGGCGGCGTGGTTCTCGGCCTGATCGCGCTTCACCTCTGGCGCAGGCGCCTGGTGGAGCAGCCGTGAAGCGTGTCGTCATCGTCCTGGCGGTGCTCGCGTGCAGCGCCTGCGGTGCGCACTCCGCGACCGGGCCGACGACGCAGACCGCGGCGCGCTCGACGGCGCAGTCGGTGCCGGCCCTCGACCGCGTCGTCGTCGTCGTCCTGGAGAACAAGGCGCGCTCGCAGGTGCTCGGAAACCGCGCGGCGCCGGCGTTCAACGCGTTCGCCCGCGGCGGCGCGGTCCTGTCGGGCTACCGCGGCGTGACCCACCCGAGCCTGCCGAACTACCTTGCGCTCGTCTCCGGCTCGACGCACGGCATCACGAGCGACTGCACGACCTGCACCGTCGCCGGCCCGAGCCTCGCCGACACGCTCGAGGCGAAGGGCCTGACCTGGAAGACGTACGCGGAGGGCCTGCCGCAGCCGGGCTGGACCGGCCCGTACCGCGGCAACTACGCGAAGAAGCACGCGCCGTTCCTCTACTTCCGGCGCGTGCTCGCGAGCAAGGGTCGGCTGCACCGGGTCGTGCCGCTCTCGCAGCTCGCGCGCGACCGCGCGGCCGGCAAGCTGCCGTCGTTCTCGCTCGTCGTGCCGGACCTCTGCCACGACATGCATAGCTGCTCGGTGCAGACCGGCGACGCGTGGCTGAAGGGTTTCCTGCCGCCGCTCCTGAAGCTGCCGAAGACGGCCGTGTTCGTCGTCTTCGACGAGTCCGACTCGGGCGACCCCGGGATTCCGGCGCTGGCGCTCGGGCCGCTCGTGCGACCGGGGTCGCGCTACACGCGGCAGATGAGCCACTACGACCTGCTGCGGACGATCGAGGACGGCTTCGGGCTCCCGCGGCTCGGCCTCTCGGCCCGCGCGATGCCGGTGACCGGCATCTGGCGGTAGCAGGACTCCCCCGAAAGAGGGATCCGCGCTCCCGTCTTGAACCTTCCCGGTCGTGGCGATGCTGACCGTCCTGACAGGCGCGATCGAGGCTCGTGACCCGTACACGCAGGGGCACTCGGCGCGCGTGACGGCGCTCGCGGAGGAGATCGCCCTGCGCCTCGGCTGGAGCGAGGAACGCCTCGCATCGCTACGGGTCGGTGGGCCGCTGCACGACATCGGCAAGCTCGCCGTCTCGGACCACGTGCTGCGCAAGGAGGGCTCCCTCGAGGAGCACGAACTGGCCGAGATCCGCGAGCATCCGAAGGCCGGCGCGCGGCTGATCCTGCGCGTGGCCGCGCTGCGCGAGGCGATTCCGTACGTGCTCTACCACCACGAGCGGTGGGACGGCGCCGGCTACCCGACCGGCAAGGCGGGCGAGGAGATCCCGCTCGAGGCGCGCGTGCTCGCCGTCGCCGACGCCTTCGACGCGATGACGAGCGACCGGCCGTACCGCCGTGCGCTGAGCCACGCCGAAGCGCTGGCAGAGGTCGACCGCTGCGCCGGGACCCAGTTCGACCCGGCAGTCGCGCGCATCTTCCTCGAGCTGTTCGCCGAGGCCGAGCTGGCGACGGCGGCAGCTTCCTAGAGCGCCGACCAGACCTCGAGCTTCTGCTTCGTCCGGCGGATGACGTCGTCTGTGAACTCGCTCGTCCCGGCGTGGCCGCCGAGGTCGGCCGTGCGCACGCCGTCGGCGACCGCCTCGAGGCACGACTCGCGAATCGCGCGCGCGGCCTGCGCCGCCTCGTCGCCCGCGTAGGAGAGCACCGCCGCCGCCGCG
>DASSQG010000205.1:0-3179 GCA_035702625.1 Gaiellaceae bacterium | reverse complement strand
TCGGGACGTCGACCGAGCAGGACGAGGCGTCACGGTGCAGCGCCGCTACGCCGACGGTGTGCTCACGCCGTACCCGAAGACGGCGCGGTCCCGCCGGCGAGTGCCGCTGACGGCCCGCGCGCTCCACGCGCTCGACGGAGTCCCTCCGAGACTCGACACGCCGCTTCTGTTCCCGGCGACGCGCGGCGGGTACGTTCAGCTCGACACGTGGCGCAACCGCGAGTGGTACCCGGCGCTCGACGCGGCCGGGATCGAGAAGCGCGGCCCGTACCACCTGCGCCACACCTTCGCGACCGAGGCGCTCGCCGCAGGCGTCTCGATCTTCGAGCTCGCCAGACTGATGGGCACCTCGGTGAAGATGATCGACAAGACCTACGGGCACCTCGCGCGGGACTCCGAGGACGCGATCCGAGCCCGGCTAGAGGCGCGCGGCGCAGCCGAGGCCGAGGAGGAGGCGGGTGGCAGGTGAGGGCCCGAGGACCTGCGTTCAGGCGTTGAGTAGGCGTTGTCGCGCGACCGAGTGATGGACAGTCGTGGCGGGAAAGATGCCGCTTTGCAGGAAGAACGTGAGACGGGAGCGACGGGACTCGAACCCGCGACCTCCGGCGTGACAGGCCGGCGTTCTAACCAACTGAACTACGCCCCCGGGGACGGGGAAGTCTAGCCGAGCTAGATCGACGTCAGGCCCAGCTGACGCAGGAGGGTCACGGAGTCGGAGTAGACGTCCTTGCGCGCGACGAGGCCGTCGCGGATCGGGATCACGTCCATGCCCTTGTAGTCGACCGTCCGGCCGGTCGGCGGCACCTCGATGCCAGAGCGCGTCATCGTTCCCTCGTGCGTTCCCCGCGCGGTCCACTCCTGCACGACCAGGTCGTCGCGGATGTAAGCCCGGCGTGTCTCGAACGTCAGGTCCGGGAAGACCGCGAAGATGCCGCCGATCGCCTGCCCGATCGCCTCACGCCCGACGTTGACGTCGCCGGTCACGTGGTTCTCGAAGACCGAGTCCTCGGTGTGCATCGAGACGATCGCGTCGACGTCGTGCGCATTCCACGCGGCGTTGTAGCGGTCGATGAACGCCTGTAGCTCGTCGCCCTCCACGACCTCTAGCCTAGACGGCAGGTGACGCCGGTCGACTGGGTTGCGGTCGGGCTCGTGCTCCTCGCCGCGGTCGGCGGCGCGGTGCAGGGGCTCGTCTGGAGCGGGCTCTCGCTCGCGGGTCTGCTCGCGGGCGCCTTTCTCGGCGGGCGGATGGTGCCGCTGCTGCTGACCAACGGCTCGAGCTCGCAGTACGCGCCGGTCGTCGCGCTCATCGCCGCGGTGCTGCTCGCGGTCACGTTCGAAGTGGCCGGCTCGACGGTCGGCGCGATCATCCGGGGGAAGGAGCGCGCGCGAGGGGTGCGGGCACTCGACTCGGCCGGGGGTGTGTTCGCCGGTGCGCTGATCGGGCTCGCGATCGTCTGGGTGCTCGGCGCCATGGCGCTGCAGCTCCCCGGCCAGGCGAACCTGCGCCAGGCCGTGCAGCAGTCCTACGTCATCCAGCGGCTGAACGACATCGTGCCGCCGCGGCAGTTGCTGAACGCGCTCGCGCGGATCGACCCGTTCCCGAGCTTCGCGGGACCCCCGGTGCCGACCGAGCCGCCGGACCCGCGCGTGCTGAGGCAGCCGGGCGTGCGAGCCGCGGCGCCGAGCGTCGTCCGCGTGCTCGGAACGGCGTGCGGGCTCGGCGTCGAGGGCAGCGGCTGGGTCGCGCAGCCGCAGATCGTCGTCACCGCCGCGCACGTGGTCGCGGGCGAGAGCGACACCGAGGTCGTCCAGCTCGACGGCCACGGGCTCAGGGCCGAGGTCGTCGTCTTCGATCCGCACGACGACGTCGCGGTGCTGCGGGTGCAGGGGCTCGACGCGAAGCCGCTGCGCCTCGTTGACCCCCGGTCGGGAGCGCCGATCGCGATCGTCGGCTACCCGCTCAACGGGCCGCTCAGCGCGAGCGCCGGCCGGATCGGCTCGACCGAGAGCGTGCTCGCGCAGGACGCGTACGGCCACGGCCCGACGCGGCGCCTCGTTACGAGCCTGAGCGGCAAGGTGCAGCACGGCAACTCGGGCGGCCCGGCAGTCGACGGCAGCGGCGCGGTGCAGTCGACGGTCTTCGCGGCGCGCGCGGTGGGCGGCGGCGGCTACGGCGTGCCGGCCTCCGTAATCCGCCGCGACCTCGCGCGGGTCGGCGGGCCGGTCAGCACCGGCAACTGCGTCGGCTAGAGGAGGTCGAGCGCGGCTTCGGGCTGCTTGAACGGCGGGATCACGTACACGCCCGCGACCTTCTCGCGCGCCTGCGCGTACAACTCCTTCGCCAGCGCGAGCCCCTCGGCGCCGGCGTTCGGCCCCGCTCGCTCGAGCCGCCCCTGCACCTCGTCCGGGACGACGATCCCCGGCACCTCGTTGTGCAGCCGCACCGCGAGCTGGTAGCTGCGCACGTAGAAGATCCCGAGCAGCACCGGGATCGGCCAGCCGCCGATCAGCTCCTCGAAGCGGTCGAGGTACGAGACGTCGAACAGCGCCTGCGTCATCGCGAATTTCGCGCCGGCCGCGACCTTCTGCCGGAAGCGCTCGGCCTCCGTCGCGAGGTCCTCGGCCGACGGGTTGACCGCCACGCCGGGGAAGAACGACGTCGGCGCGTCGATGCCCTTGCCGTTGGAATCCTCGCCGCGGTTCAGCTGCGAGACGACGTGCGTCAGGCCGATCGAGTCGACCTCGTAGACACCGCGCGAGCCGGGGTAGTCGCCGACCTCCGGCGGGTCGCCCGTCACCGCCAGGATGTTCCGGACGCCCTCGGCGTGCGCGCCGAGCAGCAACGACTCGAGCCCCATCACCGACGTGTCGCGGGGTGTCAGGTGCGGGATCGTCTCGATGCCGCAGTCGCGCTCGATCGCGACCGAGGCCATCAGCGCATTCGCCCGGGCGCGGGCCATGGGGTTGTCGTTGATGTCGACGAAGCCGACCTTGCCGGAGCGCTTCAGGTCGCTCGCGACCGAGAGCATCGCGTCGTACGTGCCGCCCTTCGGCGGGTCGAGCTCGACGCAGGTGACCCACTCGCCTTCGCGGAGCATCCGCGCCAGCTTCGTCTCGTACGCGCCGCGCTCGAGGTGCGGCTGGGGCAGCTCCCGCTCGAGCACGTCGAGCGGCAC
>DASSQG010000204.1:0-8976 GCA_035702625.1 Gaiellaceae bacterium | reverse complement strand
CACCTGCTCGAGCTGCCGCTGCTCGCGTCGGCGATGGACGGGGTCGTCTCGCCGGAGACGGCGATCAAGCTCGGCGAGCTGGGCGGGCTCGGCGTGCTGAACCTGGAGGGCATCTTCACGCGCTACGAGAAGCCCGAGCAGGAGCTGCAGAAGATCGCGAAGCTCCCGAAAGACCAGGCGACGCGGAAGATGCAGGAGATCTACGCGAAGCCGGTCGAGCCGAAGCTGATCGCGCAGCGGATCGAGGAGATCAAGCGCGCCGGCGTGCTCGCGGCGGGGTCGCTGACGCCGCAGAAGGTCCGCGACCATTACGAGATCGCGCTCGAGGCCGGGCTCGACGTCCTGGTCATCCAGGGCACGGTCGTTTCGGCGGAGCACGTCTCCTCGAACGGGCACGCGCTCAACCTGAAGGAGTTCATCGCGGCGCTGCCGATCCCGACGATCGTCGGTGGGTGCGCCTCGTACCAGACCGCGCTGCACCTGATGCGCACCGGCGCAGAGGGCGTGCTCGTCGGCGTCGGGCCCGGGCAGGCGTGCACGACGCGGGGCGTGCTCGGCGTCGGCGTCCCGCAAGCGACGGCGATCGCCGACGCGGCGGCGGCCCGCGTCCAGCACCTGCTCGAGACCGGCAGGTACGTGAACGTGATCGCCGACGGCGGCATGCGTACCGGCGGCGACATCTCGAAGGCGGTCGCGTGCGGCGCGGACGCGGTGATGATCGGCTCGCCGCTCGCGCGTGCGAAGGAGGCGCCCGGTCGCGGCTTCCACTGGGGCATGGCCACCTTCCACCCGACACTCCCGCGCGGCGCGCGTGTGGCGGTCGAGCAGAACGCGACGCTCGAGGAGATCGTGATCGGCCCGGCCACGGAGAACGACGGGACGCTCAACCTGATGGGCGCGCTGCGGACGTCGATGGCGACCTGCGGCTACGAGTCGATCCACGACTTCCAGAAGGCCGAGGTGATGCTCGCGCCGGCGATCAAGACGGAGGGCAAGTCGCTCCAGCAGGCGCAGCGGATCGGCATGGGGTAGTGGCCGAGGTCCTGTCCTTCCCCGAGCCCGAGCCGTCGGCCGAGGACCGGCCGGTCCTCGTCCTCGACTGCGGCGGGCAGTACGCGCAGCTGATCGCGCGGCGCATCCGGGAGGCGCGCGTCTACTCGGAGCTCGTGCCGCACTCGCTCACCGCGGCCGAGGCGCGGGCGCGGCGGCCGCGGGCGCTCGTGCTCTCGGGTGGGCCGGCGTCGGTGTATGCACCGGGCGCGCCGCGCGTCGACCCGGAGCTGTTCTCGCTCGGCGTGCCGACGCTCGGCATCTGCTACGGCATGCAGCTGATGGCGCAGGAGCTCGGCGGCACCGTCGAGCGCACCGGGGTGTCGGAGTTCGGCAAGACCGACGTGCGCGCCGAGCCGGAGAGCGCGCTCTTCGCCGGCCTGCCGGAGGAGCAGACGGGCTGGATGAGCCATCGCGACTCGGTCACGGCGCCGCCCGCCGGCGCGCGCGTGACGGCCGGCTCGCCGGCGGCGCCGATCGCGGCGTTCGAGGAGGCGGAGCGGGGCCTCTACGGCGTGCAGTTCCATCCCGAGGTCGTGCACACGCCCCACGGCCAGGAGGTGCTGAAGAACTTCCTCTACGGCGTGGCCGACGCGCCGCCGACCTGGACGGCTGCGACCCTGATCGAGGAGCAGGTCGAGCGGATCCGCGCGCAGGTCGGGTCGTCGCGCGTGCTCTGCGCGTTGAGCGGCGGGGTCGACTCCGCCGTTGCCGCGTTGCTCGTGCACAAGGCGATCGGCGACCAGCTGGTCTGCGTCTTCGTCGACCACGGCCTCTTGCGCAAGGACGAGGCGTTGCAGGTGGTCGAGACGTTCGAGGGCCACTTCCACGTGCCGCTCGTGCACGTCTCCGCGGAGGAGCGGTTCCTCGCGCGGCTCGACGGCGTCGACGATCCGGAGGCGAAGCGGAAGGCGGTCGGCGAGGAGTTCATCCGCGTGTTCGAGGAGGAGTCGAAGCGCCTCGGCGAGATCAAGTACCTGGTGCAGGGCACGCTCTACTCGGACGTGATCGAGTCGGGCGGCGACGCGTCGGTGGCGGCGACGATCAAGTCGCACCACAACGTGGGCGGCCTGCCCGAGGACATGGAGATGGAGCTGGTCGAGCCGCTGCGCCTGCTGTTCAAGGACGAGGTGCGGCGGGTCGGCGAGGAGCTCGGGCTGCCGGAGCGGATGGTCTGGCGCCAGCCGTTCCCGGGGCCTGGGCTCGCGATCCGGATCATCGGCGAGGTCACGCGCGATCGGCTCGAGATCCTGCGGCAGGCGGACGCGATCCTGCAGGAGGAGATCCGGCGGGCCGGTCTCTACCGCGAGCTGTGGCAGTCGTTCGCCGTGCTGCCCGCGATCCGCTCGGTCGGCGTGCAGGGCGACGAGCGGACGTACGGCTACCCGATCGTGGTGCGCGCGGTCACCAGCGACGACGCGATGACCGCCGACTGGGCGCGACTGCCGTACGACCTGCTCGAGACGATCTCGTCGCGAATCGTCAACGAGGTCCCGGCGGTGAACCGCGTCGTGCTCGACATCACCTCGAAGCCGCCGTCGACGATCGAGTGGGAATGACCTGTTCGGTCACGACCCAGGGACAGTCCCTGGATCTAGGCGCTTAAGCGGCGAAACCTCGTGGGCCTCGGCGCGACCTGGCCCCAACGGCCACGGCCGAGGGACTGTCCCCCTGGCATGGCCCTTACGGACGCGTCCGAACCGGCTCGTAGCGCGCCCGCACCTCGTCGACGTAGGCGCTGAGCCGCGCCGCCAGCTCCGCGTCCGCCACCTCGAGCACGTTCTCCGCGTTCTTCTCGCCCGAGTGCGAGAGGTTGAACGAGCCGACGAAGACCGTGTCGTCCGCGACGACGACCTTCGCGTGCATGAAGTCGTGCAGGCTGCCCGGCGCCCAGGGCGTCGAGTCCTTGCCGGTGAAGCTCCCGGCGAGCACTTGCTGCAGCAGCGGGATCTTCCACGCGACGCTCTGCTCCGCCTGCCACTGCCGCAGGACGTCGGCGACCTGCGTCGCGTCCACGCACCCGGCGACGTCACCGCTCCCGTCGGCGATTCGCTGCGCCAGGGTGCCGAGCACCGGCGCCGACGTGATCACCGGCGAGCAGATCCGCACCTTGTGCGCGTGCCCGATCTTCTTGGCGATCCGGTGCGTCAACGCGTCCGCGAAGCCGGGCGTGAACCACGGCCGCACCTTGCTCCCGTCCACCTCGACCGGCCGCGGCTCGACGAAGCCGCTCCGCTCGACGTCGCCGTCCTGCCAGAGCTCGTCGAAGTCGAGCGCGAACGCCTTCGCGATCTCGACGCAGTCGACGGTGACGACCACGTTCTCCTGCCGCGACCACGAGTCGTCCGTCCAGTTCGTCGACCCAGTCCAGACGGCCGACCCGTCACGCACGACGTACTTGTGGTGCATCAGGTCGGGCACGCCCGCGATTGCCTTCGCCGGCAGCCCGAGCGACGCGATCAACTGCACGTCCGGCTCGGGCGGCGGCGGCACCGGGATCGGGTTCGCGTGGTCGACGTTGTAGATGATCCGCACCGCGACGCCGCGCGCGTGCGCGTCCTTCAGCGCGCCGCAGACGATCGCGGCGGTCTCCTCGCCGAGGTGGAAGTCGTACTGCGCCAGGTCGAGCGTCCGCTGCGCCGCCGCGACGAAGCCTGCGACCTCGTGCGCGATCTCCGGCGGTTGCTGTCCGCCGTCAGTCAGAGTCCGGATCGTGATCGAGGAGCTCATCGAGCGTTTGCGCCGTGCCCGAATCGGCGCGACCTACAACTTCTATCGCGAAGGCGCGGGCGCCGTACAGCGGTGCGAGCGGCTGCTTGCGTACCTCGACGCGCGACGGGACGCGCCGCTCCTGCTCGTCGGCGAGGCGGCCGGCTACCGGGGCGCGCGCGTCTCCGGCATCCCATTCACCTCGGCGCGCCAGCTCACCGGCGAGGGCCCGGCGGAGGCGAGCGCGACGATCGTCCGCCGCACGCTGGCCGAGCTCGAGCTCGAGGAGGACGTGCTCTGCTGGAACGTCGTCCCGACGCACCCGCATCTGCCCCGGCGACCCGACACGAACCGCCGCCCGGCCAGAGCCGAGGTCGAGGCGTCGCGGCCGTTCCTGCTCGCCCTCGCGCGAGGGCGCACCGTGCTCGCGGTCGGCCGACTCGCCGAGCTCGCCACCGGCGCCCCGTACGTCCGCCACCCGAGCCACGGCGGGGCGGCCGAGTTCCGCGCCGGGCTGCTAGCATTCCGGCCCGGCGGACGACGAGTCTGCCGCTTTTTATGAAGACCTGGAACGCAAAACCGGGCGAGGTCGAGCGCCGCTGGTACCTCGTCGACGCCGAGGGCAAGACCCTCGGGCGCTTGGCGACCCAGATCGCGGACACGCTACGCGGCAAGGGCAAGCCGCAGTACACGCCGCACGTCGACACCGGCGACTTCGTCGTGGTCGTGAACGCGGAGAAGATCGCCGTCACCGGCAACAAGCTCGACGACAAGATGTACCACCGCCACTCCGGCTACCCCGGCGGCCTCAAGAGCCGGCCGCTGCGCGCCGAGCTCGAGCGCCGGCCGACCGAGGTGCTGCGCAAGGCGGTCAAGGGCATGCTCCCGCGCAACCGGCTCGCCCGCGCCCAGATGCGCAAGCTGAAGATCTACGCCGGCCCCGCGCATCCGCACGAAGCGCAGGCGCCGCAGCAGCTGGAGCTGAAGACCTGATGGCCGAGCTCGCGACCTACCGCGGCACCGGCAAGCGCAAGACCTCGGTCGCCCGCGTGATCCTCCGGCCCGGCGACGGCGGGACCTGGTTCAACGGCCGCTCGATCGAACAGTACTTCCCGCGCGCGACGCACCGCGAGCTGGCGATGTCGCCGCTCAAAGTGGCCGGCGTGGAGGGGACGTTCGACGTCCGCGTGCGCGTCCACGGCGGCGGCCCGAGCGGGCAGGCGGGCGCCGTCCGTCACGGCATCGCCCGCGCGCTCGTCGAGGCCGACCCCGAGCTGCGCGTGCCGCTCAAGCGTGCCGGCTACCTGACGCGCGACGCGCGCATCGTGGAGCGCAAGAAGGCCGGGCTGCACAAGGCCCGCAAGGCACCGCAGTTCTCCAAGCGATAACCCGCTTGAGACGGTACTTCGGGACCGACGGGGTCCGCGGCGTCGTCGGCACGGACCTGACTCCGGAGCTCGTCGAGCAGCTCGGGTGTGCGGCCACGCTCTGGTCGCGCGGCGGCCGGGTCTTCGTCGGCCGCGACACGCGCGGCTCCGGCGAGGAGCTCGAGGAGGCGTTCGCGCGCGGCGTCGTGGCGGCGGGCGGCAACGCGGTGCTCGCCGGTGTCCTGCCGACGCCCGCGGTCGCGCTGCTCGCGCTCGACCTCGGCGCGGTCATCTCGGCGTCGCACAACCCGCCCGAGTACAACGGCGTCAAGCTCTTCGACGGCGACGGGCGCAAGCTGACCGACGAGGCCGAGGAGGAGATCGAGGCCCTCTTCGACGCGCCGCCCGCCGCCGAGCCGGGGCAGATCGACCGCGTCGGCGTCGCGACCGACAGCTACCTCGACCACATCGTCGAGCGGTTCGGGAGCGACCTATCAGGGCTGAAGGTGGTCGTCGACTGCGCCAACGGCGCCTACTCCGGGATCGCGCCGGTCGCGTTCGAGCGGCTCGGGGCGAACGTGTCCACGATCGGCTCCGACCCGGACGGGACGAACATCAACGTCGGCTGCGGCGCGACCGACCTGTCGGCGCTGCAGGCCGCGGTCGTGGCCGCCGGCGCCGACCTCGGCGTCGCGTTCGACGGCGACGGCGACCGCATGCTCGCGGTCGACGCGCGCGGCGAAGTCGTCGACGGCGACCAGATCCTCGCGATCCTGATGCTGCACCTCGACGTCGAGCTCGTGGCCGTGACGGTGATGGCGAACCTCGGCCTGCACCGGCTGGCAGAGGAGCACGGCGTCCGCGTCGTGACGACGAACGTCGGCGACCGCTACGTGCTCGAGGCGCTGCAGCGCGAGCAGGGGCTGCTCGGCGGCGAGCAGTCGGGCCACGTCGTCTACCTGCGCGACCACGTGACCGGTGACGGCCTCGCCGCGGCGCTGCTCCTCTGCGGTGCGCTCGAGGGCCGCACGCTCGCGGAGGCGGCGGCCGTGATGCAGCGGTTCCCGCAGGCGAAGGAGAACATCAGGGTCGCGCGGCGTGTGGTGCCGGCGGCGGTTGAGGAGGCTGTGAACGGCTTGAACGAGCGGTTCGACGGCCGCGGCCGGGTGCTCGTCCGCCCCTCCGGAACCGAGCCCGTGATCCGCGTGCTGGCCGAGGCCGAAAACGAGCAGGAGGCCGCGGAGGCCTGTGCTACCATCTCCGCTCTCGTGAGACGAGAGCTCGGCTGACCGGCCCGACGAAGGGCCGGGGTAGCAGCCGGGCCTTTCGCGTTCTAAGGGAGGTTTCGGCGTGTGCGGGATCATCGGATACGTCGGCCAGAGGGCCTGTAAGGAGCTTCTGCTGCAAGGGCTCGAGCGCCTGGAGTACCGCGGGTACGACTCCGCCGGCATCGCGCTCCGCGAAGACGGCGAGCTCGACTACGTCCGCGCGGTCGGCAACCTTCAGGAGCTGAAGCGCGAGGCGGGCTCGAACGGCTCGCAGGCGACGACGGGGCTCGGCCACACGCGCTGGGCCACGCACGGCGCCGTGACACTGCAGAACGCGCATCCGCTGATCGGCTGCGACGGTGGGCAGATCGCGATCGTCCTCAACGGGATCGTCGAGAACTACCGCGAACTGAAGGCGTCGCTCACGGCCGACGGGCACACGTTCTCAACCGAGACCGACGCCGAGGTCGTCGTCCACCTGGTCGAGCGCCACTACGACGGCGACCTGCTCGAGGCGACTCGCGCCGCCTACAAGGAGCTCGAGGGCCATTTCGCGTTCGTCGTCATCCACCACGACCACCCCGACGAGCTCGTCGGCGCGCGCCGCCAGTGCCCGCTGCTCGTCGGCGTGGGCGACGGCGAGATGTACCTCGCCTCGATGGCCGCGGCCTTCATCGGCGAGACGCGCTCGATCCAGCTGATCGAGGACGGCGAGGTCGTGCTGATCACGCCCGCGGGCTCGCGCTTCGTCACCGCCGAGGACGGCGAGCTCGAGGAGCGCGAGGTGGTCGAGGTCGACTGGGACCTCGACGCCGCCGAGAAGAGCGGCTACGAGACCTTCATGCTCAAGGAGATCTACGAACAGCCGGAGGCGGTCGCGGAGACGCTCGGCGACCGGATCCGCCACGGCGAGCTCGTGCTCGAGAGCCTCGGCATGACCGAGGAGCAGCTGCGGAACCTGCGCCGGATCGTCGTCGTGGCCGCGGGCACCTCGTACCACGCCGGCGTCGTCGGCCGCTACATGATCGAGGAGTGGGCGCGCGTCCCGGTCGAGCCCGACATCGCGAGCGAGTGGATCTACCGCAACCCCGTGCTCTCGAAGGACACGCTCGTGATCGGGATCTCGCAATCGGGCGAGTCGCGCGACACGGTCAACGCGATCAAGCTCGCGAAGGACCTCGGCGCCCGCACCGTCGCGATCACCAACCTGATGGGCTCGCAGATCACGCGCGAGGCGGAGTCCGTGCTCTACACGCGCTGCGGCCTCGAGATCGGCGTCGCGGCGTCGAAGACGTTCACGGCGCAGGTTGCGCTGCAGGCGCTGATCGGCCTCAAGCTGGCGCAGGTCCGCAAGACGCTGCCGCCCGACGAGATCGAGTTCATCCTCGACCAGCTCTACGAGCTGCCGGCCAAGGTGGAGGCGTTCCTCGACGGCGACCACCCGGTCGAGGAGATCGCGCAGCGGTTCTACGAGAAGCCGTTCTTCCTTTACCTCGGCCGCCACATCGGGCTGCCGGTCGCGCTCGAGGGCGCACTCAAGCTGAAGGAGATCTCGTACATCCCGACGGACGCCTACTCGGCCGGCGAGATGAAGCACGGGCCGATCGCGCTGCTCGACGAGGGCACGCCGGTCGTCTGCGTCGCGACCGACCAGAAGGTGATCTACGAGAAGGTCGTCTCCAACATCCAGGAGACGCGGGCCCGCGGCGCGCACGTGATCGCGATCGCGACCGACGGCAACGAGGACATCCAGCACCACGCCGACGACGTGATCTACATCCCGCGCTCGCCGGCGTTCCTGCAGTCGGTGCTCGCGGTCGTCCCGCTGCAGCTGCTGGCGTACCGCATCGCGCGGCTGCGCGGCCTGAACGTCGACCAGCCGCGCAACCTGGCGAAGACCGTCACCGTCGAGTAGCCGTGAGCGCCGCGCAGCTCGCCGCGTTTCTCGGCGTCTCCGCGGTGGTGATCGTCACGCCCGGCCAGGACACGGCGCTCACGATTCGCAACACGCTGCTCGGCGGACGCCGGGACGGCGTCGCGACCGCGGCGGGAGTGGTGACCGGGCAGCTCGTCTGGGCGGTCGCGGCCAGCGTCGGCCTGTCCGCCGTGCTGCTGGCATCGGCGCCGGTGTTCACGGCGATCAGGCTCGCGGGCGCCGCCTACCTCGTGCTGCTCGGCCTGCAGGCGCTGCTGGCGGCGGTACGCGGCCTGCGCGCGGATCACGTCGGAGTGCCACGCCGGCGCGCGCCGTACCGGCAGGGCGTCCTGAGCAACCTCGGCAACCCGAAGATGGCGATCTTCTTCACGAGCCTCTTGCCGCAGTTCGGCTCGTCGTTCAGTGGGATGCTCGCGCTCGGCGCCGTCTTCGCATCGCTGACCCTGGCGTGGCTGACGGTCTATGCGGTCGCCGTCGCCAAGGCGAGCGGCGTCCTCTGCCGTCCGTCGGTCAGGCGCGCCCTCGACGCGCTCACCGGGCTCGCGCTCGTCGCGCTCGGTCTGCGCGTCGCCGTCGAGCGCTAGAGCCGCAGGCGCGTCCCTCGCAGCGACTCCGGCAGGTGGGTTGAGCCCCGCACCTTGCCGCC
>DASSQG010000203.1:0-5494 GCA_035702625.1 Gaiellaceae bacterium | reverse complement strand
GGAGGACGCCGCGCACGCGGCGCGCGAGGCGGAGGTCGACCTCGTCCTCTGCATGAGCGTCCACCCGGGCTACTCGGGGCAGGCGTTCATCCCGGAGTCGGTCGAGCGGGTGCGCGAGCTCCGTTCGCTCGTGCCGGCGTCGATGCACGTACAGGTCGACGGCGGCGTCGGGCCGCAGAACATCCGCGACCTGCGCGAGGCCGGTGCCTCGCTGTTCGTCGCCGCGACGGCGATCTTCGGGGGCGAGGACCCGGCGGCCGCCTACCGGCGGCTGGTCCAGGACCTGGCGTGAGCCTCGAGCGGGCGCTCGAGCTCGCCGAGCGTGGGCGCGGTCGGGTCGATGGGACGCACCCGCTGGTCGGCGCCGTGCTCGAGCGGGACGGCGAGGTCGTCGGCGAGGGCTGGTACGCCGGGCGCGGGACGCCGCACGCCGAGGTGGCGGCGCTCGCGGCGGCAGGCGAGCAGGCCCGCGGAGCGACGCTCTACGTCTCGCTCGAGCCGTGCTCGCACCACGGGACGACCCCGCCGTGCGCGGACGCAATCGTGTCCGCCGGCGTGGCGCGCGTCGTGGCGGCGGTCGGCGACCCGAACCCGAAGGTCAACGGCCGGGGCTTCGAGCGGCTGCGCGCGGCCGGCGTGCAGGTCGAGGTCGCGGACCTGTGGGAGGCGCGCGTGCAGAACGAGGCCTGGCGAGTCTGGATCGCGGCGGGCCGGCCGTTCGTGACGTACAAGGTCGCGACGACCGTGGACGGCCGCGTGACGGTGCCGGGCTCGCGCTGGGTCACAGGCGAGGAGAGCCGACGACGCGTGCACGAGCTGCGGGCGGCCTCGGACGCCGTCGCCGTCGGGATGGGCACGGTGCGAGCAGACTCGCCGTCGCTCACGGCGAGGGGGGTCGAGGTGGCGCGCCAGCCGAGGCGGCTCGTCCTCGGGCGCGGCCCGCTGCCGGCGGGATCGGAGCTCGAGCTACGCAGAGGGCCGTTGGAGCAGGAGCTCAGTGCGCTCGCCGCCGAGGGCGTGCGGGCGCTGCTCCTGGAAGGCGGCCCGACCCTTGCCACGTCGTTCCTGGCCGCTGGCCTGGTCGACAAGCTGCTCGTCTTCGTCGCGCCGACCCTCTCCGGCAGCGGGCCCCGCGCGTTCGGCGAGCTGCCGGTGCCGCGGGAGGTGCGGCACGTCTCGCTCGAGCGCCTCGGCGAGGACGTGCTCGTCAGCGGGTACCTGCGCGAGCCGTGAGCGCGCAACCGTCCCGTACTACGGTTCGCCCGGCCTCCTCCCCGAGGCGAGCATATGCGGCAAGGCCGCACGTGTCTGTGACGCTTCGTACCGAGGGCGTGACGGGCCGTCCACAGGCACCGGACTAGGCTTCGAGTCGTGTTCACAGGGATCGTCCGGGAGCGCGGCCGCGTGGTCGTGGCGGAGCGGAACGGCAACGGCCTCCGCCTGCGTGTGGAGGCGCCGGAGACGGCCGCCGCCGCCGAGCCCGGTGACTCCGTCGCCGTCGCCGGCTGCTGCCTGACCGTCACCTCGGCCACGGACGGCGCTCTGGCGTTCGACGCCGTGCCCGAGACGGTCGCACGCACCAACCTCGGGCGGCTTACCACCGGCGCGGACGTGAACCTCGAGCCGGCGCTCCGCGCAGGCGAGCCGTTCGGCGGGCACTTCGTGCAGGGCCACGTCGACGGCACCGCCCGGGTCGAGCGGCTCGAGCCGGAGGGCGAAGGCGCACGCGTCACGCTGGAGCTCCCGCCCGGCCTCCTCCGCTACTGCGTCGAGAAGGGCTCGATCGCCGTCGACGGCGTCTCGCTGACGATCGCGGCGCTGCGCGACGACGGGATCGAGATCGCGCTCGTACCCTTCACGCTCGAGCACACCACGCTCGGCACCTCGGCGCCGGGAAACGAGCTGAACGTCGAGGTCGACCTGCTCGCGAAGTACGCGGAGCGACTCGGCGCCACCTGAGACTACGATCCGTCGCATGGACGCCACCGAGCGCGCAGCCGGGTTCGCCACGGTCGAGGAGGCGATCGAGGACATCCGCCACGGGAAGTTCGTGGTCGTGGTCGACGCGGCCGACCGCGAGAACGAAGGCGACCTGACGATCGCGGCGCAGTTCGCGACACCCGAGGCGATCAACTTCATGGCGACGCACGGCCGCGGCCTGATCTGCCTCTGCCTGACCGAGGAGCGCTGCGACGACCTGCGACTGCGCCCGATGAGCGAGCGCAACGAGACGCCGTTCGGCACCGCGTTCACCGTCTCGATCGAGGCACGTGAAGGGATCTCGACCGGCATCTCGGCGCAGGACCGCTCGCGCACGATCCAGGTCGCGATCGACCCGAGCAAGGGCGCCGGCGACCTCGTCCAGCCCGGCCACGTCTTCCCGTTGCGGGCGCGCGCGGGCGGCGTGCTCCGGCGCGCCGGCCAGACGGAGGCGGCCGTCGACCTCGCCCGTCTCGCCGGCCTCAACCCCGCGGGCGTCGTGTGCGAGGTGATGAACGACGACGGCACGATGGCGCGCGTCCCCGACCTGATCCCGTACTGCGAGCGGCACGGCGTGAAGCTGATCACCGTCGCCGACCTGATCGAGTACCGGCGCCGGCACGAGAAGCTCGTCGAGCGGACGACCTCGGTGCGGCTGCCGACCGCGTACGGCGAGTTCCAGGCGGTCGCCTTCCGCGAGAAGCTGACCGGCAAGGATCACCTCGCGCTCGTGAAGGGGGACGTCGACGGCGCCCGCGACGTGCTAGTCCGCGTGCACTCGGAGTGCCTGACGGGCGACGTCTTCCACTCGCTGCGCTGCGACTGCGGCGAGCAGCTCGACCACGCGCTGCGGCAGCTCGCGCGCGAGGACCGCGGCGTCCTGCTCTACATGGCGCAGGAGGGGCGCGGGATCGGCCTGCTGAACAAGTTGAAGGCGTACGAGCTGCAGGAGCAGGGGCTCGACACGGTCGAGGCGAACCTCGAGCTCGGCTTCGCGGCCGACGCGCGGGAGTGGGGGATCGGCAACCAGATCCTCGCCGACCTGGGCCTGACGACGATCCGGATCCTGACCAACAACCCGAAGAAGATCAGCGGCCTCGAGGGCTACGGCCTGACGGTGGTCGAGCAGGTGCCGATCGAGGTGCCGCCGAACCCCGAGAACCGGCGCTATCTAGCCGCCAAGCGCGCGAAACTGGGGCACAGGCTGCACCACCAGGACCTGAAGTACGAGACGGAGGGATGATGAGCGACGGGCTCGACCAGCCGCGGCTCGGGATCGGCGAGCCGGAGGAAGAACGCCGCGAGGACGTGTGGGAGGACCAGGACGGACAGGAGCCGGCGCCGGCCGACGAGCCGGAGCCGGCCGCCGAGGCGGAGCCCGAGCCCGAGGAGGCGGAGCCCGCGGCCGAGGACGTCCCGGCCGAGGAGGACGAGCTCCCGCGCGTGCGCGGCACCCAGCATGCCGCCGGCGAGCTCGACGTCCCGGACGGCTACGGCGTGATCGAAGGCGAGCCGGCCGGGGGCCGCCGGGCGGTCGGCGTCGTCGTCGCCCGCTTCAACGGCGAGCTGACCAACGAGCTGCTCCGGCGCGCGCTGGAGGAGCTCGAGAGCCTCGGCGTCGGCCGCGAGGCGGTCACGGTGATCCCGGTCCCCGGCGCGTTCGAGCTGCCGCTCGCGGCGATGGCGCTCGCCAAGACCCGGCGCTACTCGTGCATCGTCGCGCTCGGCGCGGTCATCCGCGGCGAGACGCCGCATTTCGACTACGTCGCGAGCGAGGCGGCCAGCGGCCTGCAGCTCGCGGGCCTCGAGACCGGCGTGCCGGTCGCGTTCGGCGTGCTGACGACCGACGACGAGGAACAGGCGCGCGAACGGCTCGACAAGGGCGCTGAGGCCGTCCGGACGGCGCTAGAGATGGCCGACGTCTTCGCGCAGCTGCGGGCGGCCGCCGGCACGCAGCCCGGCTAGCCGGTTCAGCTACACTCCGCCGCCGATGTCCAAGGTGTGCGCAATCTGCGGGAAGAAGCCCGGCTTCGGCCACAACCGAAGCCATTCGATGGTGGCCACGAAGCGGCGCTTCAACCCGAACCTCCAGCGCGTTCGCGTCCTGCTCGACGGCAAGGCGACACGCGCGTACGTCTGCACGCGCTGCCTCAAGGGCAACAAGGTCCAGAAGGCCGTCTAGCCCGCTAGCCGGCGGGCCGGCTCAGTCCCAGCCGTACTCGTCGTGCGTCTCGAGCTTCCGCCAGAAGCTCACGGACGGCTCCTCGGTGACGCCGGCCGCCTGCATCATCGGCGCGACGTCGGCCTCGACGCTCGCGAAGAAGCGCTGGAAGCTCTCCGCGTCCGGCCACTCGTCGACGACGAGGATCTGCCCGTCGGTCCCGTAGAAGCGGTGCGCGATCAATCCGTGCTCCTTCGCGCGCTCGACGATGGAGCGCATCTCCTCCTTGTGGTCGGACGCGTACTCCTCGATCTTCCCCGGGTCGCCCTGCCCCCAGAGCGTCATGATCACCGACATCGCCACTCCTTTCCTGGAACCGATCGCGCCTAGTCTCGCAACCTCGACCGGGCCGCGCCTCGTCTAACGAACCGTGGCGGAGTCCGCGCTCACCCTGCCGTCCGAGCTCGGCCGGATCACGATCGCGCCCGAGGTCGTCGCGCAGATCGTCGGTCGCGTCGCGGCCGAGTGCTACGGCGTGGTCGGCATGGCCGTGCGAGGGCCGGCCCGTGAGCGCGTGACGCAGCTCCTGCCGAAGGGTCGGACCGGCCGCGGGATCATCGTGCGGAACGTCGACGGCGCCGTCGCGCTCGACCTGCACGTCGTCGTCGCCTACGGGCTCAACCTCGCCGAGGTCGCGGCGACGGTGCGCTCGCAGGTCACCTACGAGGTCGAGCGGCTGACGGGCCTGCGGGTGGCGTCCGTCGACGTGCACATCCAGGATGTGAAGCGGACCGCATGAGCGACCGGGAGATCCTGCAGGCGTTCGCGCGCGGCGCGCTCGACTCGCTCGAGCTGAGCCGGCAGCGGATCGACGACCTGAACGTCTACCCGGTGCCCGACGGCGACACCGGCTCGAACCTGACGCTGACGGCGCGCGGCGTGGTCGAGGCGCTCGACCGCTCGACGGCCTCCGACCGGGCCGCGCTCGCCCACGAGGTCACGCGAGCGGCGTTGATGTCGGCGCGGGGCAACTCCGGGGTAATCCTGTCGCAGATCGTCCGGGGCGCCGCCGAGCTGCTCGGCGCCGCCGAGTCGGTCGACACCCGCACGGTCACGCTGGCCGCGCGAGGCGCCAGCGACGCGGCGTACGCGGCGGTTCGAGCGCCGGTCGAAGGGACGATGCTGACGGTCGTCCGCGAGCTCGCCGAGGCGGCCGAGTCCGCGAGCGCCGGGACGCTCCCCGAGCTGCTGGCATTCCTCGTCGAGCGCGGGGAGGAGTCGGTCGCGCGCACGCCGGAGCAGCTCGACGTGCTGCGGGAGGCCGGTGTCGTCGACGCGGGCGGCGCGGGCCTC
>DASSQG010000202.1:0-11694 GCA_035702625.1 Gaiellaceae bacterium | reverse complement strand
GCGAGGCCGATCGCGCCCCACACGGTCGCGTCCTCGAAGAACGCGTTGTAGAAGAGGCTGTGCACGGCGATCGCGGCGACGATCGTCCCGAAGGTCAGCGCCGCCAGGCCGGCCGGGTCGCGGGCGAAGCGCCGGAACGCGAGCAGCAGCGCGGCGACCAGCAGCCAGACGAACAGCGCGAAGCCGATGATCCCGCCCTCGGCCGCGACCGTCACCGGCGTCGTGTGCGAGGCGGCGGCGTTCGGCTCCTTGCCCTTCAGCCCGGCCAGGTTCGCGTAGGCGTGCTTGAAGCCGCCGAGGCCGACGCCGGCGACCGGGTGGTGCACCGCGATGTGCAGGCCGCGCCGGACGAGCGTGCCGCGGCCGCTCGTCGCGCTCTTGCCGGTGCGGTGGCCGAAGACGTCGTGCCGGACGCTCGGGACTGCCAGCGCAGCAGCGCCGACGACGAGCGCCGTCGCCACCGCCAGCGCGATCCCGCGGCGGCCCCACGCGAAGACCGCCAGGATCGCGACCCCGACGGCGAGCGCCGCGAAGCTCGACTGCGAGTACGAGAAGTAGAGCCCGGCCCAGATCACGGCGATCGCGGCGGTCGCTCCGAGCATCACGCGCAGCTCGCGCACGAACAGCACGACCACGAGCAGCGCCAGGATCGCGACGACGAGGAAGCGGCCGTAGATCGACGGGTCCCAGAAGACGGAGTTGACGCGGAAGAACGGCGCGTAGGCGTTCGAGACGAGCAGCTTCGGGTTCCAGAAGACGTCGCGAGTCTCGTACTGGTAGATCCCGATCGCGGCGAAGACGACCCCCATGCCGGTCACCTCGACGAGCAGGCCGAGCGCGATCAGCCGCGTCCACGCGACGCGCGCGAGCGCGATCGCGAGCAGGCCGAACGGCAGGTAGAAGAACAGGAGCTCGATCGCGCCCTGCCGCACGTCCTGCGTCCAGAGCATCGAGATCCCGCCCCAGCCGACGAAGGCCGCGAGCGGCCAGGCGACGACGCCGAGCTCCTTCACGCGCTCGTCGCCGCGCCACATTTCCCAGGCGAGCAGGAACGCGGCGGCCGCGACGACGAGGTACATCGGCACGAGCAGGTTCGCCTCGGTCGAGCCGACGTGGACGTGGATGCGGGCCGCGATGCACGCGAGCGTGGCGAACGGGAGCAGGAACGGCCAACGCCGGATCAGGTAGGCGCCGCCGACGGCGAGCAGGACGCCGACGACGGCCGCGGCCCCGAGCAGCGGCCGGTGGCCGTGCGGCGCGAGGTAGCCGGCGAGGACGGCGCTGCCGACCGCCCAGGCACCGAGGCCGGCGAGCCGCCACGTCCGGCTCGGGCCGACGAGGAGCGCCGCGAGGCCGAGGCTGCCGACGACGCCTGCGGCCTGCGCGGTCACTTCGTCACCACCACGATTGCCCGCGCGACGTGGCCGTCGGTCGCCACGCGCAGGACGTAGCTGCCCGGCTGCTGCGGCGCGCGCAGGACGAGCAGCGGCCCGCTGTGCTGCTTGTGCAGCGAGGCGAAGTGGACGGCGTAGCGCTGGGCGTTGAGAACCCGGAAGCCGAACCGCCTGCCCGCCGCGACGCGGACCGAGGCCGGCCGCAGCTCGATCCCGCGGACGACGATCGTCAGCGCCCGGCTGGCAGGCCCGAGGTTGGTCGCCCGGTCGATCGCTCGCAGCCGCACGCGGTGCGGCCCGACGCTCAGGTGACGAGCTGCGTTCCCGCCCCAGTCGATCTTGCCCGAGCGGACGAAGCGAAAGACGAGCGTCTTGGGCTGGCCGTCGACGTAGAGCTGTGCGCGCGCCGGCTCGCTCGTCTGGTAGACGATCCGAACGAGCCTGGTCTTGCCGAAGGGCGCGAGCACGCGCGGCCGCACCGAGACGAGCCGGACGAGCGGCGGCGTCGCGTCCATGTGGATCGGGTTCGGCAGCAGGATCGTCCGGCGCTCGCTCGCAAGGTGGACCCGCGGACGGTAGAAGCCGTCGGGCACGACCTCGCCGTCGTTGCCGCGCCCGTTCCAGGTGAACTGCAGCAGGCCGGGCCGCTGGCGCTGCGAGCGGGCGACCGTGCGGACGACCTCGTCGTTGCCGTTCACGATCTCGACCGTCACGCGGTCGCGCTTGCGCAGAACGAACTGGATCGACGCCTTCGCATGCGAGAGCGAGTCCGGCGCGACGACCTTGTCGACCTTGGTCAGGGAGATCGGGCTGCGCTCGAGCTTCAGTCCCTCGGTGACAGCGAACGCCGCGGCCGTGCAGCCGAGGAGAGCCAGCACGACCACGGTCGGCAGGATGCGCGCCACGGGAGGAGAGACTTTAGTCGGAACTCGGCGCGGCTTCTGCCCGTGGCCGTCGTCCCAGTCGGGCGACGAGACCCCAGGCGGCGAAGCCGAGCCCCGCGGCGATCGCGGCGATCGCGATCACGTAGTCGGCGCCGGCGAAATCGATCAGCTTGATGCCGCTCAGCATCAGCACCGAGGCGAGCCCCAGCCGCAGCGCGCGGTCGGGCACCTTGAGCGTGAAGTGGCTCGAGATCAGCACGCCGGGGATCGAGCCGGTGAGGAGCCACGCCATCGTCCGCAGGTCGACGTTCCCCGCGACGAGGTGGCCGAAGCCGGCGACCCAGAGCAGCGCGGCCGCGTGGAAGATGTCGGTGCCGACGATCTTCGGGAGCGTCAGCGGGAAGACGAGCACCATCACGAGCCCGAAGAAGGTGCCGCTGCCGACCGAGGTGAGGCCGACGACGAAGCCGCAGGTCGCGCCGAGCGCGAACGCGATCAGCTTGTCGCGGCGCGTGAGGAGGAACGGCGCGTCGTCCGGCTGGATCCCGCGCTGGATGAAGGTCTTCGCGACGAGGCCGATCCCGCCGATCACGAGCGCGACGCCGATCGCGTAGGACTCGATGCTGTCCGCGCCGCTCGAGTGGTGGCTGAGCCACGTTGCGGCCGCGACGCCGAGCAGCGACATCGGCCCCGAGCCGAGGAACATCCACAACGTCAACCGCGCGTGGACCGTCCCCAGCCGTCGGTGGCGGACCGCCCCGAAGCTCTTGAAGATCGCGCCGTGGAGGACGTCCGTGCCCACGGCGAGCGTCGGCTTGAAGCCGAAGAAGATGACCAGGATCGGCGTCAGCAGCGAGCCGCCGCCCATACCGGTCATACCGACGAGCAGGCCGATCAGCAGGCCGCTCAGCGTGAATTGCCAAGTCATGCGCCGGCGATCACCAGGACGATCGTCGCCAGGCCAAGCAGCAGCCCGGCCGCGGCGAACACGATCGCGGCACGGTCGTCCAGCGGCGCGTAGTCACCCCGCGCGAGCGCCTCGTCGACCTGCTTCTGGCGGAAGTAGCCGTACGCGATGAAGGCGACGCCCACCACGCCGAAGGCAACCCCCAGGGCCGCGTAGGGCCAGGCCGCGCCGCCCGTCAGCTCAGGCACGATCCGTCCGGCGCCGAACGCGACCGCGAACGCGGTCAGGCCGGTCCGCCACCACGCGAGGTACGTCCGCTCGGTGGCGAGCCGCGTCCGACGCGTGGCGTCCCTGACCTCTTCCACCTAGCTCCGGTAAGCCTGGATCAGCACCTCGGCGACCTCGGGCCGCGAGAACTCGACCGGCGGCAGCTGGCCCTCCGACAGCAGCTCGCGCACCTTGGTGCCCGACAGGAAGACGTGGTCGTCTCCACCGTGCGGGCACGTCTTCGGCGTCGCCATCTGGCCGCAGACCTTGCAGAAGAACGCGTGCTCGAAGAACATCGGCTCGATGTCGAGCTCGTGCGGCTCGAACTCCTCGAAGATCAGCTGCGCGTCGTACGTTCCGTAGTAGTCGCCGACGCCCGCGTGGTCGCGGCCGACGATGAAGTGCGAGCAGCCGTAGTTCTTGCGGCAGATCGCGTGCCAGATCGCCTCGCGGGGGCCCGCGTACCGCATCGCCGCCGGGAAGGCGGCCACGAGCACCCGGTCCTGCGGGTAGTAGTTGTCGACCAGCACGCGGTAGCACTCGACGCGCGTCGCGGCCGGCACGTCGTCCGACTTCGTCTCGCCGACGAGCGGGTGGATCAGCAGTCCGTCGACCGTCTCGAGCGCGCCCTTCGTCAGGTACTCGTGGGCCCGGTGAATCGGGTTGCGCGTCTGGAAGCCGACGACGCGCTTCCAGCCGCGGTCGGCGAAGGTCGCCCGCGTCTGCACCGGGTCGAGGCCGAGCTCCGGGAACGGCGGCTCGACGCGCTCGAACACGGTCACGCGGCCGGCGAGGTAGCACGGCTTCTGCCGGTAGAGCCGGGCCACGCCTGGATGCGCCTCGTCGGTGGTGCGGAAGCAGCGGTCGGCCTCGCGCTCCTTGTCGTACTCGTACGCGCCCTCGACCTCGAGCACCGCCAGCGGCGTGCCGGAGCCGTCGGTCAGCGCGACCTGGTCGCCGTCGGGCTCGCGGTCGACCGCGAGGCAGACCGGCAGCGACCACGGCAGGCCGTTCGCCAGCCGCATCTCGTCGACGACGCGCTCGTAGTCGTGCTCGGCCATGAAGCCTTCGAGCGGCGACAGCGCGCCCGAGGCGAGCATGTCCAGGTCGGAGAGCTCGCGCGGGGTCAGCTCGAGCTGCTCGAGCTTCTCGACGCCGTCCGGGCGCGGCCCGTTGCGGTCGACGAGCTTCCCCCCGTGGGGCGCGATCAGGTGCGTGTCCTGCGCGACGCTCACGCCGCGACCTCGGCCCGGACGAGCCCGAGCTGCTCGAGCTTCGCGACGACGAGCGCGGCGGCCTCTTCCGGGTCGAGCTCCTCCGTGTCGACGACGAGCTCCGGGTCGGTCGGCTCCTCGTACGGGTCGGAGACGCCGGTGAACTCCTTGATCTCGCCCTTGAAGGCCTTCTCGTAGAGTCCCTTCACGTCGCGGCGGGCGCACTCGTCGACCGACGCCTTGACGTAGACCTCGACGAACGTGCCGACCGGCTCGACCCAGTCGCGCGCCTGCTGCCGCGTCTCCGCGTACGGCGAGATCGCGGCCGTGATCACGGCGCCGCCCTGGCGGGTGATCCGCGAGGCCACCCAGCCGACGCGCTCGACGTGCGTGTCGCGGTCCTCCTTCGAGAAGCCGAGGCCCTTCGACAGGTGCATGCGGACGTTGTCTCCGTCGAGGTACTCGACGACGAGGCCGCGGCGGTCGAGCTCGGGGCCGACGAGGTGCGCGATGGTTGTCTTGCCGGAGCCGGAGAGCCCCGTGAACCAGAGCGTGAAGCCACCGGGGCGAACGTGCGTCGTCTCCGGATGCTCCGACGCGTAGATGTGGTCGGTCATGTTCCTCCTAGTGGAGTTTCCAAGTGGATGCCGCATTCGAGCTTGTCGGAGCCCGCCCAGCGGCCGGCGCGCTCCTCCTCCTCCGGCGAGATCGGCCGCGTGCACGGGATGCACCCGATCGAGCGGAAGCCGACGTCGTGGAGCGGGTTGAAGGGAATCTCGTTGACCGTGATGTAGGCCCAGACGCGCCTTTCGTCCCAGTCGGCGAGCGGGTGCAGCTTCCAGACCTCGTAGCGCTCGGACCACTGCACCTTCGGCGTCGTCGCGCGGCTCGGCGACTGGTCGCGGCGGATGCCGGAGATCCACGAGTCGTACGGCGCGAGCGCCTCGACGAGCGGCTCGACCTTGCGGATGTGGCAGCAGCGGTCGGGATCGGTCTCCCAGAGGTTCGGCCCCTCCTGCTTGTGCTGCTCGGCGACGGTGATCACGTGCGGCCGGATCAGCTCGAGCCCGTAGCGCTCGACGAGCGCGTCGCGCGTCTCGTACGTCTCGCGGAAGAAGAGCTGTGTGTCGAGCTCGATCACCGGGATGTCGAGCTCGAGCTGGGAGACCATGTGCACGAGCACGGACGAC
Source organism: Gaiellaceae bacterium (assembly GCA_035702625.1). GTDB lineage: Bacteria > Actinomycetota > Thermoleophilia > Gaiellales > Gaiellaceae > AC-32. The sequence continues at coordinate 5,838 of DASSQG010000202.1, read as the reverse complement.
TGCTTCTGCCAGGAGCACGTCAGGCAGAGCCGGTCGCCGAACTCCCCGTAGGCCCAGCGGAGGACGTCCTCCGCCGGCATCGTCTCGACGTCAGGAAGGCGCAGGCTCGGCGTCGCCAAGCAAGACCTCCTTCAGCGTGTCGCCGCGCAGCCCGAGCCGCAGCGTCTCGAGCGGGATCACTTCCTCCGGCGGGATGTTGCCGAGGTTCACGTTCGGCCCGAACTGCTTCACGAACCAGGCCTGGCTCGACTTGGTCGGCGCCTCGAAGATCAGCTCGCCGACCTCGACCTCGTGGACGATCTCGTCGACGAGGCCGGTGCGCATCTCGCCGGTCGGGCGGTAGATGCCGGCGGTGCCGCCCTCGCGGCCCTCGGTGATCACCTTCCAGGCGCCGGCCTCCAGCTCTTCCTTGATCCACTCGACCCACTGGTACGGGGCGTAGACCACGTCCTCGTCCTTCGAGCCGACCTCGGAGAGGACGACGAAGTCGCGCGCGAACTCGGCGATCAGCTCGAGCTTGCGCTCGCGCGGGATCTCGAGCGTGCCGTCGGAGATCTCGACGTGCGAGAAGCGCTGCTCCTGAAGCCACGCCTTGAACTCGTCGAGCTTGCCGCGCGCGTAGACGGCCTCGAACAGCGTGCCGCCGCAGACGACCGGCGTCTCGAACGACCGGTAGAGCGCGATCTTCTTCTCGAGGTTGTTCGTGACGTACGAGGTGCCCCAGCCGAGCTTGACGATGTCGACGAACTGTCCCGCGGTGTCGAACAGGCCCTCGATCTCGCGCAGGTTCATCCCCTTGTCGATCACGTGGGTTAGCCCCTCGGTGCGGGGCTTGCCGGGACGGGCCGGCAGGTCGAGGAAACCGTCCTCAAAGCCTGGCATAGAGCTCCTCCAGCTTCTTGTGGGCCGCTGCCTGCACGTCGTGGTAGAGCGAGCCGCCGTGGGCGTCGATGCCGACGGTCAGCGGGCCGAAGTCCTTGACGCGGAACTTCCAGAGGCACTCGGGCATCAGCTCCTCCCAGGCGACCTCCTCGATCTCCTCGATCTGCGTCGTCTCGAGCGCCGCAGCGCCACCGACGATCGCGAGGTAGACCATCCCGAGCCGCTGCATCGGCTCGATCGCCTCGTCCGGGAAGCCGCCCTTGCCGCAGATCGCGCGCACGCCGTACTGCGAGCCGAGCGGGTCGGTGAAACGCACCATGCGGGCGCTCGTCGTCGTGCCGATGCACACCGGGTCGTAGCCGCCGTCGTCCCGCTTGCGCACGCCAGGTGCGGTGTGCAGCAGGAACGCCCCGCGCAGGTCCATCGGCGGCTCGACGCCCTGGTCGAAGATCCGGATCTGCGTCCGGTCGCGGATGCCGATGATGTGGCCCTGGACGACGACCTCGTCGCCCGCGCGGAGCTTGAGGACCTCGGCCTCGTCGGTGATCGGGAAGGTGACCTCGTGCTTCGCCATCAGGCCTCCCGGTCGAAGGTGACGGAACCGTCGGCGGACACGTGCGCGGTCGCGCGCCGAGCGGCCCAGCACTGGTAGTTGACCGCGACCGGGTTGAGAGTCATGTGCGTGTCCGCGTGCTCGATGTGGCAGTTGAGCACGGTCACGTCGCCGCCGAGCCCCATCGGGCCGATGCCGGTCTCGTTCAGCAGCTCGAACAGCTCCTCCTCGAGCTTGGCGACGTGCGGATCGGGGTTCCGCGTGCCGATCGGCCGGGCGATCGCCTCCTTGGCGAGGTACATCGCGTAGTCGGCCGAGCCGCCGATGCCGACGCCGACGATCCCCGGCGGGCAGGGCTTGCCGCCGGCGCCGACGATCGACTCGAGCACGAACTGCTTGATCCCCTTCACGCCGTCGGCGGGGACGCACATCTTCAGGAAGCTCATGTTCTCGGAGCCCGAGCCCTTGGGCACGCACTTGACGTCCATTCCGTCCCAGTCGTCGACGAACTCCCAGTGCACGATCGGCAGCCGGTAGCCGGTGTTCGGGCCGGTGTTCTCGCGCGTGAGCGTGTGCACGGCGTTCGAGCGCAGCGGGTGCTCCAGCGTCGCGCGCTCGGTGCCGACCTTCAGCGCCTCGTAGATGCGCGCCGGGTGGAGCGGGAAGTGCTCGCCGACGCGGCACGTGTAGACGGCGATCCCGGTGTCCTGGCAGACGAGGTTGTTCTGGTCGTCGGCGACCTGGACGTTGCGGACGATCGTGTCGAGCACGCGCTTGCCCGGCACCGACGTCTCTCGCTGCTGCGCGTCGAGCAGCGCGTCGCGGAGGTCCTGCGGGATGTCCTTCAGCGCCCAGACGTAGAGGTGGGCCGCCGCGTCCTCGACCGCCTGCTGGATGTCGGTCGCGACTGTGCTCATGCGTTCACCAACCCTTCGATCTCACTCCAGCGCGCTGCAATCGTCTCGGGGTCGGCCGGCTCCTTGCCGAAGTCGATCCCCTCACTCGAGGCCCAGCGCGCGACGTCGAACTCTCCGCCGGCGGCCTCGAGCACCTTGCCGGAGAACGAGCATTGCTCGGAGGCGAGGAACACGACGCCGGGAACGACCTGCTCCGGCTCGAGGTCGCCCGGCGCGACCTCGCGCACGAGCACGCGCGTGGCCGCGGCCGGCGAGATCGAGTTCGAGCGGATGCCGTGCTCCTCGCCCTCCGCCGCCGTGACGATCATCAGCCCGAACTGCGCCATCTTGGCGGCGGCGTAGGCAGCGAGGCCGGGCTTCGTCCGCTCGACGGCCATAGCCCGACCGGAGGTCGTGAAGACGAAGCGGCCATAGCCCTGGCTCTTCATCACCGGGAAGGCGGCGCGCGTGATCTGGAACGGCGCGTCGATGCTCACCTTGCGCATTCGGTCCCAGCTCCGGTCGGCGAACTCGAGCTCTTCCCAGATGACGAGGCCGGCGTTCTGGATGACGGCGTCGAGGCGGCCGAAGCGCTCCAGCGCCTGCTCGACGACGCGGGTGCCCGCGTCGGGCTCCTCGAGGTTCTCGAAGCACGCGAGGCCGCCGATCTCGTCGGCTACGGCCTGGGCGACCGACGGGTCGCCGCCACTGCCGTCTGCCTCCACCCCCGCGTCGTGGACGATCACCGAAGCGCCGCGCTGGGCGAACGCACGCGCGTACGCCGCTCCGAGGCCGCGGCCGGCGCCCGTGACGAGGACCACTCGATCATCGAAGCGGATCTCGGTCACGCAGCTCTCCCTGCGGCAGCCGTGCCCGCGCGGCGGCCGAAGACGGTGCACTCGAGCAGGCTGTTGCCCATCATCCGGTTGCGCCCGTGCGTGCCGCCGGCGATCTCGCCGCAGGCGTAGAGGCCGGGCAGGGTCGTCTCGCCGTGCTCGTCGATCACGAGGCCTCCGTTCTGGTAGTGCAGGACCGGAAAGGTGAGGATCGGCTCCCGCAGGGGGTCGATGCCGGCGGAACGGTAGCGCCGCAGCATGTAGGGCAGCGAGATCTCCGCGTCGTGCTCGGCGATCCGGGTCGTATCGAGGTAGATCGCCGGCCGGCCGTCGGGCGTCTCGACGCCACGGCCCGCGTCGACCTCCTCGAAGATCGCCTGCGAGACCGCGTCGCGAGGGCCGAGCGGGTCGGTGAACTCCTCGCCGTCGGCGTTCAGGAGGGTCGCGCCGTACGCGCGCGTCGTCTCCGGGATCGAGTAGCCCTGCATCGTCGGCGGCCAGGCGCCGCCGTTCGGGTGGTACTGGAGCGCGTCGAAGTCGCGCAGCTCGGCACCGAGGTCGACGGCGAGCTGCGTCACCTCGCCGGTCGCGCCGGGGTGGTTGGTCGACAGCTCGCCCCGCTCCTCGGCGACGCGGAAGCAGCGCCCACCCGCGGCGAGCACGACCGCGCCCGCCTCGATCACGAGCTCGTCGCCGCTCTTGCGCCGGCACGTCGCGACCCAGCCGTTCTCGCCCTGCTCGAGCTCGACGAGCGGCGCGTTCGGGTACGCCTCGCCGCCCGAGTCGGTGTACGCGTCGCGCAGAGCCTTGGTGATCGCGTGCCCGGTGCGGTCGCCGACTTGCAGCAGCCGCTTGCGGGTCGACCCGCCGCAGCGCGCGAGCCGGTAGCCGCCGTTTTCGCGCGTGAACTGCACGCCCTGCTCCTCGAGCCAGTGGATCGCGGACGGCGCCTCGCCCGTCAGCACCTCGACGAGCGCCCGGTTCGCCGTCTCGTGCGAGCTCTGCCAGACGTCCTCGGCGTGCTGCTCGGGCGAGTCGTCGGCGCCGAATGCAGCCTGGATGCCGCCCTGGGCCTTCGCCGAGTTGCACGACTGGAGCGAGCCCTTCGTCACCAGGGCGACGCGGGCGCCGGCACGCTCCGCCGAGAGCGCTGCAGCGAGGCCCGAGGCGCCGCTCCCGACCACGAGCACGTCGAATGAGACCCGTTCGGCCACGGCCCGCATCGTACCCTAATCGCAGACATTAGACACGCTTATCGCTCGGCCGCGGGCTATGCTCGCCCGCCGATGCGATGGCTGGCCAAAGCGGCCCTGCAGCGTGGCCTCGGCGCGCTGCCCCAGGGCGAGCAGCTGAACTACGTCTTCCAGACGCGGGTGTTGCACTCCCTGCCGGCAGGCGACAAGGCGCTGCAGCAGAAGCTCGCGCGCGCGCGTCAACACGTCGAGGCCTATCGCGAGCATGGGTCGGGAGCGCCGCTCGGCGAGTCGTGCTTCTACGAGTTCGGCGCCGGCTGGGACCTCGCGATCCCGCTGGCCTACGCGAAGCTCGGCGTGGGACGGCAGGTGCTCGTCGACATCCGGCCGAGCGCGCGCGTGGAGCTCGTGAACGACTCGATTGCGTCCTTCGAGCTGGGGGCGCCCGTCGCCTCACTCGACGAGCTGGAGACGCGCTTCGGCATCCGCTACCTCGCCCCGTGCGACGCGCGCGACACGGGCCTGCCCGAGGGCTCGGTCGACTTCGTCTCGAGCACCGACACGTGCGAGCACATCCCGGGCGACGACCTGGCCCTGATCTTCCGCGAGTGCCACCGGCTGCTGCGCCCGGGCGGCGCCTTCAGCTGCCGGATCGACCTGCAGGATCACTACGCGTATTTCGACCGCAGCCTGTCGCGCTACAACTTCCTCCGCTTCTCCGACCGGACGTGGAGCGTCGTCAACTCGCCGCTCCACCATCAGAACCGCCTCCGCTCGCCCGACTACCTCCAGCTCGTCCGCGACGCCGGCTTCGAGCTCGTCGTCGAGCGGCCGTCGGGGCCGAGCGACGAAGGCCGCGCCGAGCTGCGCTCGCTACCGCTGGCCGAGCGCTTCCGCGGCTACTCCGAGGACGACCTGGGCGTGACGGTGCTCTCCTTCGTCGCCGTGCGCCCGGCTTGAGCTCCGGCGCCGGCGTGCCGATCTTCGGGTCATGGTCCGTGCGATGTCGCTCGTCTCGCTGCTCGTCACGCTGCTCGTCGTCGGCTGGATGCTGACGGCGCAGCACGGCTCCAACGGCCGCAAGACGTCACAGGAGATCGCGCAGGCCGAGCAGTCGGCCTCCGGCGTCTCGTTCCAGCAGGCGCAGACCGAGCTCGAGGCGCATCACGTGCTCGACGGCACCTACGCCGGTGCGTCGCTCGGCGGCTTCGGCGTCACTCTCGTTCGCGCGGACGCGGGCTCCTACTGCATCCAGGACGCGCAGTCCCACCTCGACGGCCCCGGCGGCGCCGTCGCGGCCGGCCCCTGCTGATTCACCAGATCGAGCGGAACAGCTCGGCGACCTCGGCGGCGCCGGCCGCGCGCGGGTTCGCCTTCGCGCCCGCGCGCACGACCGTCGCCTCGGCCACCTCGTCGAGCTCGTCCTCCGGCACGCCGAGGTCGCGCAACCGCGTGAAGCCGGCGAGCCGCGCGAGCTC
>DASSQG010000201.1:0-2629 GCA_035702625.1 Gaiellaceae bacterium | reverse complement strand
GTCGTCGACGGCGGTCTCGAGGCCGTCGCGGGTGCGGACGTCCTCGCCCTCGACGTAGACGTTCACGAACGGCGCCAGCTCGTCCTCCGCGAGCAGCTGCCCGCGCAGGGCCGGGAAGCGGCCAGTCAGGTCGTCGAGCAGTTCGCGCACCGTCCGGCCCTGCGCCTCGACCTCGCGCGCGCCCTCGGTCTCGGAGCGAAGCGTCGGCGGAATGCGGACGCGGCTCAGTGCCCGACTCCCGCGCAGAACTCGACGTAGTCGATGTAGTCGGTGATGGTCGGATCCTCGCCGCACACGGGGCACGCCGGGTCCTTGCGCAGCTTCATCTCCTGGAACTCGCCGGAGAGGGCGTCGTACAGGAGGAGCCGGCCGACGAGCGGGTCGCCGATCCCGAGCGCGAGCTTCAGCGCCTCCGCGGTCTGGATCGTGCCGATCACGCCGGGGAGCACGCCCAGCACGCCGCCCTCGGCGCAGCTCGGCGCGAGCTCCGGCGGCGGCGGCTGGGGGAACAGGCAGCGGTAGCACGGGCCCTCGCCCGGCTTGAAGACGGTCACCTGTCCCTCGAAGCGGAAGATCGAGCCGTGCACGACGGGGATGTCGTGCCAGACGGACGCGTCGTTGACGAGGTAGCGCGTCGGGAAGTTGTCGGCGCCGTCCACGATCACGTCCCAGCCCGGCTCGAGGATCCGCTCGACGCTCTCGGAGGTGAGCCGCTCGCGGAACGGCACGACCTCGACGTCCGGGTTGAGCGCCTCGATCGTGCGGCGCGCCGAGTCGGTCTTCGGCTCGCCGAGCGAGTTCGTGGAATGCGCGATCTGGCGCTGGAGGTTCGTCTCGTCGACGACATCCGCGTCGACGAGCCCGAGCTTCCCGACCCCCGCCGCCGCGAGGTAGAGCGCCGCGGGCGAGCCGAGGCCGCCGGCGCCGATCAGCAGGATCCGCGAGTCGAGCAGTCGCAGCTGCCCTTCCTCGCCGACCTCCGGGATCAGCAGGTGCCGGCTGTACCGCGTCGTCCGCTCCGGGCCGAGCGACCGCGGCAGCTCGGTCGGGAGGCCGTCGCGCTTCCAGTCCTCGTAGCCGCCGGACAGCGAGATCGCGCGCTCGTAGCCGAGCTCGGTCAGCGTCTTGGCCGCGAAGGCCGAGCGGTTGCCGGCGGCGCAGTAGAGCAGCACCGGGCGCGAGCGGTCGGGCGCGACGTTCTCGATGCGCGACTCGAGGTTGCCGCGGGGCACGAGCACGGCGCCGGGGATCCGGCCCTGCTCCCACTCGTCGCGCTCCCGCACGTCGACGAGCAGCGGCGGCTCGTCGCCGTCGAGGAGCTCGGACGCCCGGCGCGCGTCGACCTCTTCGACGGACGCCTTGGCTGCCTGCAGCAGGTCGCGGTAGGACGGCATGGCTTTCGATTGTATAGCGACGACCGCGAGTGGCCGCGAGCGCGGCGGCTATCGTCGCCGGCGTGAGCTCCCGCGGCCGTGTGTTCGCGATCGTCTTGCTCGCCGCGGTGGTCGCGGCGGGCGTCGTGGTCGTCGGCGTGCTCGCCACGCGGAGCCACGTGCCGGCGACGGCGAAGCCGCGCACGGGGCGTCCGCCGCTCACGATCTACACCGGCGTCCGCACCGACGCCGAGGCGCAGGCGCTCGACCGCGCTCAGCGACTGTACGCCGGCGGGAGGTACGCCGAGGCGGCGAGGATCTTCGGCCGCTACCACTCGCTCGAGGCGCAGGTCGGGTCGGCCCTCGCGTCGTGGCCCTCTGGCAGCGTCGACCGGCTGCTCGAGCTGCAGGCCGACAACCCGAAGAGCGCGCTCGTCGCGCTCCACCTCGGGCTCGCGCTCTACTGGGATCGCAAGGACAGCGACGCCGTCTCCGCGTGGCAGGCCGCCGTCCGCGACGAGCCGGACACGCCGTACGCCGTCCGGGCCGCCGACTTCCTGCACCCGCAGTTCGCTCCGGGCCTGCCGCAGTTCGTCCCGTCATTCCAGCCGCCGCTCGCGATCCGCGTGCTCCCGGCCGACCGGAGGCTCGCTGCGCTGCGCCGCGCGGCCGCCGGCGGCGACGCGCACGCGGAGCTCCTCTACGGCGCGCTGCTGCAGCAGCTCGGCAGGCCGGTCTCGGCCAAAGACCAGTTCTCCGCGGCCGCGAAGCTCGCGCCGAACGACCCCGACGCCCGCGTCGCGGCCGCCGTCGGCCGCTTCGACAAGGCCGACCCGGCGAAGGCGTTCGGCACGCTCGGGCCGTTGACGCGCGTTTTCCCGCGCGCCCAGACGGTGCGCTTCCACCTCGGGCTGCTGCTGCTCTGGTCGGCGCAGCTCAAGGAGGCGCGCAGACAGCTGACATTGGCGAAGAACGAGGATCCTCGATCCGTGCTCGGGCGCCAGGCCGCGCAGTATCTGGAGGCGATCGGGCGCATTGGGACCGGCTGACCGAAATTAGGGCCGTTCGGCCTATGGCGTCCGTCCGGTACCCGTGAGAGAGTGCCGCATCCCGCAGCGCCGCGTGCGGATTGCCACGAGCCCAGGGAGGGGACTGCCAGTGAGTCAGCAGGGGGAACGGGCCAAGCCGTCGAGCATCGCCGAGGTGCTGGAGACGGACGAGGCCAAGGGGTTGCTCGAAGCGGGCCGCGAAGCGGG
>DASSQG010000200.1:0-8753 GCA_035702625.1 Gaiellaceae bacterium | reverse complement strand
CCCGGTCGTGGATCAGTCGTGGGGTCGCCGTTTGGGTTGTCCTTGCTGTTCAGAAGCTCTTGGAACTCCTTCCGCAGGCGCTCCTGCGCGTCCGGCGGAGCGTCGAGCTCGTCGAGGCCGAGCAGGGCCGCGCCGACGATCGGCGGCGAGCTCGTGACGTGCACGGTCGCCCGGGGCGCTTCGTGGGCGAGGCCTGCCTTGATCGCCCCGATCAGACGCGCGTCGCCGGACTGCATCAGCCCGCCGCCGAGCGCCACCGGAACCGGTTCCTGCGTGAGGTCGAGGCGCTCGAGCGTGACGCGGATCATCGTCACGACCTCCTGCGCGAGCCGGTCGACGAGCTCGGCGGCGGCCCCGTCGTGCTCCGCCTCGGCGAAGACGACCGGCGAGAGCTCGATCACGCGCCGCTCGTCGATCGCCCCGTGGTGGATCGCCTCCGCCAGCTGCGTCGGGGTCTCGAGGCCGAAGTAGCGCGGTACGGCTTGCTCGAGCGTCGTCTTCGGCCCGCGGCCGTCCTCGCTGCGCGCCGCCGCGAGCGTCGCCTCGACGCCGACGTCGTAGCCGCCGCCCCAGTCGCCGGTCGTCCAGCCGAGCGCGGGGAAGCTCGCGCGGCGTCCGTCGGGGGCGACGCCGACGCAGTTGATGCCGGCACCGCAGACGACGGCGACGCCCCAGCCGTGCTCGGTCCCGGCGCGGAGCACGGCGAGCGTGTCGTTGCCGACGGTGACGGTCTCGGCGAGACGGCGTGCGGCGACGGCCTGCTGCATCTCGTCGACCTCGGAGGGGAAGTCGACGCCGGCGAGGAACAGCTGGCCGACCTGGGCGACCGGGCCGTCGCCGTTTGCCATACCGGCCTCGTCGAGGGCCTGGGCGAGAAGGTCGTCGATGACGGCGAGTGAGCCGTCGAGGCCGATGTGGTGCGGCGAGCTGAGCGGCCCGCGGACGAGCGCGACGACCTCGCCGTCGGCGCGGACGAGCGCGAGGTCGGTCTTCGAGTTGCCGCCGTCGAGCGCGAGGACGAGCGGCGCGCTCACGCTCGCTCCTTCGCGAAGAACCGCGGGAGGTGGTCGCGGTCGGCCTCGAGCAGCCGCTCGGTCAGCTCCTCGACCGGCGGCACCTGGCCGACGAGCGGGTGGGCGAGCAGCGCCCTGTAGACGAGGTCGCGGTCGCCCTCGATCGCGGACCGGGAGGCGAGGCGCTCGTACGCGGCGACGTGCTGGGTCAGTCCGAGCAGCTCGGGCGCAAGCGGCGGCTGCTCGATCGGCTCCGGGCCCCCAGCGGTGATCCGCGCCGGGACCTCGACGGCGTCGTCGTCGGCGAGCCCGGCGAGGGTTCCCTCGTTGCGCACGTCGACGACCTGAACGTCGCCCGTGTCGCTCGCGAGCGAGGCGACGAGCTGCGTTGCGGCTTCGCTGTAGAAGGCGCCGCCGCGCTGCTCGAGCAGCTTCGGCTTCGTCGTCAGGTTCGGGTCGCGGTAGAGCTCGAGTAGGCCGCGCTCGATCTCGGCGACCTCGGCGGCGCGCGGCTTGCCGGTGAGCTGCTGCTCGAGGACGTGGTCGTGGAGGTAGAAGTAGCGCAGGTAGTACGACGGCACCGCCCCGAGCCGCTCGACGAGGTCGCGCGGGATGTCAGTGCCCTCGACCAGCTCGTCGCCGTGGTCGGCGATCAGGTCCGGCAGGAGGTCGTCGCCGTCGACGAGCACGCGGCGGACCCAGGTCAGGTGGTTCAGTCCGACCTGGTCGACGAGCACCCGGTTGGGCTCGGCGTCGAGCAGGCGTGCGCAGGACCGCTGGAACCCGATCGCGACGTTGCAGAGGCCGACCGCGCGGTGGCCGGCGTCAAGCAGGCTGCGCGTGACGATGCCGACCGGGTTGGTGAAATCGATGATCCAGGCGTCGTCGGCTGCGAGCTCCCGAACTCTGCTCGCTATATCGAGGACGACCGGGACCGTGCGGAGCGCCTTGCCGAGACCGCCGGCGCCGGTCGTCTCCTGGCCGATGCAGCCGCACGCGAGGGGAATCGTCTCGTCCGAGAGGCGTGCCTGCTGGCCGCCGACGCGGAGCTGGATCAGGACGAAGGAGGCACCGTCGAGCGCCCGGTCGAGGTCGTCGGTGACGGCGAGTGCGCCGTCGTAGCCGGCCGCGTCGAGCATCCGCTGTGCGAGGCCTCCGACGACCTCGCGGCGCGCGGCGGCGATGTCGTGCAGGACGACGTCTCGCAGGTCGAGCCGCTCGCGCTCGCGTGCGAGCCCGGCGACCAGCTCGGGGGTGTAGGTCGACCCACCGCCGACGACGGCGAGCTTCACCGCTGGACTCCGATCGACTGCAGCGCAGCTACCTCCGGGGCACGCGGAAACCTGTTAGGAAACCTGTTAGGAACCCAGACGAGACGACTTTGTCACCCGTGCGTTCCGGAGTCAAGCCCTAGGAAACACGCAGGTGTTGAGTTAGTGTCATTGCCGAGATGGCCGAGACCGGCCGTGCCACACCGCCGCTCCTGCGCGCGCTCAACGAGCGCACCGTGCTCGAGGCGATCCGTGCGGAATCGCCGATCTCGCGCGCCGAGATCTCCCGGCGCTCGGGGATCTCGAAGCCGACCGTCTCGCTCGCGCTCCGCTCGCTCCTCGACGCGGGCCTCGTGCGCGAGGCCGAGCGCGGCCCCGACGGCCCCGGCTACGGCGCCGTCTACTTCGAGCCGGTCGCGGACGCGGCGGTCGTGCTCGGCCTCGACCTCGGCGCCCGCTTCGTCCGCGGCGCCGTCTGCGACCTCGGCGGCGCGATCCGGGCGCGGCAGGATGTCGAGCTCGTCGTCGCGGACGCCGAGGAGGCGATCGCCGCGATCGCGCGGCTCCGAGACGTTTTGCTGGGAACTGCCGCGCTAGACCGGGAGCTCGTCGACACGGTGATCGTCGGCGTGCCGGGCGTGGTGGCGGACGACGGAACGCTGAAGCTCGTCGAGAACGTCGCCGGTCTCGAGGGCCGCCGCTTCGCGGACGAGCTCCAGCATGCCCTCGGTCTACCGGTCGCGCTCGAGAACGACATCAACCTGGCGGCGCTCGGCGAGCAATGGCAAGGAGTCGCACGCGGGGTCGGCGACTTCCTGTTCCTCTCCGTCGGCACCGGCATGGGCGCCGGGCTCGTGCTCGGCGGCGAGCTGCACCGCGGACGGAACGGCGCGGCAGGCGAGCTCGACTTCGCGCTCGGCGAGCTCGGCGAGGCGTACGACCCGGCGGCCCCTCAGGTTGCCGAGCTCGCCCGGGAACGCACGGGCCTCGCCGACCCGCCGGCCCTGTTCGAAGCGGCGCGCCGGGGCGAGCGTTCCGCGATCGAGGTCGTGGAGGAGGTCGCTCGCCGGATCGCGCTCCACCTCGCGCCGGTCGCAGCCGTGGCAGACGTGGAGCTCGTCGTCCTCGGCGGCGGGATCGGCGCGAACGGCGACCTCCTGCTCGAGCCGGTCGCGCACCTGCTCGGCGAGTGGCTGCCGTTCCCGCCGCGGATCGCGGTCTCGACGCTCGGCGAGGCGGCCGTCCTCACCGGCGCGGTGGCGGTGGGAGTCCAGGCCGCGCTCGAGAACGTCTTCGCCCGGCGCGCCGCAGCTCCGGCCTGAGCCGCGGGCCGTCTCGGTTGTCGGCCGCGGCTAGCGCATCTCGCGTGCGAGCTCGGCAGCGACCTCGCTCGCCCTCCGGTCGCGATTCGCCGCGAACTGCCGCCGCCCACGTCGTCTCCGCCGACGACGACGTGGAGCGAGCAGCACGTCCGAGAGCCGAGGCCGCGGGTGGCCGATCTCGAGCCGGAGCCGCTCGATCAGCTCCGACGCCTGGTCGAACGTCTCCGGGAACGGTTCGCCGCCGCGCTCGCAGAGCACGGCTGCGAGCGCGTAGACCTGCCGAACCGTCGGCCGTTCGTCCATGCCGACATCTCAGCAGCAGAGCCGTCACGTCTCCGTGACGGCTCTGTACCGAATGTGTGACTTCAGCCGGAGCCGGAGCCGGAGCCGCGAGAGCGCTAGCCGGCGCTCATCTCGGCCATCGCGGCCGAAGCGCGCTCCCGCATCTCGTCTTCGGGAACGTCCTCCACGTGCGTCGCGACCGACCAGATGTGCCCGAACGGATCGGAGAGCGTGCCGAACCGGTCGCCCCAGAACATGTTGTCGAGCGGCGTCTCGACGGTCGCGCCCGCGGCCTCCGCGCGCTCGAACAGCGCGTCCGCGTCGTCGACATACATGAAGATCGAAGCGGTCGGTCCGCCCCGTTCCGACGGCGGCCGCACGCTCGACTGCGGGAACGGGTCGGAGAGCATCAGCTTCGAGTCGCCGATCTGCAACTCGGCGTGCCCGATCGACCCGTCGGGGCCGGGCATCCGCACCGTCTCTTCCGCGCCGAACGCCTTCTTGTAGAAGTCGATCGCCTTCGACGCGTCCTCGACGGCGAGGTAGATCTGCAGGCTGTGGTAGCCCTCGGGAATCGGCTGGACTGCCATGGATTCCTCCTCCCTCTCGGCGGTCCGGCCAGTGTAGACCCGCCGTGCCGAGCGCGCTCGCGGGATCACGTCGGCTCCTTGACTTCGAGCGCACCCGCTGCGCGCAATGCCCGCATGAGCCGTCCGGCACAAGCGGCGGCTGCGCTGGCGGCGGCGATGCGGAACCACGGCATCCGTCGAGTCGAGCTCGCCTGGGGCGCGGCGATCGTGGCGGAGTGGGCGCACTTCGTGGCGCTCGGAGTCTTCGCGTACGACGCCGGCGGAACGGCTGCGGTCGGGATCGCCGGCGTGGCGCGCATGCTCCCGGCGGCGCTCGTCGCACCGCTTGCGAGCAGCCTCGGCGACCGGTTCCGGCGAGAGCGGTTCCTCCTCGCGACCCTCGTCGTCGCAGCCGGCGCGCTCGCCGCCTCCGCGCTCGCGTTCCGCGCCGGCCGGAGCGAGCTGGTGATCTTCGCGCTCGCTGCGGTGATGGGCATCTCGGCGACGGTCATCCGCCCCACGCTCCAGGCGCTCTTGCCCTCGCTGGCGCGGACACCCGAGGAGCTGATCGCGGCGAACGGCGCGAGCTCGACGATCGAGAGCCTCGGCACGCTCGTCGGGCCGCTCCTCGCGGGGCTGCTCGTCGCAGTCACCGACGCGGGCGTGACGTTTGCCGCCGCCGGCGGCGTCCTGATCGCGGGCGCGCTCCTGCTCGCGCCGCTCCGCGTCGAGGGCGTGATCCAGGAGACCGACGCCACCGTCCCGGTCCGCGAGCTCGTCGGCGGCGGCCTCTCCGCCGTCAAGAGCGGGCCGGCCCTGCTGATCGCCGCCTTGATGGCGACGCAGTGTTTCGTGCGTGGCTGCCTGAACGTCCTGATCGTGGTCGTGGCCTTCCGCGTGCTGGACGCCGGCGCGGGCGCCGTCGGGTATCTGACGGCCGCGCTCGGTCTCGGCGGTCTCGTCGGCGCGTTCGCGGCCATGACCCTGACCGGGCGCCGCCTTGCGGTCGCGTTCGGCGCGGCGCTCGTGTTCTGGGGCGTGCCGATCGCGCTCGTCGCCCCGCGCCCGTACCTGCTGTCCGTGGTCTTCCTGCTCGCCGTCGTCGGCGCCGCGAACAGCATCGAGGACGTCGCGGGCTTCACGCTGCTCCAGCGAACCGTGCCGGACGCCGTGCTCAACCGCGTGCTCGGCCTCGTCTGGGGATTGGCCATGGGAGCGGTCGCGCTGGGCTCGATCGTCGCACCGGCGCTCGTCGCAGCCCTCGGCCCGCGCGGCGCGTTCGCCGTCGTGGGCCTGATCCTCCCACTCGTCACGCTCGTCTCGTGGAGCAGGCTGCGGGCAATCGACCGCCGCCTGGTCGCGCCGTCGGCGGAACAGCAGGTGCTCTCGGAGGTGCCGCTGTTCGAGCCGCTCTCCCTCGTCGCGAAGGAGCACCTGGCGTCGCGGCTCACGCGCGTGCACGTCGACCCGGGCGAGATCGTCGTGCGCGCCGGCGAGACGGGCGACCGTTTCTACGTCGTCGGCGACGGCGAGCTCGAGATCACGAACGGCGTCCGCGGCACCGCCCGAGGCGGCGACTTCTTCGGCGAGATCGCGCTGCTCCGCGACGTGCCGCGCACGGCGACTGTGCGAGCCACCTCGCCGTCGGAGCTCTACGTGCTCGACCGCGAGGACTTTCTCGCCGCGTTCACCCACTCGGCGGTGCAGGCGGCCGGGGACGAGGTCGTCGACGAGCGGCTCAAAGCGGGCCTCGCTCCTCGGTGACCTCGGCGGCGTACAGGTCGTAGGGCAGCCGCTCGAGCACACGCTGGCGCGGATCGGGCACGTCGAAGAACCGCGCGAGCCGCCGGTCGGCGAGCCAGGGAAGCTCGTCGGCGACGTGCGTGGCGGCGCCACGGTCGCCGCCGAGCGCCAGGAACTCGATGCGGTCGCAGTGCGGCTCGAGCACCGCGTGCGCCGTGGCCGTCGCCGCGTCGAGCAGCTCGCGCTCCTGCTCCTCGCGGCGGCGCCGAAAGCGGTTCGACGACGAGCCGCCCTTCTTGTGCCGGCCCTTGACGAACCGCGTGCCGACCTTCGAGGCGACGAGCCGCTCGCCCTCGAAGACGCCGACCGCGTACCCGCCGCGCCGCACGAGGATCGCGGCGACCGTGTGGTCGCGCGCGAGCGCCTCGAGCAGCGGTTCGAGCTCGACGCGGTCGTAGCTCCCGTTGTGATCGAGCCCGAACGGCGGCGTCACCGCAAGCGTCTCGTCCTCGGTCGCGATGCGAGCCGAGCCGCCGGCGTAGACGCTGCTGCCGGCCTGCCCCGCAAGCGGCTCGAGCCGCTTGCGCACGTTCTCGCGTCCGACGAAGCGCGCCATGGGGCGGACACTAGGAGGCTTCGGCGCGACGGTGCACGTCCTCGGGGTGCGCTGGTCGTTCCGAGGCAAGGACGCAGGGAGTGTTCGCAGCCGGAGGCTACGGGCGCGACTGAGGACGCATCGGGGCGAGCAGTGCAGCCCGAGGGCCTGTCACCGTTTCGCCGGAGTCTCCTACGCTCCGGCCGTGACCTCCGCGACCGTCGCCGTCGACCTCAGGAGCCAGCACCGCCGCGGCCGGGTGTACGTCGCGCTGGCCGCGGTCGCATGGTCGACCGCCGGGCTCCTGCAGCGCGAGCTGACCGTCAACATCGGGACGCAGCTCGCCGGGCGCGCCTTCTTCGCCGTGCTCGGGCTGTTCGCGTTCGTGGCCGTGGCCGAGCGTGGCCGCGTCATGCAGGCGTTCCGGGCGATCGGGAAGCCGGGCCTCGCCGTCGCGGCGCTGATGGCCGCGTCGTCGGGCGCCTTCATCGTCGCGCTGAACTACACGTCGGTCGCGAACGTCCTCTTCTTCCAGGCGATCTCGCCGGTGCTGGCGGCCGCGCTCGGGACGTTCGTCGGCGAGCGCGTCAGGCGCCGGACGTGGATCGCGATGGCGGTCGCCCTGGCCGGCGTCGGCCTGATGGTCGGCGGGCCGAGCCACCCGAACGCGGCGGGCACCGCGCTGTCGCTGTTCATGTCGGTCAGCTTCGCGGCCGTGATCGTGATCACGCGCCACCAGCGCGAGGTCTCGATGGCGCCCGCCACGTGCCTCTCGCAGGCGCTCGTCTTCGTCTTCGCCGCGCCGTTCGCGTCCGTGAGCGAGGTCAGCGGCAAGGATCTGGCGCTGCTGATCGGCCTCGGCGTCGGCCAGATCGGGCTCGGCCTGATCTTCCTGACGATCGGCGCCCGCCTGATCCCGGCCGCTGAGGTCGCGCTGATCACGTTGCTCGAGATCGTCCTGGGCCCGCTCTGGGTCTGGATCGCGCTGAGCGAACGGCCTGGCACGTCGACCCTGATCGGCGGTGCGATCGTCCTCGCAGCGGTCGTGATCGAGGCGATCGGCGAGCCGGAAGAGCCGGCCGTTCCACCGCCATAGGAAAAAAGAAGAGGGCGACCCGTCGGTCGCCCTCTTCACTCTGCGTGTCGCCCGTCTCTGCGGCCCAGGCGGACGATCAACGCTATGGGTCGCATCTTCGTCAGGTCGGCTGGCCGCGCCTCACCCTGAAGGGGGTTTTCTCCAGTCAACGTGAAACGGGGCCGCCGCCAGGCCCCGTTTCGTGTCTCCCGTGAGAGAGAGCCGCAGGTAAGTCGCCAGGCCTCGCCGCATTGAGGCCCTTCGTGTCTCCGAGGTCGCCCCCGCCGCATCGGGGCGCGCTCTCGGTTGCAGGCCAAGTATCGGGTTGGGGTGGCTGGTTGATCCATCACCCTTCTACGGTTGACTGCCTTAGTTCACCGCGAGACAGTCGCCAGATCGTGATCCGAAGGAGGTTGCAATGGCGCGAGTCAAGGGCTTTGAGCGACAGAACCTTCACCGAAGTCAGCTACACCCGCCAGAGACCGAATGTGAGTATCCGATCTTCGAGAACCGCGGCCAGCGATACCTACAGATCAGTTCCTCTGGCTCAACCGACCGCAAGAATCCCCGCGGCGGGACTACGCAGACGTATCGGTTCGACCTCAGCAGCGCACGCGAACTCAGGCGGATTATCGGTCTAGCGTTTCCAGAGCTCGCCTAAACCGAAGCACGCATCGTCAGCTCAGGGGTAGTCGACCACTGTGACCGGCACGTCCGGGTTCGCGATCGTCGACGATCCCCCGCGTCGTTCACGACATGCAGGATCCCGCCCTTCCCAACGCTCGGGTCGAGGAAGACGGTCAGCAGGTCGTGCAGGCTCCCCGGCGGAAGCGTCGTCGGTACCTCGAACGCGTGCGCGGCGAAGATGTCCACGCCCTGGTTG
>DASSQG010000199.1:0-18374 GCA_035702625.1 Gaiellaceae bacterium | reverse complement strand
GCAGGAGCGGCTCTACCAGCTGGCCGAGCTTTTGATCGGCTGGGACGAGCGGATCTCGCTCTGGCGGATGCGCCACTACCTGGTCGTCGCGCGGGTGATCGGCGACTCGGTCGTCGGCACCCAGGGGACACCGGTCGAGCTCTTGGGCGGGCTGATCAAGCAGCGCTTCTACCCCGAGCTCTGGCATGCGCGCAACCGGTTGACGGAGCTGGCGAACGAGGAGGAGTGAGCCCGGTCGGCGCTTCCGTATCGCGCCGAACCGTGGGAGAATCGCGGGGTGAGGGGCACTTCGCGCACGAGAATCGCGCCCTCCGGGGCAAACGAATGACGGGCGAACGCGTCTCAGTCCATACAGGAGTGTCGGGGGAACACGTCCCTTTCCACACCCGGGGTGTCCAACTAGGAGGGCAAGAATGAGGAAGTACGTCGTTGCCGCGCTCGCCGCGGCCGGGGTTGCCGCACTCGCGACGGCAGCCTTCGGATCCACCAGCTCGCAGAGCCGCACCAGCGCCGCCGCCTCGCCGGCGACCGCGTCGGTCACCTGCGGCAAGACGCGCACGATCGGCCTCGCGGCCCCGATCACCGGCCCCGCGGCCGCGATCGGCAACCAGCAGGTGCGCTGGGCGAAGTACTACGTCAAGCGCTGGAACGCTCAGAAAGCCAACAAGAACAAGCAGATCAAGGTCGTCCCTGGCGACACGCAGCTCGGTGTCGACACGGCGTTCGCGGTCAAGGTGGCGAAGTCGTTCGCCTCGAACTCGAAGCTGCTCGGCGTCGTGGGGCCCGCCGGTAGCCAGGAAGTCGTCGCCTCGACCTCGTCCTACAAAGGCGGCGGCCTCGGCTTCGTATCGGGCTCCGCAACCCGCACTACGCTCACGGACGGCCACACGGACGGCAACCGGCGCGGGTTCTTCTTCCGCACGGTGCCGAACGACGGCGCCCAGGCCCCGGTTGTCGCCAACTGGATGACCCAGAAGCTGAAGTGGAAGCGGGTCTACATCATCGACGACCAGGAGACCTACTCACAGGGCCTGGCCGACGGGGTACAGAAGATCCTGGCCGCCCGTGGCGTCAAGGTCACCCGTGACTCAATCAGCCAAACCGACTCGGACTTCTCGTCGAAGATCGCGAAGATCCCGAGCAACACCCAGGGCATCTACATCCCGTGGCAGCTCGCTCCGCAAGCCCAGGGTTTCGGACAGCAGCTGCAGGGCGCCGGGAAGGGGCACATCAAGCTGTTCGGCTCGGACGGCCTGTTCGCCCCGGGTGTCTGGAAGATCGCCGGCTCTTACGATTCGGCCTTCCCATACAACCCGAAGGACCCGATCGTCACGAGTTACATCAAGGCCCACAAGGGCAACGGTGAGTTTTTCGGGCTCCCGTCGTACGTGGCGGCCCAGGTGGTCGTCGGCGCCGTCACCAAGGCGTGCGCGGACGGCAAGGCCACGCGTGCGGAGGTGCGCAAGGACATCGCCAAGACGAAGCTGAAGACCACGATCCTCGGCTTCCCCCTCTCGTTCGCGGCTAGCGGCGAGATGCGCGCTCCGGCCACTTTCGGGGTCTTCCAGATCCAGAAGAACGGTTCGTTCAGCCGCATTGGCTAGCACAGGGCGCCTCTGAACAAACGGAACGGACGTGTGGCCCACCTCGGTGGGCCACACGTCACTCTGAGACAGTTACGAACGGCGTGAACCCGGCTCTCTCACAGCAACTCCGCAACCTGGCCGGCCTCGGCCTGGGCCTGGTCGCGTTCATGTTCTACGCCGTCTACTTCTCGCCGACCCAGGGCTGGGTCTTCTTTTTCCAGCTGACCGTGAACGGGATCATCCTCGGCAGCATCTACGCCCTGATCGCACTCGGGTACTCGATGGTCTACGGAATCCTGAAGTTGCTCAACTTCGCCCACGGCGACGTCTACATGATCGGTTCGTTCATCGGCTTCGGCGTCCTGACGCTGCTGGGCGGCCCACTCAGTCCAGCGATCCCGGTCGCGCTGCTCGTGCTCTGCATGTTCGTGGTCGCGATGCTCGGCTCCGGCTTCCTCGGCCTCGCGATCGAGCGCTTCGCGTACCGGCCGCTGCGCGACGCGCCGCGGATCGCCCCGCTGATCTCGGCTCTCGGCGTCGCCTTCTTCCTCGAGAACTCGGCGCTGCTGCTGTTCGGCTCGCAGTACCGCAACTACGACGGCTACGACCTGATCAGCTACAACGGCATCCACATCGGCGGCGACAGCGGGGTCTTCATCCAGTACCTCGGGGTGATCGTGATCGTCGGCGCCGTCCTCCTCATGCTCGCCCTCCTCGGCCTCGTCAGGTGGACGCGGCTCGGCAAGGCGATGCGCGCCGTCTCGTTCGACCGCGAGGGCGCCGCAATGATGGGGATCGACCCCGACCGCGTGATCGCGGCCACCTTCTTCATCGGCTCCGCGCTCGCGGGCGCGGCCGGCGTCATGTTCGGCCTCCTCTTCAGCCAGATCTACTACCTGATCGGGTTCCTCGCTGGCCTCAAGGGGTTCACCGCGGCGGTCGTCGGAGGGATCGGCAGCATCCCCGGGGCGATGCTCGGCGGCCTGCTCGTCGGCCTGATCGAGTCGTGGGCGAAGGGCTACCTGAACGGCAATGTCTCCGACCTCGTCGTGTTCGGAATTCTGATCGGCGTGATGCTCGTGCGTCCGAGCGGGCTCCTCGGGACGCCGGCGCTGCAGAAGGTCTAGGTCATGCCCGAGAACGCACCCCCCACCCCCGAGCCGACGCCGCCAGGCATGCAGATCGGCGTCGACACGTGGGTCGAGCAGGCCGACGAGCGACGACAGCGGCGGACCGGCGTCGGCGGCCGGATCTCGCACCTCTGGGAACTGCTGCCGCCCGCGGGGAAGCTCGCGTTCCTGACGCCGGCGATCATCGTGCCGTTCCTCCCGTTCATGAACGAGGCGAACCTCTTCAACTACGGCGTCTTCATCCTCATCTACGCCCTGCTCGCGCTCGGGCTGAACGTCGTCGTCGGGTTCGCCGGCCTGCTCGATCTCGGCTACGTCGCCTTCTTCGGCTTCGGGGCCTACATCTACTCGTTCCTCTCCGGGACGCACCACGAGAAGGGGCACGTCTACACGCACCACTGGTCGGCGCAGTACTCGATTCTCCTCGCCGTCCTGATCTGCGCGCTGCTGGGGCTGTTCCTCGGCTCCTCGTCGCGGCGCCTGCTCGGCGACTACCTGGCGATCGTGACGCTGTTCTTCGGCCAGGCGTTCGTCATCTTCACGAACACCACCGACCCCTACGGGCTGACCAACGGCTCGAACGGGCTGGCGAACGTCGATCCGCTGAACTTCCGCGCCTTCGGCCAGACCCTCACGATCAGCTCGGTCAAGGGCTACTACTGGTTCCTGCTCGGCTGCGTGGTGGTCGTGCTGATCGTGCTCTGGTGCATCGCGGAATCGCGCACGGGCCGCGCCTGGAAGGCGTCGCGCGAGGACCCGCTCGCCGCCGAGATGATGGGGATGCCAGTCAACAGGCTGAAGATCATGGCCTTCAGCTTCGGCGCCGCGATCGCCGGGCTGGCGGGCAGCGTCTTCGCCGCCGCGCAGACGGGCGCCTTCCCGCAGAACTTCAGCACCCAGGTCCTGATCCTGATCTACGCGGTCGTCATCCTCGGCGGCACCGGCAGCCTCACCGGGATGATCGTCGGTGCGGTCGCAATCATCGTCTCCAACCAGGTACTCGACTCGACCTCGCCGCCCAACAACGCGCGCGTGATCTTCTACGTGGCGCTGATCGCGGGGATCGTGCTCACGCTGAAGCCGTCATGGCGGAGGATCGCCGTCGCCCTCGTCGGGACGGCCGTCTTCGGCCTCGCCGTGCATGCGATCGTCGACGCGGTCTGGTCGCGCGGCACGGCCGGCCAGGTCACGTCCGGCGGCTTCCTGACCGGGGTGATCCGCCACTTCGTGCTGCTGCCGACGAACCCGGGCCGGCTCGCCGTCTACGGCTACCTGCTGATGATCGTGCTCATCGTCGTGCTGGTGCAGCTGAAGGGGTGGTGGCGTGTGGTCGCATACGTGCCGACGCTCTACCTCACGGCGTTCGTCTGGGAGAACCTGCTGATCCAGAACCCCGCAGTCACGCGGTACGTCCTCTTCGGCGCGCTGCTGATCGCGGTGATGACGATCAGGCCGCAGGGGCTTTTCGGCACTGCCAAGGTGGAGATCGTCTGATGGCGCAAATGCTCGAGCTGAAGGGCGTCTCGAAGGCGTTCGGCGGGCTCCAGGTCATCTCGGAGCTCGACCTCCACGTCGACGAGCACGAGGTCGTCAGCGTGATCGGCCCGAACGGCGCCGGCAAGACGACGCTCTTCAACCTGGTCACCGGTGTCTACGACCCGGACGAGGGCGACATCCTGTTCGACGGCGAGTCGATCGTCGGGCTCGCGCCCAACAAGATCACCCGGCGCGGGATCGCGCGCACGTTCCAGACGCTGCGGCTGTTCCTGAACATGACCGTCAAGGAGAACGTGATGGCCGCCGCCTACGGCCACACGAAGGCCGGCGTCGTCCGCTCCGTGCTGCGCACCCCGGGAATGCGCCGCGAGGAGCGCGAGATCGTGGCGCTCGCCGAGGACAAGCTCGCGTTCTTCGGCCGGCGGCTGATGGGCTACCGCTGGAATCAGCCCGCCTACTCGCTGTCGTACGCGAACCGCCGGCGCCTCGAGATCGCGCGCGCGATGGCGACGAATGCACGGTTGCTGCTGCTCGACGAGCCGGCCGCCGGGATGAACCCGGTCGAGACGCAGGAGATCACGGAGCTGATCGGCCAGCTGCGCGACGAGCTCGGCTACACGATCTTCGTGATCGAGCACGACATGCACCTCGTCGAGGGCATCTCCGACCGGGTGGTCGCGCTCGACCACGGCATCAAGATCGCCGAAGGCTCCTTCGACGAGGTGGCGACCGACCCGCGCGTCGTCGAGGCGTACCTCGGGCTGCGCGCGGAGGAAGAAGCCGTTTGATGGCCGCCGAGGCGAAGCCGCTGCTCCAGTTCGAGGGCGTCCACACCTACTACGGGCAGATCCACATCCTCGACGACGTGAACCTGCAGGTCGGCGCCGGCGAGCTCGTCTGCCTGCTCGGCGGCAACGCCTCCGGCAAGTCGACGACGCTGAAGACGACGCTCGGGATCGTGAGGCCGCGGGATGGCAGGGTGCTGTTCGACGGCGAGGACGTGACGGGCGAGAAGACCAGCTACCGGATCGGCCGCGGGATGGCGATCGTGCCCGAGAACCGCCGGCTGTTCGCGCCGATGACCGTGCGCGAGAACCTGGAGATGGGCGCGTACCTGCACGGCGGGGGCACCAAGGAGGACTTCGACCGCGTCTACGCGCTCTTTCCGCTGCTCCACACGCGTCGCCGGCAGCTCGCCGGCACGCTCTCGGGCGGCGAGCAACAGATGGTCGCGATGGGCCGGGCGCTGATGTCGCGCCCGAAGCTGCTGCTGATGGACGAGCCGTCGATGGGCCTCGCGCCGATCCTCGTCGAGCGGAACTTCGAGATCATCCAGCAGGTGCACGAGTCCGGCGTCGCGATCCTCGTGGTCGAGCAGAACGCGAACGTCTCCCTGTCGATCGCCGACCGCGGGTACGTGCTCCAGACGGGGCGAATCGTCCTCTCGGGCGCGGCTTCGGAGCTGCTCGAGCACGAGGATCTGAGAAAGGCCTACCTTGGCCGTTGACGTCTCGACGCTCCCGGCGCGCGTCCGGCACAGGTTCCCGGTCTTCGAGCAGCGCGTCTACATCAACAGCTGCTCGCAGGGCGCGCTCTCCGACTCCGTGCGCGACGCCTACGCGCGCTACCTCGACGACTGGGACGAGCACGGCGCGCCGTGGGAGTACTGGGTCGGGCGGCTCGAGGCGGTGCGCGGCGCCGTCGCCTCGCTCGTGAACGCCGACGAGGACGAGATCGCCGTGACCACGTCCGTCTCGGCGGGCGTGAGCGCGCTCGCCAGCGGCCTGCGCTTCGACGACGGCCGCGACACGGTCGTCGTCAGCAACTTCGAGTTCCCGACCATCGGGCAGATCTGGCACGCCCAGGAGCGGCGCGGCGTGCGCGTCGTCCACGTCCCGGCCGAGGCCGACGGGACGATCCCGCTGGAGCGGTTCGCCGAGGCGATCGACGAGCGCACGGCACTCGTGGCGACCACCCACGTCTGCTTCCGCAACGGCGGGCGGCTCGACGTCGAAGGCATCGCCCGGCTTGCCCACGAGCGCGGCGCGCTCGTGCTCGTCGACGCGTACCAGACGGTCGGCTCGCTGCCGATCGACGTGCAGGCGCTCGGCTGCGACTTCCTCGCGGCCGGCGTGCTCAAGTACCTGCTCGGCTCGGCCGGCCTCGGCTTCCTCTACTGCCGGCGAGAGCTCGTGGAAGGGCTCGAGCCGACGGCCACCGGGTGGTTCGCCGACCGCGACATCTTCGAGATGGACATCCACGACTACTCCCCCGCTTCGACCGCCCGCCGCTTCGAGGCGGGGACGCCCCCGGTGCCGTCGACCTACGCCGCGATCGCCGGGATCGAGCTCATGCAGGAGATCGGGATCGCGGAGACGGAGGCGCACGTGCGCGAGCTGAACGCGCTCCTGCGCGACGGCGTCGAGGAGCTCGGCGGCCGCGTCGTGACCCCCGCCGAGCCGGAGCGATGCGGCGCGCTCGTCTGCATCGCCTCGACGGATGTGAACGCGCTGGTCGCCGCTCTGGACGCCGAGGGCATCGTCACGTCGTGCCGCGACGACAACCTGCGGATCTCGGCGCATTGCTACAACACCGCCGAGGACGTCCAGGCCGTCCTCGCGGCGCTCGCCCGCAGCCGCGAACTGCTGCAGCGCGGCGGCTGACGCTCTATCCTCGGAGACGTGCACCAGGCGCGCAGCCGAGCACAGAGCCAGACGAAGTTCCTCCTCGACGAGTCCGAGCTTCCGCGCCGCTGGTACAACATCGCGCCCGACCTTCCGACGCCGCCGCAGCCGGTGCTGCATCCCGGCACCGGCGAGCCGGTGGGCCCCGACGACCTGGCGCCGCTCTTCCCGATGGAGCTGATCGGCCAGGAGGTCAGCCTGGAGCCCGAGATCGGGATCCCGGACGAGGTGCTCGAGCTCTACAGCCTCTGGCGCCCGACGCCGCTCTACCGCGCCCGGCGGCTCGAGGAAGCGATCGGCACCGGCTCCAGCATCTTCTACAAGTACGAGGGCGTCAGCCCGGCCGGCAGCCACAAGCCGAACACCGCCGTCGCGCAGGCCTTCTACAACAAGCAGGAGGGTCGGACGCGCCTGGCAACCGAGACCGGCGCCGGGCAGTGGGGAAGCGCCCTCTCGTTCGCCTGCCGGCTGATCGGGCTCGAGTGCAAGGTGTACATGGTGCGGGTCTCGTACGAGCAGAAGCCCGCGCGGCGCTCGATGATCAGGGCCTGGGGCGCGGACGTCGTGCCGAGCCCGTCCGAGGACACGGAGTCGGGACGGGCGATCCTGGCGGAGCATCCCGATTCGCCGGGAAGCCTCGGCATCGCTATCTCGGAGGCCGTCGAGGATGCGGCAGGGCGTGAAGACACCGCCTACTCGCTCGGCAGCGTGCTCAACCACGTCCTCCTGCACCAGACGGTGATCGGACAGGAGGCGCTTGCGCAGATGGAGCTCGCCGGCGCGTTCCCCGACGTGGTCGTCGGCTGCGTCGGCGGCGGCTCGAACTTCGCCGGCCTCGCGTTCCCGTTTCTGCGCGAGAAGATCGCCGGGCGGGAGATCGACGTGCTCGCGTGCGAGCCCGCTGCCTGCCCCACCCTGACGCGCGGCGTCTTCGCCTACGACTTCGGCGACACGAGCAAGCTGACGCCGCTCGTCGCGATGCACACGCTCGGTCACGATTTCGTCCCCGCCCCGATCCACGCCGGCGGGCTGCGCTACCACGGCGTGGCCCCGTTGATCTCGCAGCTCGTCCGCGACGACCTGGTTCGCGCCGAGGCGTACCTGCAGAACGACGTCTTCGCCTCCGCGCTCGCGTTCGCCGGGAGCGAGGGGATCCTGCCGGCACCCGAGGCGGCGCACGCGATCCACGGTGCTATCCAGACGGCGAGAGCCGCCGACGAGGAGGGGCGGGAGCGCACGATCCTGTTCAACCTCTCCGGCCACGGCCACTTCGACCTGGCCGCCTACGACAACTACCTGGCCGGCAACCTCGCGGACGTCGCGCTCGACGAGCAGGAGATGACGCGCGCGCTCCAGGCGATCGAGGGTCTCCCGACCCCGGCGTAGCGCGCTAGTAGATCTTCGACGGCAGGCCCGAGAGCGGGATGCCGCCGTCGGGCCCGACGAGCCACGTCTCCTGCATGTACAGGCAGTCGCGCCCGTTCTCGGCGATCGCGTGCGGGTGCATCGAGAAGACCATGTTCTCCTGCAGCTCCGTCTCGACCCCCTCGCCGATCTTCGGGAACTCGATCATCGTCATCCCGATCGAGTGCCCGGTCACGTGGCCGAGCGTGTAGCCGCGGTCGGCGAAGCCCTTCGACACCGCCCGGTGAGCGTCGTGCGCCGTCTTTCCCGGGCGTAACGCGTCCTTGGCGGCCTCGAAGTACTCGTCGTAGGCGTCGTTCATCCGCTGCACCTCGTCGTTCGGCGTTCCGAGCGCCCGCGAGACCTCGACCCAGTGCCCGCCCGGCCCGGCGATCTCCAGTGACGGGATACAGAACTCGCCGAGCGTCGTCTCCGCCCGCGCGATCGCGAACTCGGCGCCGACGAGCACCATGTTCATCGTCAGGCGGCCGCAGCCCTCCGCGACGAACAGCCGCTCGGCCGGTGCCAGGACCTCGGCCGCGCTGCGCCCGGGCGCGTACGCCTCGCGGAAGGCGTGGAAGCCCTCGGTGTTGATGCGGACGCTGTCGCGCACCGAGTCCAGCTCCTCGTCGCTCTTCACCGCGCGTGCGTGGTCGAACGCGACGTCCCAGTTGACGAGCTCGGACTCACCCTCCAGCGAGGCGAAGTCGCGCGGCGCCATCACGTAGTCGAGCCCGTAGACCCCGACGCGCTGCGCCCGCAGCCGGTCGGCGAGCCAGTCGCCGGGCCGCTCGGCGAACACCTGCTCGTCGATCCAGCTCGTGCCGTGCTCGCCGACATAGCGGGCCTCGGTCGGGAAGACGATCGCCGGCTCGCCCTCGCGCGGCAGCAGGACGTAGGCGTAGCGGTGGACGATCTGGAAGCCCGACAGGTACGTGACCGCGCCCTCGAAGCCCGTGTACTCGCTGCCGCAGACGAGCGCGGCGTCGAGCCCGTCGCGCGCGAGCGCCTCGCGCACGTTCGCGTAGCGCCGCTCAACCTCGCCCGGGCTCAGGCCCACGATTGCTCCACTCCCTTCACGAGCGCGAGTATCGCGTCGTTCAGCGGCGTCGGCACGCCCTGCTCGCGCCCGAAGCGGACGATGCCGCCGTTCAGGTAGTCGATCTCGGTCGCCCGACGGGCCTCGACGTCCTGCAGCATGCTGGCCTTGTGGTCGTAGGCGACGTCCGGACGCGCGGCGTGGTCGATCAGCTCCTCCGGGTCGGCGTCGAGGACGATTCCCTGCGCGGCCGCGACCGCCTTGCCCTCGTCGACCAGGCCCGAGACGAGCGCCCGCAGCCGGGCGTTTTCGCAGACGCGCCCATGGGTGAGGCCGGTCAGGGCCCCGACCGGGTTCGTGGCCGCGTTGAAGATCACCTTTCGCCACTGCGGCCCGCGCGCGTCGGCGACCGCCTCGGTCGGCAGCCCCGCGCGCGTGCAGGCGTCGGCGAGCTGCTCGATCGCGTCGCCCGCCGCCGGGCTCGGCTCGAACGGCCCGAGCGTCGTCTCCCCCTTCACGTCCCACTGCACGTGGCCCGGCTCGAGCACCCGGCCGGCCGGGAAGGTCGTCCCACGGATCACGCGGGTCACGTGCTCGGCGATCGCCTCCTCGTTGCCGACCCCGTTCTGCACCGACGCGACCGAGCCGTCGGCGAACGCGTGCGCGGTTGCGGCGACGGCGCCCGCGGTGTGCATCGCCTTGGTCGCGACGATCCCGAAGTCGCACGGCGGGAGCTCCGCGGCGTCGGCCGTCGCGCGCAGGCGCCCGACCACCTCACCGGCGCCGGAGAGCCGCAGCCCGGTCGTGTTGATCGCGTCCACGTGCT
This sequence comes from Gaiellaceae bacterium, assembly GCA_035702625.1. GTDB lineage: Bacteria > Actinomycetota > Thermoleophilia > Gaiellales > Gaiellaceae > AC-32. The sequence goes on along the minus strand of DASSQG010000199.1, from coordinate 8,208 downwards.
CGCGCGCGAGGTCGTACGCCCAGACCTCGACGTCGTCGAGCTGCGCGAGGTTGGCGGCGAAGAGCGACCCGACCGCGCCGCACCCGACGACGCAGACTCTCACCGGCGCCTCCACGCGCGCGGGAGCCGCAGCTCGCGGCCGCCGGTCAGGCCGGAGGGGCGCAGGATCAGCATGAGCGCCATGATCGCCCCCAGGCAGACGAGGCGTGAGCCGCTCGGCAGGTCGAGCTTGAAGCCGAGGACGTGCACGCCCTGCTCGGCCTGGCTGAGGAACGAGTCGAGCCCGCTGACGACGAGCGCGCCGACGACGGCTCCCCAGAGGCTCGTCAGGCCGCCGATGACGAGCATCGCCAGCGTCAGGAAGGTCAGCTCGAGAAAGACTTGCTCGGTCGTGATCGACCCCAGCTGGTGGACGAGCAGCGCGCCGGCGAACCCGGCCAGCGCGCCGGAGAGCGTGAACGCCCACAGGCGCTGCAGGTGGACGCCGATGCCGACGCCCGACGCGGCCTGCGGATCCTCGCGCGTCGCCCGCAGCTTCCGCCCGAGCCGGCTGCGCTGGTACCCGAACGCGACCGCGATGACGACGATCGCGCCGAGCGTCCCCTGCAGCGGGCCGGTCGACTCGGGCACGAGCGAGAGCGTCGTCGCGCCGGGGCCGATCTTCGTCCACTGCTGCAGGACGTTGTGCGTGATCTCCAGCACCGCGAACGTCGCGATCCCGGCCGCGAGCCCGCTGAGGCGCATCAGCGGCAAGCCGACGACGAACGCGAACAGCCCGCCGAGCGCGGCCGCGAGCAGCAGCGAGGGCACGTTGCCGATCGTGTGGTTGCGAAGCAGCGGGAACAGGGTCGTCAGCACACCCTTCTTCGAGTCGAGCGGCACCGTCATCACGCCGGCGGCGAAGGCGCCGACCGCGACGAACGAGATCTGCCCGAACGAGAGCACGCCCGAGTTCCCGACGAAGACGTAGATCGCGACCACGATCGCGACCGCGACGAGCGCGTTGAGGAAGTAGACCTGGTTGGCGGCCGAGACCGTGGTCGACACGAGCCCGACCGCGACCACGAGGGCCACCGGCCCACCGAGCTGCACGGCCCCGTCGAGCCACCTCGTCATACGCGTTCTCCCGCCGCGTGACGGCCCCAGTTGAACAGCCCCGCCGGCCGCAGCAGCAGCACGATGATCACGAGCGTGAACACCGCCGAGGGCAGGTACACGGTCTTGTCCGTCGGGAGCAGGCCGTTGATCACGCCCCAGGCGAAACCGATCGTGAACCCGCCGAGCGTCGCCGTCCACAGGCGGTCGATGCCGCCGACGACGACGCCTACGAGCACGACGATCGTGTCCTGGAGCGCGAAGTCCGGGGTGACGAACGGCTGGCTCACGGTCATCATCAGCGCGACCGCGGCGGCGAGCAGGCCGGACAGCACGACCGCGAAGGCGATCACGCGGTTCGCCCGGACGCCCAGCAGGCGCGCGGTGCGGAAGTCGTGTGCCGCCGCGCGCGTGTGCAGCCCGATCGTTGTCTTCGCGAGCAGCAGCGCGAGCACCAGCAGGGCGCCCACCGCGACCGCGATCGAGACGAACGTGATCTTGCGCACGTCGCCGCCGAACACCTTGACCGGCTCGTTGAGCGCCGAGAACGCGGCCGTGACCTCGCCGAGGGTGCCGTCGCGGATGTCGACGATCAGGGCCACCGACTGGAGCAGGAACGCGATCGCGAACGTGGTCACCAGCATCACGGCCGGCGACTGCCCGCGGAGCGGCCGGAAGACGACGAGGTCCATCGTCAGCGACAGCGCCACGACGACCGCGAAGCACGTGACGACGCTCGCCCAGGTCGGCCAGCTCGACGTGTAGGCGAGCGTGTAGGCGCCGGCCATGATCAGCTGGCCGTAGGCGAAGTTCACGAGCCGGAGGACGCCGAACACCAGCCCGATGCCGACGGCCATCAACGCGTAGATGGCGCCGAGCCCGATCGCGTCGGAGAAGGTCTGGAAGTTGAGGGCGGCGACGATCACGAGGCGAGGTAGGCGGCGACGATCTTGTCGGTGTCGTGCGCGTCCGCGGGCGAGAGCGTGAGCCGCAGCTCGCCGCCGACGAGGACGTGCGTCCGGTCGGCGAGCGCGACGGTGTGCAGCGCGCGCTGCTCGACGAGCAGGACCGCGACCCCGTGGTCGCAGATCCGGCGCAGCGCCTCGAAGACGCTGTCGACCGCGAGCGGCGCGAGGCCGAGCGACGGTTCGTCGAGGAGCAGGACGTCGGGCGTGGCGACGAGCGCGCGCCCGATCGCGAGCTGCTGCTGCTGGCCGCCCGAGAGCACCCCCGCGGGGCGCCGGCGGAACTCGCGGAGGATCGGAAAGAGGTCGTAGGCGCGCTCGAGCGGGTCGACGCGGTTGTGCCGCGGGCGCCCCGCAAGCCCGAGGCGCAGGTTTTCCTCGACGGAGAAGTCAGCGAAGATCCGCCGCCCCTCCGGGACGAGCGCCATCCCGTCGCGCGCGATCGATTCGGGCGCCCGCCCGCGAACCGAGCGGCCGCGAAGCCGGATCTCGCCCGCATGTGGCGGCACGACCCCCATGATCGCGTGCAGCGTCGTCGACTTCCCGGCCCCGTTCGGCCCGATCAGCCCGACGATCTCGCCGTCGGCGACGCTCAGCCCGACCCCGCGCACGGCCGTGACCGAGCCGTAGCGGACGTCGAGCCCGTCGACCTCGAGCAGCGTCTCAGGCATCGGCCTCGCCGCGCACGGCCGTCTCGCCGAGGTACGCCGCCGCGACGTCGAGGTTGCCTCGGATCTCCTGCGGCGTCCCGGCGGCGAGCGTGCGGCCCTGGTCGAGCACGTGGATGCGGTCGCAGACGCCCATCACGAGCGCCATGTTGTGGTCGATCAGCAGCACGCCCGTGCCGTGCTCGTCGCGCAGCGAGCGGACGACCTCCGCGAACTCCGGCACCTCGGCCTCCGGCAGGCCGGCCGCAGGCTCGTCCATCAGCACGAAGACCGGCTCGGTTGCCAGCACGCGGGCGACGCCGAGCCGCCGCTCGTCGCCGTGAGCCAGCGCCGCCGCGTCGGTGTCGCCGAGCGAGGCGAGCCCGAGCAGCTCGAGCAGCCGGTCGGCGCGGCGACGCGCCTCGCGCGGTCCCGCGCCGACGCCGAGCGCGGCGACCTCGACGTTCTCGCGCACCGAGAGCGTCCCGAACGAGCGGCTGTGCTGGAAGGTGCGCGCGAGGCCGGCCCGGGCGCGCCTGTGCGAGCTCCAGCTCGTCACCTCCTTGCCCTCGAGCTCGACCGTGCCCTCGTCCGGGCGGTCGAAGCCGCTGATGATGTTCACGAGCGTGGACTTCCCGGCGCCGTTCGGCCCGACGAGGCCGACCACCTCGTCGCGGCGCAGCTCGAGCGTCACCTCGCGCAGCGCTTGCACGCCCGCGAAGGCGCGCGAGACGGAGGAGGCCCGGAGCGGTCCTCCGGGCCTCCTCTCCGATTCGGCGGTCGACGCCGTGGCCGGCACGCCGTCCGCTAGAGGTTCGGGACGACCTTCGCCTTGATCGTTCCGACGAACTTGGCCTTGTTGTCCTGGATCTTGATCACGCGGTAGTCCCGCCCGAAGACGGTGTGGAACTTCGACGAGAAGCTGACCTTCCCGCCGAGCACCTTGACGTTCTTGAACTTGACGAGCTGGGCCGCCAGCGCGGCGCCGTTCGTCGAGCCGTGCGTCCGCTTGATCGCCACTGCCAGGCCGTCGATCGTGTCGGCGCCGCCGAGGAAGCCGCCGGTGCCCGGAGGCGAGCCCGCCTTCTTCATCTGCCCGATCAGGGTGCGGACGTCCTTGCTCGGGTCGTCGCCGAAGACCGACGCGTACGTGACGGCGTAGTAGTTCGTCACCTTCGGGCTCTTCGGCAGCCAGTACGTGCCGTCACCGGCCCACGAGTTGAGGATCGGCGTGTTGTTGTGCAGCGAGCGGAACCCGGAGACGAATGCCGGCAGCTCGCCGAACGACGTCGAGGTGACGTACACCGCGGCCTTGTGCGAGTTCAGCTGCGCGACCGCCGCGTTGACGTTGTTCTGGCCGGTCGCGTAGTTCTCGCGGGCGACGATCTTGCCGCCGAGCTGGCGGAAGCGCTTGTCGAACGCCTGCACGACGTTCTTGAAGTAGACGAGCAGCGTGTTCGTGGCGAGGCCGGCGGTCTTCCAGCCGCGGCTCCATGCGTACTGCGCCATCGCCGAGCCCTCGTCCTGGGCGACGTTGCCGAAGCTGAAGGCGAGCTTGCCCTGCTTGCCGAAGCGCTTCGGGCCCATCTGGTCGGTGCCGATGCACGTCGAGATCGCGAGCTTCCCGCGCTTGATCGCCTCCTGCACGACCGGGGTCGCGTAGTCGACGTCGCAGGTCGTGAAGAGGATCTGCGCTCCCTGCCCGAGCAGGCTCAGCGCGCACGACTTCGCCGTGGCGGCGTTGTTGTTCTGCGTGTCGCAGGTCTTGATCACGAACTTGCGGCCGAGCACACCGCCCTTCGCGTTGACCTGCTTGATGCGGATCTTGGCGGCCGCGAGTGCCGGGTCGTCGAACGGGGCCATCTGCCCCGACTTGTCGTACGCCCACCCGATCACGATCGGCTTCGTCGCGGTCGACGCCGCGTTCCCGCGGGTCGTCGCCGCAAGTGCCGCGACGGCAACGGTTGCCGCAACGAGCGCCACGATGACGCTCACCCTTGTCGCACGTCTCACTGAACCCTCCTCTACTTGCGAAGCCCGTTGGAGCAGCTATTCAAGCGTTACGCGGATACCGGGTCAATCGGGTTCCACGACGCCTCGCGCGCGCGGACGAGCCGGTAGAGCGCCAGATGCAGCGGCGTCGCGACCCCGAGACGCTCGGCCTCGCGCACGAGCGCGCCCGTGATGTGCTCGATCTCCGTCGGCCGCCGCGCCTCGACGTCCTCCAGCATCGAGGGGTAGTGGCGGCTCCCGCGACGCGTCGCGAGGACGTTCATCTCCCACGGGTCCTCGTGCAGCTCGACGCCAGCGGCCGCGGCGACCGCCTTACCCTCGTCGACGAGCCCGAAGACCAGGTGACCGAGGTCGCCGAGACCCTCGCGCGCCGCGAAATGCCAGTCGTGCGGGAGCCCGGTCAACGCGGCGACGGCATTGACGGTGGCGTTGAAGATCAGCTTCGACCACTGCGCGGGGCGCAGGTCGCGGAACGCCCGGGCCTCGAGGCCGGACTCGACGATCAGCGCCGCGACCTCCTCCACCAGCTCGTAGGGCGTCTCGCCGTAGGGGCCGAGCCAGGTCTCGGTGTCGAGGATGTACTCGACGTGCGCGTCTTCGTGTCTCGTCCCGCTCATGAACGTGACCGCGGAGATCACGCGCCGCCCGGGAAAGGCCGCCTCCGCGCCGAGCCCGTTCTGGACCGTCATCACCGCGGCGCCGGGCCAGTGGCCGGCGAGCCGGGCCGCGGCCGCCTCGAGCTCCGTCGTCTTCGTCGCGACCAGCGCGAGCTCGGGCTCGGGCAGCGCGCCGGGGTCGGTGGCGGCGCGGACTGCGGCGGTGAAGTCACCGCGCCCGGAGACGCGCAGGCCGTGCTCGTTCAGCGCTCGCGCGTGCTCCTCGCGCCGCACGAGCACGGACACGTCGGCGACCTGCGCGAGGTGCCCCGCGAACAGGCTGCCGATCACGCCGGCGCCGACTACGCAGACGCGTTCGACAGCGTCCTCCGCAACGCGTCGACGCCGCACTGCGCGAGTGCCCGCGGATCCTCCCGCCACAGCGACCCGGGCAGCTCCGCGTCCGAGAAGATCTCGAGGTCGTAGAAGCCGTCCCAGCGGAGCGCCTCGAGGATCGGCGCGAAGTCGACGGCGCCGTCGCCTGGCAGGACGCGGTCGTTCGTGTTGCGCGTCGGCTCGCGCCAGTCGGCGAGGTGGAGGCCGCGAATGCGGTCGCGGTGGCTCCCGATCTGCTCGAGCGGCTCGCGCCAGAGGTGCCACGCGTCGTACATCACGCCGACGTCCGCGCCGGCCTCGTCGACGAGCGCCACCGCCTCGTCGAGCGACGCGACCGTCGACCAGAATCCCATGAACTCGCGCTGGATCGGCTCGAGCGCGACCCGCAAGCCTTGCGCTCGGCCCTCCTCGCCGACCGCGCGGATCCCTTCGAGGATCGTCGCGCGGTCGTCGCCGGGCCCGGTCAGGAAGACGACGCACTCCGGCTCGAACGGCGCAAGCCGGCGGATCCCGCTCCGGATCGCCTCGACGCGCTCGGCCGGATCGTCCGGCCCCTCCATCAGCGGCAGCGGCAGGATCGACGGCACCGTCGGAATCGCGGCCGCGGCGCCGAGACCGCTCGCCCGGAAGCGCCCCAACGAGTCGTCGGCGAGCTTCATCTCCCAGATCCCGATGCCGTCTGCGCCCGCCGAGCGGTACGCGTCGAGGTCGTCCGCGAACGACTGCGTCACCGTCGTGATCGCCGAGATCGAGAGCTTCATCGCCGCAGCCGCCTGCGCAGCAGCTGCCTGGCGACCATCGTCCCCGAGCCCGCCCCTAGGCCCGGCCCGGGATGCGTGCTGGCGCCGATGTGCCAGAGCCCTTTCACCGGCGTCGAGTGGCCCGGGCTCGCGGGCAGTGGCCGCCAGAGCAGGTTCTGGTCGAGCGCGAGTGCGCCGGAGTACGGATCGCCCTGGTGCAGGTTGACGTTCGCCGCCTGGAGGTCAGCCGGTGAGAGCACGACGCGCTTGCGGAGCGCCGACTCGAGGTTCGGCACGTGCCGCGCGATGCGCGCCTGGATCCGGTCGGCGTAGCGCTCGCGCAGCTCCTCCGTCCAGGTGCCGTCGCCCGCGTCGAGCTCGCCCGCCGCGTCGCCCTTCACGTGCCACGGCAGCTCCTGCAGCTGGATCCACAGGAGCCCCGCGCCGTCGGGCGCACGGGAGGCATCCATCGTCAGCGGCTGCCCGACGACCACGGTCGCCTCGGCCGGGAGCAGGCCGCGCTCGGCCTCGTTCACCGCGCGCGACACGCCGTCGAGCCCCGGCGTCAGGTGGACGACCGCCGTCGTCGCGAGCCGCTCGTCTCCGTTCCAGCGCGGCGGCTCGGACAAGGCGAAGTGGATCTGCATCTCCGAGCGCCCGTACCGGAACCGGCGGCCGAGCTCCTCGTGGCCGTCGACGAGCCGGCCGTAGAGCTGAGTCGGCGTGACGTTCGCGATCACCGCCTTCGCCGCCGCGACCTCCTCGCCGTCGTCGGTACGCACGCCGGCGGCGCGGCCGTCGCGCACGACGACGCGCTCGACGTCGCGACCGGTCTCGCAGGAGCCGCCGTGATCCTCGATCAAGCGCACGAGCGCGTCGACGAGCCTGGCGCCGCCTCCGCGCGGGATCGGCATGCCGCCCTCCTGGACTGCGACGCCGATCACCTGCGTCATGAAGCCCGAGCCGGCGGCGTCCGGCCCGAGGCCGGTGTGCAGCACCCAGGGCGCGAGCACCCCGTGCGCGCGCTCCGAGGCGAACGTCTGCGTCAGCCAGTCGCGGCTCGAGGTGAGGACGTTGCCGGTGAACTCGACCGCGCCCGCGCGGCCGAGCCGCCGGTAGGTCTTCATCCCGAGCTTCAGCCCGTCGCGCGACCACAGCTCGGTGCCGAGCACGCCGAACGCGAGGTCCGCATGCGGGAAGAACGACTCGACCGCGCCGGCCCACTCCGGCCCGAGCTCGCCGACGTTGTCGTCGGTCGTCCGGAGCAGGAACGCCGCCTCGCCGTCGGGGAAGAGTGTCGCCGTCGGGTGGTCGGTGTTCAGGTATTCGAGCCCGCGCGCAGCCAGCTCGTCGCCGAGTTCCGCGTGCGCCGCGCCGCCGACCCAGAGCGGGTGCCAGGCGCTGAAGACGTCGTGTAGGTAGCCGGGCGCGGTCAGCTCCGCCGTGCGGATGCAGCCGCCGAGCTCGTGCTCGCGCTCGAGCACGCGGACGCTCCAGCCGCCGCGGGCGAGCAGCGCCGCGCAGGCGAGCGAGTTGACGCCGCTGCCGACGACGACCGCGTCAGCCATCGACCAGCCGGCGGAACTCGTCGTCGTCGACGATTCCGCGCTTCCGAGTCCCGAGCTCCTTCACCCGCGCCAGGACGTCCGCGCGGCGCTCTTCGGGCAGGTCGAGCCCGAGCTCCTCCGCCTTGATCCGGACCGAGTCGAGCCCGCTCTTCTTGCCGAGCACGATCCCGCGCTCTGCGTTCACGAGC
>DASSQG010000198.1:0-7702 GCA_035702625.1 Gaiellaceae bacterium | reverse complement strand
CGTTCTCCAGCAGTTGCGCGCTCGCGTTCGTCCAGTTGTCCGTGCTCAGCGCCTGGCGCTTGACCCAGACGTTCAGCGCGGCGACGAGCGCGATCACCGCCGCCAGGACGACGATCGCCCACGGCACCCACCTCCGCCAGGTAAGCCGCTCGTGCTTCACCTCGGGCGCCGCAGCGGCGTGAGCAGGTTGGGCCATGGAGCCAGATTCCGCCGGCTGCCGTCGGCCTGCATCACCCAGGTCGGGTGACGCCGGAGGATCAGGCTCCGTCGGGCGGCTCACCGGACAGGTAGAGCAGGGCCGCCTTGACGCGGCGGCTGACGTCGTCGCTCTCCCGTAGGCCGAGTTTCAGAAAGATGCTGTTGATGTGCCGCTCGACGGCGCGCTTCGTCACGACCAGCTTCTCGGCGATCGCCGCGTTGCTGCGGCCCTCCGCGATCAGCCCGAGGATCTCGAGCTCGCGCGGCGTCAGTCGGTCGAGCGGCGAGTCGCGCCGCTGGCGCTGGATCTCCAGCAGCTCCTCGACGATCAACGGGTCGACGACGGAGCCGCCTTCCGCGACCGTCACCACGGCGCGAACGAGCTCCTCGCGGTCCCGAAGGCTTTCCTTGAGCAGGTACGCCCGGCCGTGCGACCCGTCGTCGAACAGGAGCACGGCGTAGGTCGGCTCCGCGTGCTGGCTGAGGACGACGACCCCGATCTCCGGTCGCGTCTCGCGGAGCTCGTTGGCGAGCCTGATCCCCTCGTCGCGGTGCGTCGGTGGCATGCGGATGTCGGTCAGCACGACGTCCGGCTGCTCGCGCTCGATCGCTGCGCGGAGCGAGTCGGCGTCCTCGCAGGCGGCGACGAGCTCGATGCCCACCGTGTCGTTCAGGAGCGCCGTGATCGCCTCGCGCGTCAGGAAGCTGTCCTCGCCGACGACGACGCGCAGTGCGTGCCCGTCCCTCATGCGGCCGGAACCGTCCCGCGAACGCTCGTGCCAGCGCCGGGCGCGGAGCGGACTTCCAGGCGGCCGCCGACCGCGCCGATGCGGTCGCGCATGCTGACGAGGCCGATGCCGTCGCCGTCGACGCAGGGCTCGAAGCCGCACCCGTCGTCGCGCACCTCGAAGACGAGCTCGCCCGGGCTGCGTGCGAGCGTCATCACCGCCTGCGCGTCCGGGCCGGCGTGCTTCGCCGCGTTCTGCAGCGCCTCGAGCGCGCAGTAGTAGACGGCGAGCTCGACTCCGGCCGCTGCGCGGCCGACGCCGCGGTCGACCATCCGCACCCGGATCGGCGCCCGGCCCGCGGCCGCGCGCAGCGCCGGTGCCACGCCGGCGTCGTGCAGCAGCGGCGGGTAGATCCCGTGCGCGACCGCGCGCAGCTCGCCGGCCGCCGCCGCGGCCTCGGTCGCGAGCTGCTCGAGCTCGTCGCGCAGCGCGGGCTGGTCGGTCTCCTCGCTGGCGACTGCGAGCCTGAGCTGGATCGTCGTCAGGCGCTGCTGGGCTCCGTCGTGGAGGTCGCGCTCGAGGCGGTGGCGCTCCTCGTCGGCGGACTCGACGATTCGGGCGCGCGACGCCCGCAGCTCGCCGACGAGCGTGGCGTTCTCGAGCAGCGTCGCGGCCGTCACGCCGAGCCCCTGCAGGATCTCGAGGTCCTCGTTCAGCGCGACGTCGTGGACGAGCGCGAGCGACGGCAAGGCGCGGCGGGAGATCAGGGTGACGGCCCGCGACGCCGTCGGAGCCGGCAGGTCGTAGGCCTTGTCGTCCACACCGACGAAGGCGTTGCGCTCGTCGCTCCAGAGTGCGAGCTCGAAGGACGTATCCCCGAGCGTGTCGCGCATGAACTCCTGCAGCCACGCCGGCGTCACGTTCTGCGGCGAGACCCGCGACATCTCGCGCCACAGCGCCGAGGTCGCGATCAGCCGGCCCCGCACCTCGCCGACGAGCAGCGCGATCGGAACCGCCAGCGCGCCCGCCGCCGTGGCGAAGCGCAGCGCCGCTCCCGGCGGCGAGGCGATTTCGCTGACCAGGCTGTAGATCCCGAACGACGCCGCCAGGCCGATCGACGCGAGCATCAGCGGCGTGAGCGCGCGGCGCCTGACGAGCGGCTCCGAGGCCGCCTTCTGCGCGAGCAACGCGATCGCTGCCACCGCGATCAGCGCCGTCGCCGAGTTGGCCGCGAGCCCGAGCGCGTCCGTGACCCGGCTCGAGGTGTCGACGAGCTGCAGTGCGTTTCCGGGACAGGTCGTCGTGCAGTCGGTCAGCGGGCCGCCGTGCGGCAGCGTGTTCGCGAAGACCAGCAGCACGACCCACGGCACAACCGTCAGCGCCGCGGCCGCCGCGACGAATCCGCGCTCGAGCGGCGAGGTCGGCCGGCCGCGCGGGAAGCTCGCGAACAAGTACGCGAGGTAGAGGACGAGCGCGGCGAGCGCACTGCGCCCGACCGTGTACGCGAACGACCGGTCGACGCCGGACAGCGACGTGACCGCGTAGAGGAAGCCGGCGCCGACGATCAGCGGTCCGAGCCGGGTCGCCTGCCGCCGGGCGACCGTATACGCGCCGACGCCGACGTATGCCGCGACGATCACGCTCTTCGCCACGGCTGTCGCATGCGGGTGCGCGACAAGAGGGCTCTGCCACACGAGCCAGCCCGCGAGGACCGACGCCGACACCCCCGCCACGGCGAGTACCGGGACTGACCGGGAGGCGACGGTCGTCAGCCGCTCGGCAGCTTCGGCCGGCGCGGCATGTGTGGACACACGAGCAGGATACGGAGACTTCGCTCACGGAGACAACCTCGCCTCGCCCGTACACGGGCTTCCACCGGTGGTGCACGCACCACCAATGCATTCCGTGCTTCACCGCGCCAAGAGTCGTGGAAGCGCCATTGGCCGCGGAGCCGCCAAGGCGGATCATGGCCTGGCGATGCCCGCCGCCTCGCAGACGTCCTCGGAGGCTCCCCGGCCGGTTCGCGGCCGGCGCCGGCCTGCCGTCGCCGAGGCGCGTCCGTTCGACTTCCTCGAGTCGCGGATCCAGGCACCGCCGCTGCGCGCGGGCACGGTCTCGCGCACCGGTCTCGTCAACCGCCTGCGCGCGGAGACGTCGGCCGCGGCGGCAACCGTGGTGGCGCCGGCAGGCTACGGCAAGACGACGCTCTTGGCGCAGTGGGCGGCGCGCGACAACCGGCGGTTCGCGTGGGTCACGATCGACGACCGCGACAACGACCCGGTCGTCCTGCTCCGGCACATCGCCGCGGCGCTTGCACGCGACGAGCCGCTCGAGGCGCCCGTCGTCGACGCGCTGCGCTCGCCGCGGCCGTCGATCTGGGCCGCCGCCGTCCCGCGGCTCGCGGCCGAGCTCGCGGCGCGCAGCCCGATCGTCCTCGTCCTCGACGACGCCAACCTGCTGCACACCCACGCCGCCCTGGAGGCGGTCGAGGCGCTGATCGACGACGAGCTGGAGGGCTCGCTCGTCGTGCTCTCCGGCCGGACGACTCCCAGGCTCCCGCTCGCGCCGCTCCGTGCGCGGGGGCTCCTGCTCGAGCTCGGCGTGGAAGACCTCGCCCTCTCGGCCCGTGAGGCCCGCCTGCTCCTCGGCGCGGCGGGCGTGCGGCTCGAAGAGGAGCGCGCCGACGAGCTCGTCGAGCAGTGCGAGGGTTGGGCCGCGGCGCTCTACCTGGCAGCGCTGTCGATCCGCGACGGCAGGCAGGCTGGCTTCGAGTCGATCCGGATCGGCGGAGACGACCGCTACCTCGCCGACTACTTCCGCGCCGAGTACCTGTCGCATCTACGGCCCGGACCGCTGCGCTTCCTGCGCCGGACGGCCGTGCTCGAGCGCCTGAGCGGTCCGCTGTGCGACGCGATCCTCGAGGACGAGGGATCCGGCCGCGAGCTGGATAAGATCGAGCGCGCGAACCTCTTCCTCGTGCCGCTCGACAACTGCCGCGAGTGGTACCGCTACCACCACCTTTTCCGCGACCTCCTGCAGCACGACCTGCTCGAGACCGAGCCCGAGCTCGTCCCCGAGCTCCACACGCGCGCGGCGGACTGGCACGAGGCGAACGGCGACCGCGAATCGGCCCTGGAGCATGCGTTCGCCGCCGGCGCCACGACACGCGCCGCGGCGCTCTTCGGCGAGGTCGCGCTCGAGGTCTACCACTCCGGCCGCGCCGCGACGATCGAGCGCTGGCTGGACCGCTTCGAGAGCGAGGGGCTGCTCGAGCGCCATCCGGAGGTCGCGGTGCGCGGGTCGGCCATGCACGCGCTCCGCGGACGGCCGGAGGCAGCGGCCGAGTGGCTGGACGCGGCCGCGCGCGCGGTGTCCGGCAAGGCGCGCTCCCCGGCCGCGCCCGCTGTCTCGGTGATGCGGGCATGGCTGTGCCGGAAGGGCGTCCGGCGGATGCTCCGCGACGCGGAGGGTGCGCTCCCCGACCTGCCGGCCAAGAGCATGTGGCGACCGCGCGCGCTGCTCGCGCAGGGAGCCGCGCTGGTCGTGCTCGGGCGCCTCGACCGTGCGCGCGACCCGTTGGCCGAGGCCGCGGCGCTCGCGGCTGCCACCGGGGTCGTCGACACCGAGGTGCTCGCGCTCGGCGAGCGGGCGCTGCTCGAGAGCGCACTCGGCGACCACGCAGTGGCCGACGCGCTCGAGGCCGAGATCCAGGAGCTGGTCGGCGCCGGCGGCGTCGAAGGCCACCCCGCCCGCGCGCTGGCGCACACGATGCACGCGCGTTCTCTGCTCAGGTGCGGACGCTGGAACGAGGCGCGGGCCGCCGTCACCGCCGCACACGAGTCGGCGCGCCACATGACCGATGCGCTCCCGTGGCTGGCGATCCAGGTCAGGCTCGAGCTCGGCGCCGCCCTCGTGACGCTCCGCGACACGAGCACCGCCTGCGAGCTGCTCGACCAGGCACGGGAGCTGCTGGAGCGCTCCGCGAACCTCGGGACGTTGGCCGACCAGGTCGACTCGCTCCAGCACGAGGTCGACGCCTGCCCGGAGCCGGAGGGCCACCACACGGGCCTGACGCCCGCCGAGCTGCGGCTGCTGCCGCTGCTGGCGACGCACCTCTCGTTCCGCGAGATCGCGCAGCAGCTCTTCGTCTCGCGCAACACGATCAAGACGCAGGCGATCTCCGTCTACCGCAAGCTCGGCGTCTCGAGCCGCAGCGAGGCGGTTGCCGAGGCGCAGCGCCTCGGGCTCGAGGAGCACCTGCGCGTGCTCGTCACGAGCGACAGCTGACGCGACTTTCATGCCAGGCGGGTGATGGCGTGGCGCCCGCCCGCTGATGGTCTCGGTGGTCCCAGTGAACGACACTCCTGAGCGGGTCCTGCGGCGCCTCGCCATTCGCGACGACGCCTTCATCCGGGGAGTGCTCGTGGCGGGCGAGGACCCTGGCACGGCCGAGCCGCTCGACGCGAGGACGTGCGCGATTACACGAATCGCGTCGCTGATCGCCCTCGACGCCGCCTCACCCTCGTACCTCTCGCCGGTCGACGACGCGCGCGCGGCGGGGGCGACGGACGCGGAGATCGTCGGGTGCCTCGTCGGGCTGATGCCGGTCGTCGGCGTCCCGCGGGTCGTCTCGGCGGCGCCGAAGCTCGCGCTCGCGCTCGGCTACGACGTCGCGGCGGCGCTCGAGGAGTCCGACTCGAGCGTGCTCTGAGCCTGCGCGCGGCTGAGGTCGCGCAGGATGTGGACGGCCGCCGAGAGCATCGGCGCCGCCAGGATCAGGCCGATCGTCCCGAAGATGCAGCCGGCCCCGATCGTCGCGACGAGCACGACGAGTGGGTGCAGGTCGAGCGCCGAGCCCATCGCGAACGGCTGCACGAGGTTCTGCAGGAGGCCGTTGGCGAGGATGACGATCACGAGCATGATCAGCGCCGTGGTCGTGCCGCTCGCACCGAGCGCGATGATCACCGCGAACGCGCCGGCGACGAACGCGCCGATGAACGGGATGTAGGCGAGCACGAACGTCACCACGCCGATCGTGCCGGCGAGCGGGACGCCCAGGATCAGCGCGCCGAGCGTGACGACGACGCCGTTGAACGCAGCCACGATCGTGACGCCGAGGAAGTAGCCCCGCAGCGAGCGGAGGACGCCGCCGGTGATCGTCTGCGCGACGGTCGGCGGGACGCCGAGGTGGTGGTCGACCCAGCGCCGCATTGACGGGCCGTCCTTGAGCAGGAAGAACAGGCTCAGGAGCGCGAGCGAGGCGGTGAAGGCCAGCGACGCGAGGCCCCTGATCCCGCTGATCACACCTTTCGTGAGCGTCGAGATCATTGCGGGCACGTCGTGCTTCAGCTGGTCGGCGGTGCTCGCTGAACCAGTCTCGCTGACACCGAGGCTCTTCACCCAGGACTGCAGCTTCGCGACCCCCTCGTCCGCGTGCGCGGTGATCGAATCGTGCTGCGACGTGATGCCGCCGATCACGAGCAGGAACATCGTCACCGCTGCCGCGAGGATCCCGAGCAGCACGATGATCGTCGCCAGCGCGCGCGGCATGTGGCGGGTCAGCCGCGCGACGAGTGGCGAGGTCACCGCGGCGACGATCATCGCGCCCACCACGGGCGCCGTGATCGTGTACGTCGTGCCGAGGAGCCAGACCAGCCCGACCAGCACGAGCAGCAGGCCGACCAGCAGCCACGACGTCCGGCCGAGGTCGCGCAGCCACCGCGGCGCGGCGAAGGTCGAGCTCAGCGCCGTCAGCTCGTCCGACGGGATCGGGTCGCCGGTGACGGCGACCGGCTCCGGCTGACCGCGGCGCTTGAGGATGTCCATCATGCTCACGCGCCGCGCCTGTCTGCGCTCCTCACACCCGCAGCCGCTTCCCGGCGTACGCGGCGAGGGCCCAGATGATCAGCACGTCGACCGAGAACATCAGGAGTCCCCAGACGGGATAGGCGGGAATGAACGACAGCTGCCCGAGCGCGTTGACGCCGGCGACCGCGATGCCGAACCAGCGTGCGATCTCGCTGCCCGAGAGCAGGACCATCGCGGCGAGGATCTGGAAGATGCCGAGGATCAGGATGATCCAGCCCCACGTGTGCAAGCCGCTGAAGATGTAGTCGGCGTTGGCCACGAAGACGTGCGCGTTCGAGATCGCCGCGATGCCCTCGAAGAAGTTCCAGACCCCGAGCAGGCCCAGCATGATCGCCGCGAACAGGACCCACCCCTGGCCGTACGGCTCCGGCCCGTACCCGGTGTCCGGCGGCGGCCGGTCGTAGCGCTCGGAGGGGCCGTAATCCTGGGTCGTACGCATCTCCTGCTCCTTCCATTCGACCGTGGCAGGAGGAAACCTTGGGCTGCCGGCAGGAGCATCGCCCGGATGGGATGACCGCCTCGGCGGGGCCGGCGGGCGGCTTCATCCGATCGGGGCGATGCACCGGCCGCGGTGCCACGCGAGGCTCGAACGGATGCCGGAGCTGGTCGCGATCGGGTACTCCGACGAGACGTCCGCTCTCGCCGCGGAGAAGGACGCGCAGCACCTGGCGGACGAGCTGATCATCCAGCCCGACGCAATTGCGGCCGTCGTCCGGCACGCCGACGGCAAGTACCAGGTCACGACCAATCACCACGCCGTCGGCTCGGGCGCCACCTGGGGGATGTTCTGGGCGTTCTTCTTCGGGCTGCTCTTCTTCGTGCCCGTGCTCGGGATGCCGATTGGGGCGGGCCTCGGCGCGCTCTTCGGCAAGCTCGAGCAGGCGGGCATCGACAAGGAGTTCCAGTCC
>DASSQG010000197.1:0-3864 GCA_035702625.1 Gaiellaceae bacterium | reverse complement strand
ATCCACGACAAGCACATCGAGCTGATCGTCCGGCAGATGCTGAAGAAGGTCCGCGTCGAGGAGGCAGGCGACACCGACCTGCTGCCCGGCCAGCTCGTCGACAAGGTCGTGCTCGAGCGCGAGAACGCGCGCGTGAAGAAGGAGAAGGGCAAGAAGGAGCAGGCGACCCACGAGCCGCTGATCCTCGGGATCACCAAGGCCTCGCTCGCCACCGAGTCGTTCCTCTCTGCCGCCTCCTTCCAGGAGACGACGAAGGTCCTGACCGACGCGTCGATCGAGGGCAAGGTCGACCGCCTGCTCGGCCTGAAGGAGAACGTGATCATCGGGAAGCTGATCCCGGCCGCTACCGGGCTGAAGCGTTACCGCTCGATCGAGATCGGACCGTCCGAGAAGGTGCCGAAGGAGACGTACGAGCGCGAGGCCCTGCTCGCCGCGCTCCAGGAGATCGGCACCGACGGCGGCGACGGAATCGACCTCGCCAGCCTCGGGCTCGACTTCGGCGGCGAGCCGACCGAGAACGACGCGGCGAAGCCGCACGAGTCGACCGAGGCGGAGGAGATCCCCGAGGTCGACAGCCCGCTCGACGGGGAGTAACCGAACCGCAGTGCGGGGGCGGAAAACGCCGTCCCCGCACTGCTACCTTGGATGAGGGTCAGTTGAAGAGGCTGCTGCTCATCCTGCTCGCGGTCTGCGCGGGCTTCGCTGCCGCGCCGCACCGCGCTGCCGCCGACACCTGCGGCGTGCCCGACAAGGGCACGATCTGGGTCGACTTCGCCGACGGCTCGGTGCCGTTCTGGCAGACCTTCGCGCGGCCGGGCGTGATCGCCGCCGCGGCGAACTTCATCTACCCGCCGCAGCTGCGGGCGGCCGGGGCCAAGACCGTCTACTTCGACCTGAACTTCCGCCTCCGGGTCGGCACACCCCTCGAGCCGTACGACCCCGGGGTCGTGATCAATCGCGCCAACCGCCTCTACGCGACGGCGTCGCTGTCGAGCGGTTGTAGCCGGCCGATCATCGCGGAGAACGAGCTGAACGGCGCCAACCTCGTCACGCCGTGGACCGCGAACAACGCGCAGTACCGGCGAAACGTCCTCATCTACATGCAGACGCTGTCGGCGCTCGGTGCCCATCCGGTGATCCTCGTCCCGAGCGCGCCGTACACGGGCGACGTCGCGGGCGACTGGTGGCGCGAGCTGTCGAAGTACGCAGACGTCGTCCGCGAGTCCTACTTCGCCGCGCCGTCGATCGCGAAGCAGGGGCCGATCGAGGGCAGCCGCTCGCTGCGGACGATGTTCCGCAAGCGCGTCTCCGAGTTCACGTCCGCCGGCGTGCCGGCGAGCAGGCTGGGGCTGATGCTCGGCTTCCAGACGACCCGCGGCTCAGGCGGGCGCGAGGGCGCGAGCCGCAAGTCGTGGCTCGAGGTGACGAAGCTGCAAGCGCTGGCCGTGAAGGAGGTCGCCAGCGAGGTGCACCTGCGGTCGGTGTGGTCGTGGGGCTGGGCGACGTGGAGCGCCGGCGAGATGAACCCCGACAAGCCGGCGGCCGCGTGCGTGTACCTCTGGGCGCGCAACAAGGGCCTCTGCAACGGACCGGGAACGGCGGGCAAGGGCTTCGATGCCTCGCTGACCGAGGGGCAGCTCGTGCTGCCGAGCGGGACGCGCTGCACGCTGTACGGAAAGCCGGTCACCGAGAGCGCGATCTCGGCCCTGAGGCCGATCACCGGCGATCCGGACGTCGCCTTCAGCGCGGCGTTCGCCCGCGTGGTGACGACGCTGCAGGCGCCGTTGAAGCCGAAGCAGATCACCGACGCCGAGCGCGCGGTTGTCGCGTCCCACTTCGGCGGCAGCGACGCGGCCTACCGGGCCGCGCTCGCGAAGGCCCATGCGAGCGTGGCGGCCGCGCGCGGCGTGATCGCCGACGAGCTGCGCCGGGTCAAGATCGAAGGCGGCTTCCATGCCGGCGGCGTCTCGGCCTCCGACCTGCGCGAGTTCTACGCGACCTACGCGCAGAGCCTCGTCCGGCTGGTGCAGACGAAGACAAGGGCGCCGTGGCTCGGCAACCGGACGCGCGGCTACGCGCTCGCCGACACCGCGCCGCCGCAGCTCTTCGCCATGCCGCAGAGCAGCAAGTGGCGGGCCGTGAAGACGATGCGTGGCACGTTCCAGGTGAAGGCGCTGGACGACGCGGTGCCGCTCGGCGCGCTGCCGCTCGACGTCGTGCGCCAACCGATCGTGGACGCGCTGCAGGCGATCGCGCGCTCCGACCGCTACGAGTCATGGCTGATGGCCCGGGAGCGCCAGCTCGACGACCAGGCCGTGTGCCGGCGGGACGTCCAGCCCGACCCGGGCTTCGTCGACCTCACCGACTACTTGCCGTTCCTGGCCGCCGACTAGCCTCGCGCGCCACAGCCAGTCCCGCGTTTTCGGCCTCGTAGACCTGGCCCTTGCCGAGCTCCTTCGCGCGGTAGAGCGCCTCGTCGGTGCGCTCGAAGAACGTCGTCGGATCGTCGTCGGCCTGCAGCTCGGCGATGCCCGCCGAGAGGAGCAGCCGCCCCGCCTGCCCGAACGGCTGCGACGACACCGCGGCGAGCAGGCGTCGGTAGAGCAGGTCGCCGTCGCTCGAGCTCGACTCCGGCAGGATGACCGCGAACTCGTCGCCGCCGACTCGGCAGGGGACGTCCGCGGACCGGACGACGTCGCGCACGCGCTGCGCGATCTCGGCGAGCACGGCGTCGCCGGCCAGGTGGCCGACCCGGTCGTTGATCGACTTGAAGTCGTCGAGGTCGAAGACGATCAGCGCCAGCTGGCGCCCGTAGCGGTGGGCGCGGGCGACCTCGCGCGCGAGCGTCTCGTGGAAGTAGCGGCGGTTGTGGAGGCCCGTGAGCGCATCGAGGTCGGCGAGCTGCCGCGCCTCGCGGAACCGGCGCGCGTTCTCGATCGCCGGACCGGCGCGCTTGGCGAGCTCCTCGAGCTCGCGGATCGTCTCCTCCTCGAAGCGGTGGCTCCGCGAGCGGCTGTAGACGGCGACGAACCCGATCGCGTCCGCGTCGCCACGGACCGGAACCGCGAGCCCGGAGTGGATCAGCTCGGCGGCGTCGAGCCCCGGCGCATACTGGTACGCGATCGAGATCGCGCGCGCCTCGTGACCGTTCGGCGGCCCCGAGATCGCCTGGCGCTGCGCTTCCGCGGCGGAAAGGCCCATCGTCGCGACGATCGGCGCCGCGCCGTCGCGGATCGAGACGAGCGCCGCATCGACTCCCGGGATCGCGCCGCCGGCCTCGAGCGTTCGCGCAAGCACCTCGTCGAGGTCGATCGACGCGCCGAGCTCGCCGAGGAAGCGGTTTCGCCGCCCTTCCTCCTTCGCCCGCTCGAGCGCCTCGGAGACCTCGCGCGAGATGGTCTCGACGCGCGCGTGCAGCTCGGAGACGAGCGCGAGAACCTGCTCCCGATCGCCGCGTCCGCGCCGGCGGGAGCGCACCAATGCGACGAGCAGCCCGAGCACGAGCAGCGCCGCGACCGCCGCGCCGACCGCGACGAGTGCGGTCGTCACCGTAAAGTCCGGCATGTCCCTCTCCTAGCGTTCGGCCCTGCTCGGACTCCGACCGCCGAGCCGTCTCACTGTAGACCCGTCGTCGCCCGCACGCTATGGCTTGCAACGCATAAAAGTTCTCGTTCGAAAACGCACGAGTTGCCCGCCAATCCATGCAGCCAAGCCCCTTTCGCCGTTTGACGCTGGGGGCCGCCGTTCGCTACCATCCTCATCCGGTTGGCACGGGGCCCAGCCCCGAGCCAGCCTTTGTTGTGTCCGCCCCCATCTAGCAAGGAGCACATGCCGACCGTTAATCAGCTGGTCCGGAAGGGCAGG
>DASSQG010000196.1:0-2481 GCA_035702625.1 Gaiellaceae bacterium | reverse complement strand
CCGCCGCGCCAGCGCGCCGTCCTGATCCTCTGCGAGGTGCTGCGCTGGAAGGCGTCCGAGGTCGCGGAGTTGCTCGAGACGACCACGGCCTCGGTGAACAGCGCGCTGCAGCGAGCCCGCGCGACGCTCGAGCAGGTCGAGCTGACGCCCGAGACGACGTCCGGCGAGCCCGACCGCGAGCTGCTCGAGCGCTACGTCAAGGCGTTCGAGGACTACGACGTCGACGCGCTGACCGAGCTGATCCACGAGGACGCCACACAGTCGATGCCGCCGTTCGACCTCTGGCTGCGCGGCCGCGACGACATCTTCACGTGGTGGTTCGGCCCCGGCATCGGCTGCAAGGGCTCGCGTGTCGTACCCGCAGGCTCGACGGCGAACGGCTCGCCCGCGTACGGGCAGTACAAGCCGAACGAGAGCGGCGACGGCCACGTGCCCTGGGCGCTGATGGTGCTCGAGGTCTCAGGGAGCAGGATCGCCGAGTTCACGTTCTTCCTCGACGTCGAGACGCTGTTCCCGCTCTTCGGTCTGCCGCTTCGGTTCGAGGGCTAGCACCGCGGAGAGCCCGGCCAGCTCGATCACGCACCGCACCTCCTCGCCGCTCTCGACCACGCGCAGCTCGAATCCGTGCCGGCGGGCGACCAGCTGGAGCCGGGCCAGCACGTCGACGAAGGCGAGCTCTTGCATCTCCCGATACAGACCCCCGCGGCAGCCGGAACTCATCGCGATGAATTCCGGTCACGTCCTTCGTCGTAGTCGTGTCACCACGGTAGAAAGGAGCTCATGACCCTCGACCACCGCCGCCGCTGGCTCGCCCTGTACGTCCTCTGCCTGGGCGACCTGATGATCGTCCTCGACGCGACGATCGTGAACGTCGCGCTGCCCGCGATCCGCACCGACCTCGGCTTCAGCCAGGCGTCGCTCGCGTGGGTCGTCAACGCGTACCTGCTCACGTTCGGCGGCTTCCTGCTGCTCGGCGGGCGGCTCGGCGACCTGTACGGGCACCGGCGCCTGTTCCTCGCGGGCATCGGCCTCTTCACGGCCGCCTCGCTCGTCTGCGGGCTCTCGACCTCGCAGGGGATGCTCGTCACGGCGCGCGCGGTGCAGGGCTTCGGCGGCGCGGTGGTCTCGGCGGTTGCGCTCTCGCTGCTGCTGACGCTCTTTCCGGAGACGGGGGAGCGCACGAAGGCGATGGGCTTCTTCGGCTTCGTCATGGCCGGAGGCGGCAGCGTCGGCGTGCTGCTAGGCGGCGTGCTGACCGACCTGCTCAGCTGGCACTGGATCTTCCTCGTCAACATCCCGATCGGGATCGCCGTCTTCTTCCTCTGCCTGGCGCTGATCCCGGAGGGCCGCGGCCACGCGCTGACCGGCCGGCTCGACGTCGCGGGCGCCGTGACGGTGACGGGCGCGCTGATGCTCGCGGTCTACGCGATCGTGAACGGCAACGGGGCGGGATGGCTCTCGGCGCAGACGCTGGGGCTGCTCGCCGCCGCGGCCGTGCTGCTGGGCGTCTTCCTCGTGATCGAGTCGCGCGTCGCGGCGCCGCTCGTGCCGCTGCGGCTCTTCGAGCACCGCAACCTCGCGGTCTCGAACGTGGTCGGGATCCTCTGGTCGGCCGGCATGTTCGCGTGGTTCTTCTTCGCCGCGCAGTACCTGAGTTTTGTGCTCGGCTACGACGAGCTGCAGGTCGGGCTCGCCTTCCTGCCGGCGAACCTGATCATGGGCGCGTTCTCACTCGGCCTCTCGGCACGGATCGTGATGCGCTACGGCACGCGCGCGCCGATCGGCGTCGGCATGACGCTCGTCGCGATCGGGTTGGCGCTGTTCGCCCGCGCGCCGGTCGGCGGCAGCTTCTGGCTGGACGTGCTGCCGACGATGGTCGTGCTCGGGATCGGCGTCGGGATGGCGATGAACCCGGTGCTGATGGCGGCGATGTCGGACGTCGAGCAGAGCGAGGCCGGCCTCGCGTCGGGCGTCGTCAACACCTCGTTCATGATGGGCGGCGCGCTCGGCCTGGCCGTGCTCGCGAGCCTCGCGGCGTGGAAGACGGGCGGGTCGACCTCGGTCGAGGCGCTGACCGCCGGCTACCACCTCGCCTTCATGGTCGGCGTCGGGTTCGCGATCCTCGCGGCCGTGATCGCGACGGTGTTCCTGCGCGACCGCCGCGCCGAGGAGCCGCAGCTCGAGGCCGAAGCGGCGACGGCGCTCGAGTAGTTAGCCTCCCGGCGTGCGCGCGAGCATCAAGGAGTCGCGGGAGGTCGCCCGGGAGACGCTGTTCGTCGTCTTCGACCTGGAGGGCGAGGAGGTCGACTTCCGCCCCGGGCAGTACTTCTGGGTCGAGCTGCCCGACCGCGGCTACCAGGACGAGAAGGGCCTGCGCCGGCACATCTCGGTCGCGACCTCGCCGACCGAGCAGGGCGTGCTCGGCCTCTGCACCCGCCTTCGCGACACGGCGTTCAAGAACACGCTCGCCGAGCTGAAGGT
>DASSQG010000195.1:0-12490 GCA_035702625.1 Gaiellaceae bacterium | reverse complement strand
CGCTCCGCGTCCTGATGAGCGGGCCGGCGGCCGACAGCGTCGCCGCGCTCCTCGAGCACCAGCCGACGATCTCGCTGGTACGCCCGACCGGGCTGATGGAGACCCAGGCTTCCGCGGACGTCGCGCTGCACGTGCTCGAGTCGTCCTCGGCGCACGGCGACGGCGAGATCCCGCGGGCGCGCGAGCTGCGCGTCCCGCTGATCCTCGCCGCCTACGGCGAGCCGAACGGGATCGTCGAGACCGGCCTCGCGGTCGGCGCTGCGGACGTGCTCGTCCTGCCGCAGCCGGCCGAGACGCTCGTGTTCGCGATCCGCAAGGCTGCGGCCGCCGCGGCGAGCGCGAACGGCGACAAGGGCAAGGTCGTCACGGTGTTCTCGCCCAAGGGCGGCAGCGGCAAGACCGTGCTGGCGACGAACCTCGCGGTCGCGACCGCCCGCTCGGGCGTGGAGACGCTGCTGATCGACCTCGATCTGCAGTTCGGCGACTCGGCGCTCACGCTGGCCGTCACGCCCCGCGCGACAATCGCCGACCTGGCGGCGTCGCCGGGAGAGATCGACCTCGACAAGCTGAAGGCGTTCGCCAGCTCGGACCCGCGCACGGGCCTCTCGCTCCTGCCGGCACCGAAGCGTCCGGAGGAAGCCGATCTCGTCGGCGCGAGCCAGCTCGCCGCCGTACTCGACGCGGCGCGCAGCGGCTTCGGCGCGGTCGTGATCGACACGGGCCCGCTGTTCGACGCCGCGATGCTGGCGGCGCTCGACCGCAGCGAGCAGCTGCTGCTCCTCTGCAATCCCGAGGTGACGTCGCTGAAGAACGTCCGCATCGGCCTCGAGACGATCGACCGGCTCGGGTTCCCCCGCGACCGCGTCTCGCTCGTCGCGAACAAGGTCGGAGCTGCGGGCGCGGTCGGAACCGACGACATCGAGGAGGCGCTCGACGCGAAGATCGCCTTCGAGCTGCCCGACGATCCTGCCGTCCCGGCGGCGATCAACCGGGCGCTGCCCGTGGTGGTCGCGGACGAGAACAGCGACTTCGCCCAGGCGGCGACGCGGGTCGCGGCGACGGTGTTCGCCGGCGCCCGCGCGGCCGGAGACGACGCGCCGCGCCGGCGCTTCGGCCTGAAGGGGCGGCGATGAGCACCGTCGAGAGCAACGGCTTCGGCCGCAACGACGCGTCGGTCCTCGCCGAGCGGCTCCAGGTCGACCAGGCGCAGGCACGCGCGCGGGCGAAGGATCCGCACGCCGAGCTGAAGACGCGGATCCACCGCGCCTGCATCGCGAGGCTCGGCGCTGCCTTCCTCAACCTCGAAGGCTCCGACGAGCTCGAGAAGCGCGTCCAGGAGGTCGTCGCCGAAGAGCTGAAGAGCGAAGAGGTCCCGCTGGGCCCGAGCGAGCGCGCGCTCCTCGAGCGGCAGATCGCGGACGACGTGCTCGGCTACGGACCGCTCGAGCCGTTCCTCCGCGACCCGTCGGTGACGGAGATCATGGTCAACGGCTACGACCAGGTGTACATCGAGCGCACCGGCGTGATCCAGGAGACCGACGCGTCGTTCCTGGATGACGCGCACCTGCTGCGGATCATCGACCGGATCGTCTCGCAGGTCGGCCGCCGCGTCGACGAGTCGTCGCCGATGGTGGACGCGCGCCTCCCGGACGGGAGCCGCGTCAACGCGATCATCTCGCCGCTCGCCCTGCGCGGGCCGTCGCTGACGATCCGGAAGTTCGCGCAGGACGCGCTCACGCTCGAGAGCCTCGTCGAGCTCGGCACGATGACGCCGCAGAGCGCCGACTTCCTGGCGCAGTGCGTCCGGGGGAAGCTCAACCTGCTGATCTCGGGCGGTACCGGCACCGGCAAGACGACGCTGCTCAACGCGGTCTCGCAGTACGTCCCTTCGAGCGAGCGCATCGTCACCGTCGAGGACGCCGCGGAGCTCAGGCTCCAGCAGCGGCACGTCGTCCCGCTCGAGTCGCGCCCGCCGAACGTCGAAGGCGAGGGCGAGGTCCGCATCCGCGATCTCGTCCGGAACGCGCTGCGAATGCGGCCCGACCGGATCATCGTCGGCGAGGTTCGAGGAGCGGAGACGCTCGACATGCTCCAAGCGATGAACACGGGCCATGACGGCTCGCTGACGACGATCCACGCGAACTCGGCCCGCGACGCGCTCCACAGGCTCGAGATGCTTGTCCTGATGGCCGGGGTCGAGCTGCCGGTCAAGGCGATCCGGGAACAGATCGCCGGCGGCTTCGACCTGCTCGTGCACATCTCGAGGCTCGTCGACGGCTCCCGGCGCATCACGCAGATCACCGAGATCACGGGCATGGAGGGCGAGGTCGTGACGCTGCAGGATCTGTTCATCGCTCCTGCCCGCGAGGGCACTGGATTCGAGCCGGGCATGCTGGGACCGCTGGCGCCGATGGGGCTCCGGCCGAACTTCCTGACGAAGCTGATGGCGAACGGCGTCGAGCTGCCCCCGTCGACCTGGCTGGGGGAGCATTGAGAGCCGCAATTCGCATCGCGTTGGCCGCGGCGGCGCTCTGCCTGCCGGCGTCGGCCGCCGCCGCGACGGCGGTGCAGATTCGGCACGTCGACCTCGCCGGGTTCCCCGAGGTGCGCGTCACGGCGGTGGTTCCCGCCGGCGCCCGCCCGACCCTGTGGGAGGGGAGCGCGCCGGCGCAGTTCGCGCGGCCGCACCAGCTCGGGGCGGAGGAGGCGATCGTGCTCGCCGTCGACAACTCGCACTCGATGCGCGGCGAGCCGCTGCACCAGGCCACGAGCGCCGCGGGCGACTTCCTGGCGCAGCAGGAGCGCGCCTCGGCAACCGGCCTCGTCGCCTTCGGGCACCAGGCGCTCGACCTGACCCGGGCGAACGAGTCCAGGGAGGACGTGACCCGGACACTGTCGACCCTCGCGGCCGACCCGCAGGGCGGAACGTCGCTCTACGACGCGGTGGTGCTGTCCGTGGCGCGGCTGCAGCACATGTCGAGCGGCATGCGGATCCTCGTCCTCCTGACCGACGGGAAAGACCTGGGCTCCCACAACTCGCTTTCGGGCGCGATCGCGGCGGCACGGCGCGCCAACGTTGTCGTCTACTCGATTGCCGCCGGCGCGAGTGCCGACAAGACCCCCCTGAGAGCGCTCGCCGCTGCGACCGGCGGCAAGGTGTTCGACGCGGCGGACGCCGGCAGCCTCGGCTCGACCTACCGCGCGCTGAGCCAGGAGCTCGACCGCACGTGGCAGATCTCCTACCTGACGAGCGCCGGGCCCGGCGAGCGCGTGCTGCTCAGCGTCCGCGCGGCAGGCGCGCGCGCGGCCGAGCCGCTGCGGATCCCGGGAACCGCGTACGGCCGGTCGGAGTCGGGGTCGATCGCGCACAGCGGCTACGCGGCGGCGTTCGTCGTCCTGCTCGTCGCGCTGCTGTTGTCGGTCGCGGGTGTCGCGGCCAACCGGCGGCTGCGCAAGTCCGAGATCGGCCGCCTCGTGGACAAGCACGTCAAGGGCGGCGACCGTCGCGACGAGAACCGGTCACGCGGCGCACGCTTCGACGGGCTGGTCGACTGGACGGAGCGCTCGATCGGCGAGCTGCCCGGCTCGAAGCGCCTCACTCGCGCCGTCGAGTGCTCGGGCGTGAAGGTGCGCGTCGGCCACCTTCCGTACCTGGCGGGCCTGTCTGCGCTCGTCCTGGGGATCGTCGCCACGGCTCTCAACGCCTCGCCGGCGCTCGCCCTCCTGTGCATGGTCGCCGGGCTCGGCGTGCCGCTGCTCGTCCTCCAGGTCGCCGCGAGCCGGCGCCGGAAGGCGTTCGACCGCCAGCTGCCGGACGTCCTCTCGACGATCGCCTCGACGCTTCGCGCCGGGCACGGGCTCCGGCCCGCGATCCGCGCGATCGCCGACGACGGCAGCCCGCCGGCGTCGGAGGAGTTCGCGCGCGTGCTCGGGGAGGAGCGCCTCGGGCGCCCGCTCGACCAGGCCCTCGCCGGCATGTGCGAGCGGATCGGGTCGGCCGACTTCGAGTACGTCGCGACCGCGGTCAACGTGCAGTCGCAGGTCGGCGGCTCGATGGCCGGGCTCTTCGACACGCTGTCCGAGACGGTTCGCGAGCGCCAGCGGCACGCCCGCAAGGTGCACGCGCTGACCTCGATGGGCCGGCTGTCCGCGGCGATCCTGATCTCGCTGCCGTTCGGGCTCGTGCTCATCATGAGCGTGATCAACCCGTCGTACATGGCGCCGCTCTTCACGACCTCGGTCGGCCATCTGCTGATCGGCTTCTGCCTTGTCTCGATGACGATCGGCGGGCTGATTCTCAAGCGCATCGTCACGGTGGGGTACTAGCGATGATCCTGCTGCTTCTCGCCGGCATCGCCTGCCTCGCCCTCTGCGGCCACGTGCTCACCCGCGCGCGGACCGCGGCCGAGCGCGACCGCCGGGCTGCGCTCGAGACGGTTCGCTCGACGACCGGCGGCGCGGCGGACTCGGCCGGCATGAGCCCGGTCTCCGCGGCCTTCGAGCGCGTGCTCGCGTTCCTCGCGACCGTCCACGAACGGGTGTGGCGCAAGGACTCGCCCCAGGACATCGACGCACAGCTCCGGCGCGCGGGCGTCT
Organism: Gaiellaceae bacterium; assembly: GCA_035702625.1. GTDB lineage: Bacteria > Actinomycetota > Thermoleophilia > Gaiellales > Gaiellaceae > AC-32. Next base: position 7,894 of record DASSQG010000195.1, on the reverse strand, counting down.
CGAGCCGCCTCACGGCCGAGATGTTCATGGCAGGACGCGTCGCCCTCACCGGTCTCGGCTTCCTCGCCGGCCTGACGCTCGCCCACGGAGCAGGGCGCATCCTGCTGGCGATCACGCTTGCGGCCGGCGGCATCTTCGTCCCGAACTTCCTCGTCAGCAAGGCCGCGGCGCGGCGCAGCCAGCGCATCGACAGCGAGCTGCCGCACTTCGTCGACCAGCTGGCGATCGCGGTCGAGGCCGGCATGAGCTTCGACGCCGCGCTGAGCTACCTGCTCGAGGCGAGCGACGGCCCGCTCGCCGACGAGATGCGGCGGGTGCTGACCGAGCTGCGCGTCGGCGAGTCGCGCCGGACCGCGATGCGCAGCCTGGCGGAGCGCGTCGGCAACGACAGCGTCACCGCCTTCGCCAACGCGGTCATCGCGTCCGACCAGCTCGGCGCCCCGCTCGGCGGGATCCTGCACTCACAGGCCGCCGACCTGAGGCACCGCCGCCAGATGCACGCCGAGGAACGGGCGCAGAAGGCGCCGGTGAAGATGCTCGTGCCGATGGCGATCTTCTTCCTGCCGGTGATCTTCGTGATCATCCTCGCGCCGGCGTTCTTCGGCGCGCACGGGCTCCTCTGAGGCGCTACCGCAGAAGGCCGACGGACAACCGCGTCACCCAGCCGCCGCTGAGGAAGGCGTAGACGAACAGCGGCAGGGCCACGCCGAACGCGCACACGAAGCGGGCCGCCGGCACGCCGCTCGCGTTCACCAGGTCGAGCGGCACCGAGACGAACTGGAGGAGCGTGATCGCCGCGACCACGTGGATGACCGCCCACACGAGCGTCCGGGGGCCGAAGTTCACGTACCGCGCCAGAATCCAGAGTGCGAGCGCGGCCGAGCCACCGAGCAGTGCAAGCACGAACGTGTGGACGCTCACGTGGCCACCATGTTCTCACATCGGCCGGGTGTGGCCGAAACCGAAGCGTTACCGCAGCACGCGCGGGCGGGAGCTACGGCGGGCGTAGCTGCGGAACTCGCGCTCGAAGTCCGGCCACCAGGGCGGGCTCTCGGGATCGACGTCGCCCTCCCGGCCGTCGCCGTCGTCACGGCTCAGGACGAGCAGCGCGCCGAGAGCGAACGCGGCGACGCCGGCGACGAAGCCGGCGTCCGCGAGCACGCGCGGCGGTGAGGCGAACGTCTCGACGCCGACCGCCAGCGGCAGCGGCAGCGCGATCAGCAGCCAGCCGACCGCACGACGCCGTCGCGTCGAGGCGCCGGCGAGCATCCCTCTGCATCCGAGCACGACCGCCGCGACGAGCACGAAGGCAAGCAGCGAGTCGATGACGAGGAGCTGCACCGACCAGGACCTTACGCCATGGAAGTCAGGCCGTTTGCACGTGCAGGAGCCGCGGCCTGCGCTCCTACGCTGGGTGCGATGCGTGGACGCGCCGCAAGCGTGCTCTCACGAGCCCTGCTCGTGACCCTGTTCGCGGCCTTTGCGTGGGCGAACTTCCACCGCTGGCGGGCAACCGGCCAGCCCTCCGGATTGGGGACGACGCTGCTCGAAGGCTGGGTGGCGGTGCTGTTCCTCGTCCGCCGGCCGACGCAGCAGGTGAGCTCGCGGCGCCTCGCCTGGGTGGCGGCGCCGATCGGGAGCTTCGCCATGCTCCTCGCGCGGCCGGCCTCGGGCGGCATCCCGCAGGTGCCCGCCGAGGCGCTGCAGCTGCTCGGCGTCGTGGTTGCGCTGCTCAGCCTGGGCACGCTCGGCCGCTCGTTCGGCCTGGTCGCTGCCAACCGCGGCGTCAAGACCCGCGGCCCGTACGCGTTCGTCCGTCACCCCGCCTACACCGGCTACCTGATCGCCTACACGGCCTACTGCGCCGAGAACCCCTCGCTGCGCAACATCTCGCTCCTCGTCGCGAGCACGGCGTTCCAGCTCGTGCGGATCCGCGAGGAGGAACAGGTCCTGTCGGCGGACGACGGTTACCGCGACTACACGAGCCGCGTTCGCTTCCGGCTCGTGCCCTACGTCTACTGAGCCGAACGGATGAAGCGGCCTAGACGATCAGGCGATCCCGCTCGGGCGGCGTCCGGAAATAGTCAGCGGGGACAGTGAGGAAGCTCACCGTGAAACCGGAAGGGCGCAGCGCCCTGCGACGCCGACTCGGCGTCCTTGCGCTGCTCGTCGCCGCGAGTCTCGTCGTCGGCGGCACCGCACAGGGCGTGCCCAAGGCGCCGGTCCCGATTGGCCCGGCGGCCGGCGTGAGCGTGGGCGCGCTGCCCGCGTTCGCGTGGGACGCGGTCGCAGGGGCCGAGGAGTACGAGTTCGAGATCGCGGCCGACTCGGGGTTCAACTCGCCGGTGCTCGGCAACGGCAGGGACGATTTCCGCACGAAGAACCTGCGCGCGACGCTGCAGCAGACGATCCCGAACGGGACGTACTGGTGGCGCGTCCGCGCGATCGGCCGGAACGGCGGCGCCTCCGCGTGGTCGCGCGGCCGGTCGTTCACGAAGCGCTGGGGCACGTCGACGGCGCTCCAGTCGCCGGCATCCGGGGCGACGATCGTGTACCCGTCGACGCCGCTCCAGCTCAGCTGGGCGCCGGTCGCGGGCGCGCGCACGTACCTCGTGTCGATCGCGACCGACCCGGGCCTCGGCTCGCTCGTCACGGTCAACGGCTCCGGGAAGCCGGTCGAGACCTCCGCGACGACGCTGACGCCGGCCGCCGCGCTCGCACCCGGCACGTACTACTGGGGCGTCACGCCGGTCGACGCCGAGGGCAACCGCGGCACGCCGTCGCCGGCGCGGTCCTTCGTCTGGGCCTGGCCGTCGTCGACGACCCTCCACCTCGAGGACCTGAACGCGGCGCCCGAGGCCTTCGATCCGCGGTTCTCGTGGGACGCCGTCCCGGGTGCCGCGCGGTACGAGGTCGAGATCAACTCGTCGGACGATTTCGCAGCGGGCTCGAAGGTCTGCTGCAGCGGCACGACGATCGGGACGTCGCTCTCGCCGACGCAGGTCTTCAAGGACAACGTCTACTACTGGCGCGTGCGGGCGTTCGACGCCGACGGCAACGCCGGTGTCTGGAACCTCGGCGGCTCGTTCACGAAGGCGTTCGACAAGGTCGCCCCGGCCGGGCCGGTTCCGGGGACGAGCATCAAGAACCTCCGCATGCGCGACAACCTCGCCGACCCGGGCACGGACATCGACTCGGGAACGGCGGGCTACCAGACGCAGGTGCCGGTCGTTCGCTGGGATCCGGTGCCCGGCGCCTCGAGCTACGAGATCCAGGTCGCGGGCTGGACCGGGTCGGCCTGCTCGTGGGCGACGTCGACGTACATCAAGAAGACGTCGGTGACGGAATGGACTCCGCTCGGAGGAACGACGTTGAACCCGGTCGTCTGGCAGGGCTCACTCGCGCAGGACTCGATCCCGATCACTCCCGGCACCTTGTGCTTCCGCGTCCGGGCGCGGAGCGACCGAGATTCGTCGGCCCAGGAGGTCTGGGGCGACTACACCTACCTGCAGGACGGAAACGTCGACTCGACGGGTCCGGTCGGCCCCGCCTTCACGTGGACTGGATACCCGAGCCCGGCGGATCCGACGGCTGCGTCGACCTGCTCCTTCGGCTATCCGTGCGGGAGCAGCTACCTGGCGCCGGCCGCGGGCGCGAACAGCACCCGTACGCCGCTCTTCACCTGGAACGCGATCAGCGGCGCGAACGCGTACTACGTCGTCGTCGCGAAGGACGCGAACTTCAGCAACATCGTCGACGAGGGGTTCACGCGGATCCCGGCGTACGCCCCCCGCAACGCCTCGGTGCCGACCACGTATCCCGACGAGACGACGACCTTTTACTGGGCCGTTCTGCCGGCGACGGCGACGAACGGTTCCGACGCGCTTCCCATCGACCTACCGAACTCGGCGAAGGGCTCGTTCCAGAAGCAGTCGACCCCGCCGGCGCTCCTGTCGCCGAGCGCGGGCCAGGTGTTCGCCAGGCAGCCGAGCTTCCAGTGGTCGCCGACGTTCGGCGCGAGGCGGTACCGGCTGCAGGTCGCCGCCGACCCGACGTTCGGGACGCTCCTCGACGACGTCGTCACGGACGCGACCTCGTACACGAGCAGCACGACGTACCCGGCCGACACCGTTCTCTACTGGCGCGTGCGCGCGGACGACGAGAACCTGACCGGGCTAACGTGGTCGAGCATCGGGACGTTCCAGAAGACGCTGCAGGCGCCGTCCGGCAGCGGCACCAACCCGACGCAGGGCGACGCGATCCCGACCTGGAGCTGGAACGTCGTGCCGGGCGCGGTCTCCTACGACCTCTCCGTCGACCTGCCCGACGGGACGCACAAGGACGTCAGCGGCTTCCGGACGCCCGCGATGACGCCCGTCCAGATGTACGGCACCGGCATCTTCCACTGGCGCGTCCGGGCCGAGTTCGCGAAGTCGCCTTCCGGCCTCACGCCCGGCCGCTACTCGACCAGCTATGCCTTCACCCGCACGATCCGCGAGCCGAGCGGGGCGCATGCCGACGTCGCTCGCGATCACATCCTGCTCAGCTGGGACGCGAAGGCCGGCGCCCGCCGGTACCGCGTGCAGCTGTCCGGCACGCCCGACTTCACGCAGCTGGTCGAGAACGTCGTCACCGACAACACCTCGTACGCGCCGCTGCTCCACTACCCGGGGCAGGTCTCGCTCGACACGGGCCGCCTCTACTGGCGCGTCGCGGCGACCGACGAGGGCGACAACGTCGGCGACTTCACGCAGCCGCAGCTGCTCACCCGCGTCCGCCGCATGGAGGTCTCCATCCGCGGGACGCTGCGGCGGGGCTCGAAGCGCTGGGTGACGCTGAGCGTCACGAACTTCGAGACGGGCGGCGGCGTCGGCGGCGCGCTCCTGCGTCTCAAGGGAGCGGGCGTCCTCCGCAAGACGCGCACGACGGCGTACGGGAGCTCGATGCTCCAGATCCGCCCGAGCCGCCGCGGGTACCTCGTCATCTCGGCGGCGAAGCGCGGGTTCACGCCCGCGTCGCTCACGCTGCGGATCCGCTGAGCTGCGATGACGACCGCGGAGCTGCTCAGGGCGCGGGTGACGGACGACGAGGTCGTGGCCTGGCGCCGCGAGCAGCTCAGGCGAGCCGGCTGCCGCCGCTTCGAGGCGGAAGTGCTCGCGCGCGAGACGAAGGTCGACCTGCACCAGGCGGTCGAGCTGCTCGAACGCGGCTGCCCGTCCCGGGTCGCGCTCGAGATCTTGGTCTAGATCTAGACTCCGCTCCGTGCCGAGCGACCCGCTGACGCAGGAGCAGCGCGAGATTCGCGACCTCGTTCGCGACCTCGCGCGCGAGCGCGTGGCGCCGCGCGCGGCCGAGATCGACAAGTCGGCCGAGTTCCCGTGGGACATGGTCGAGCTCATGCGCGAGCACGACCTGCTCGGACTGCCGTTCGAGGAGCGCTACGGCGGCACCGGCACCGGCTCGCTGATGGTGTTCGTCGCGATCGAGGAGCTCTCGAAGGTGTGCGCGACGACCGGCCTGATTCTCGCCGTGCAGGAGCTCGGCTCGCTCGGGATCAAGCTCGCGGGCAGCGACGAGCAGAAGGAGCGCTGGCTGCCGCGGCTCGCGAGCGGCGAGTGGCTCCCGGCCTACGCGCTGACTGAGCCCGGCTCCGGCTCGGACTCCGCGGCGATGCGCACCGAGGCGCGGCGCGAGGGCGACGAGTACGTCCTCAACGGCGGCAAGCGCTTCATCACGAACGCCGGTGTCGCGCACGTCTACGTCGTCTTCGCGAAGACCGACCCGGACGCCGGCCACGCCGGCATCTCGGCCTTCGTCGTCGAGGCCGACGCGCCGGGGTTCGAGGTCGGCCGGATCGAGCCGAAGATGGGGATCAAGGGGTCGACGACCGGCGAGATCTTCTTCGACGACTGCCGGATCCCGGCCGGCAACCTGCTCGGCGAGGAGGGCGGGGGCTTCCCGATCGCGATGCGGATCCTCGACCGCTCGCGCCCGGGCATCGGCGCGCAGGGGCTCGGCCTCGCGCAGGGCGCGACCGACTACGCGCTCGAGTACGCGAGGACCCGCGAGACGATGGGCAAGCCGATCGCGCAGCACCAGCTGATCGCCGGGATGCTGGCCGACATGGAGACGAAGTGCGAGGCGGCGCGCGGACTGCTCTACAAGTGCGGCCAGCTGATCGACGAGGGCGCCGACGGCGCCGACCTGACGAAGATCTCGGCGATGGCGAAGCTCTACTGCACGGACGTCGCCATGGACGTGACGACGGACGCCGTACAGATCCTCGGCGGCTACGGCTACATCCAGGAGTACCCCGTCGAGCGGATGATGCGCGACGCGAAAATCACGCAGATCTACGAGGGCACGAACCAGATCCAGCGCCTCGTGATCGCCCGGGAGATGGTCAAGGAGCAGCGCGCTTCACTCCTCGCTGGTGTCGCCTAGAGAAGCCCCGCCGGACGCCTTCGGGCGCACCGCGCGCGAGTACGAGCTCGGCCGGCCCGGTTGGCCCGGCGCGCTGCTCGACCGCGTCGCAGCCGACCTCGGACTTGCCGCGGACGCGACGGTGCTCGACCTCGGCGCCGGCACCGGCAAGCTGACGCGCGAGCTCGTACCGCGCTTCGGCCGGGTGGTCGCGGTCGAGCCGGACGCAGAGATGCGCGCCGTGCTGGAGGAGATCGTGCCGGGCGCGGAGGCTCGCTCCGGCAGCGCGGAGTCGATCCCGCTCGGCGACGAGGAGGTCGATGCGGTCCTCTCGGCCGAGGCGTTCCACTGGTTCGCAAACGACGAGGCGCTGGCGGAGATCGTCCGCGTGCTGCGGCCGGGCGGCGGGCTCGTGATCCTCTGGAACTACCCGCTCGGGTACGCGGAGCTCGGCGACGAGGTCGAGGCGGTGATCGACGAGGCGTTCGCGCGCGGCGGGCAGCCGGGGCTGCCGCGGGTGCTCTCGGGCGAGTGGCGCGGCCCGATCGAGCGCGCCGGGTTCGAGGAGCTCCGCGAGGAGAGCCTCGAGCGCGACCTCGTCCGCAGCCGGGACGAGTGGATCGCCAACATGGTCTCCGTGAGCTCGATCGCCCACCAGCCGCGCGAGGATCGGGATGCCTTCGCCGAGCGCCTGCGGAAGCTGATCCCGGCCGACGAAGAGATCCGTAACCCCGTGCGCACCACCGCGTACTGGACTCGCCGTGCCTGAGCTCGCGCGCAGCTTCGGGCAGATCGCCGCCGACTACGACGCGGCGCGGCCGGAGTACGCGCCCGAGGCGGTCGCGCGGGCCCTGGAGCTCCTCGGGGTCGACCGGAGCTCGCGCGTGCTCGATCTCGCGGCCGGCTCCGGCACGCTGACCCGCGCGCTCGCGGCCCAAATCGACGACGTCGTCGCCGTCGAGCCGGACGCCGAGATGCGCGCCGTGCTGGCGGCGCGGTCTTCCGAGCTCGAGGTGCTCGCGGGCAGCGCGGAGGCGATCCCCCTGCCCGCCGCGTCCGTCGACGCCGTCTTCATCGGCGACGCGTTCCACTGGTTCGACGGCTCGGTGGCGGTCGACGAGCTTGCGCGTGTCCTCCGGCCGGGCGGCGGGGTGGCGCTCCTCTGGAACCACTGGTGGAGCGACGGCGACGACCGGACGAGCAACTCGCTCGACCCGCCGTTACCTGCCGCGGCGCACGAGGTGTTCGACGAGCTCTACGTCAGCTCCGGACGCGCAGCGGCGCGCAGGGAGATGGCCGATCCGCTGCTCGCGTTCTCCGACCCGCGGTTCGAGCCGCTCACGGGGGAGGAGTTCCCTCGCTCGGAAGTCCTGTCACGGCAGCAGGTCGTCGATCTCTTCACGACCACGAGCTCGATCGCGTCGCTCGCGCCGGGGGAGCGCGACGGGGTGAAGAGGACGCTGATCCGGCT
>DASSQG010000194.1:0-10616 GCA_035702625.1 Gaiellaceae bacterium | reverse complement strand
CGTCGGCGGCACGCTCGTCGGCTCGTACCTCACGATCCACGAGGTCTTCAAGAACGCCTCCGTCACCAACTGGGTCGGTCTGCAGGGCTTCGAGTACCTCGACCTCGCGCGGATCTGGCAGATCCTGCTCACGGTCGGGCTGATCGTCTGGGTCGCGATGCTCTGGCGGGTGCTACGCCTCCGGCTGAAGGGCGAGCACCCGGGGAACATGCCGTGGCTGTTCTTCCTCGCCGCCTGTGCGATCCCGCTCTTCTACGCGGTCGGGCTCGTCGCCCGCACCGACGACAACTTCACCACGACCGAGTTCTGGCGCTTCTGGGTCGTCCATCTCTGGGTCGAGGACTTTCTCGAGCTGTTCACGACCGTGATGGTCGCCTACATGTTCGTGCTGCTCGGCGTCGTGCGCGAGCGGATCGCGCTGACGGTCGTCTTCCTCGACATCGTCCTCTACTCGGTCGGCGGCGTGATCGGGACGATGCACCACGTCTACTTCTCGGGCGAGCCAGCCGAGCACATGGCGCTCGGCGCCTTCTTCTCGGCCGCCGAGGTGATCCCGCTGACGTTCCTGACCGTCGAGGCGTGGTCGTTCCTGCAGCTCGGCGCGCAGCAGGAGGCCCGCTCGAGCGTGCCGTTCCCGCACCGCTGGGCGGTGATGTTCCTCGTCGCGGTCGGGTTCTGGAACTTCCTCGGCGCCGGCATCTTCGGCTTCCTGATCAACCTGCCGATCGTCTCCTACTACGAGATCGGCACGGCGCTGACCGCGAACCACGGGCACGCGGCGATGATGGGCGTGTACGGGATGCTCGCCCTCGGGCTGGCGATGTTCTGCCTCCGGTACCTGATCCCGGCCGAGCGCTGGCCGGAGCGGTGGGCGCGCATCTGCTTCTGGTCGACCAACATCGGCCTGGCCTGGATGTGCTTCGCGACGCTGCTGCCGCTCGGGATCCTGCAGCTCTACAAGTCGGTCGACTCCGGCTACTTCGAGGCGCGGCAACTGAAGTTCCTCTCGAACCACACCAATGCCACGATCGAGTGGCTGCGCCTGCCGGGGGACATCCTCTTCATCGTCGGCGGCGCGCTCCCGGCTCTCTACATCGCCTACCTCGGCATCCGCTACACAGTCGAGCAGGTCACCTACGAGGAGCCCGATCTCCTCTTCACCGAGGTCGAGCAGGCGCAGGGCGCGAGCGGCTTCGGGTTCGGGGACGACGAGGCGACGGCGGCGAGGGTGACGTGAACGCCGAGGTGCTGCTGGCCGCCGGGTACGCGGGGTTCCTGACGCTGTCCGCGTTCGCGCTCGAGTGGCTCTCGGCGCACACGCACCGCCGGGCGCTTCGCTTCCGGACGGCCGGCTTCTCCTACGTGGGGGAGCACGACCACTGGGTGTGTCCGGAGGGAGAGCAGCTGTGGCCGCACGAGCTCGACGAGGAACTACGGATCGTGCGCTACCGGGCCCGCGCCGATGTCTGCAACGCCTGTCCGAGCAAGCACCGCTGCACCGACTCCGATCGGGGCCGGGAGATCGTCCGCCCGCTCGACCCGTGGCCGCATTCCGAAGCCGGCCGCTTCCATCGCGTGATCGCCCTCCTGCTCGTCGGGCTGAGCCTGCTGGTGCTCGTCGTCGAGCTGGCGCGACACCACCGCCTCGAGGAATCGGCGCTCCTCGCCGGGTTGCTCGTCGTCACGGCCCTCGCGGCCCACTGGTTCCTGCGCGACCTGCGCATCCACCCGTCCAACTTCCCGGCGCCCTCGGGCTCGCAGGGTCTGCGCTTCTGAGACGATTGCCCGTCGCTGGACGGGAGGTTTGTGTGAATCCGATCTGGAACGACGGGCAGCGGTTCGCTGGCCGGGTCGCGCTGGTCACGGGCGCCGGCGGGACGCTGGGCGGGGCGATCGCGCTCGGGTTCGGCCGCGAAGGAGCGTCGGTGGTCGTCGGCTACCGGAGCTCGAAGGACGCGGCCGAGGCCGTTGCGAGCGAGGTCGAGGATGCCGGCGGCTCGGCGCGTGCCGTGCAGCTGGACGTGACCGACCAGGCGTCGGTCGACGCCTTCGTCGCCGCGGCGGACGCCGCCTACGGTCGCGTCGACGCGCTGGTGAACACCGCGGGCCGCCTCGACGAGGCCGACACGGTTCGGTTCGAGGAGATGAGCGCCGACGCCGCGACCGCGCTGCTGACCGTGGACGTAGTCGGGACGATGCGCATGTGCCACGCCGTCATCCCGGTGATGCGGCGCCACGGCAACGGCGCGATCGTCAACTTCTCCAGCACGTACGGCAACGGCGTCTCGCCGGACAACGCGATCAACTGGGTGCCGGTCACCTACTGCGCGGCGAAGGGCGCGATCCGCGGCTTCACCGCCTCGCTCGCGCGGGACCTGGCGCCGGAGATCCGCGTCAACGCGCTCGCTCCCGGGCCGATCTCGGGCAACTGGGAGCAGGAGTGGGGCGTCGCGCCGGAGCACATCGAGGAGGCGAAGGCGATGAACCCGATGAAGCGCTTCGGCGACCCGCGCGAGATCGCGGAAACCGTCCTGTTCCTGGCCTCCGACGGCGCCGGCTACGTCAACGGCCAGGTGCTCCACGTCGAAGGCGGCTGGGTTCCCGCCGGCTGAACGCGGCTGGAGTCGTCCGTTGGCGGTCTAACGGCGGACGTGCCGCTCGAGCAGCTTCTTCGCCTCGTCGGCCCAGAGCACCACACTCGCGAGACCGATGCAGATCAGCCACTCGTCGAGTCCGAGGGCGCTGGTCTTGAACGCGTCGTTCAGGAACGGGAGCTCGACGACCGCCACCTGAAGCAGCGCTGAGAGCGCGATCGCCGCCCAGAGGTAGCGGTTCGTGAAGAGCCGGTGAAAGGCGCTCGTGTGGTCGGAGCGCGCGTTGAAGCAGTTGAAGAGCTGCGCGAAGACGAGTGTCGTGAACGCCATCGTGCGCGCCTCGGTGACGTTGCCGGAGCCGCCGACGATTCCGCCTGGAAGACGCAGGTCGAGGGCGAGCAGCGTGACCACCGCCATCACCGCGCCGACCCAGAGGATGCCGAGCCACATCTCCAGATCGATGACCCGGTCGTCCAACCGCCGCGGCGGCCGCTCCATGATGTTGTCGGGGGGCGGATCCAGCCCGAGCGCGAGGGCGGGCGCGCCGTCGGTCAGGAGGTTGATCCACAGGATCTGGGTCGCAAGGAGCGGCACAGCGATCGCCTCGCCCGTGTCCTCCAGCCCGAGGGTCCCCGCGAGCACGACGCCGAAGAACATCGTGAGCACCTCGCCGATGTTCGACGAGAGGAGGAAGCGGAGGAACTTGCGGATGTTCGCGAAGATGCCGCGGCCTTCGCGGATTGCGCTCACGATCGTGGCGAAGTCGTCGTCCGCCAGGATCATGTCGGCCGCCTCCTTTGCGACGTCCGTCCCGGCCAGACCCATCGCGACCCCGATGTCGGCCGCCCTCAGCGCAGGGGCGTCGTTCACCCCGTCCCCGGTCATCGCGACGATGCGTCCCTCCGCATGGAGCCCGTCGACGATGGCGAGCTTGTGCTCCGGCGCCACTCGGGCATAGACGGGGGCGTCGCGGACGGTCGTTGCGCGGCCCTCGTCGTCGAGTGAGTCGAGCTCGCCGCCGGTGACGGGGCGGCTGTCCGCCGGGGCGATGCCGAGATCGGTCGCGACGCGCGCGGCCGTACTGGGGTGGTCGCCCGTGATCATCACCACGCGCAGTCCGGCTGCGTGCGCCTCTGCGATCGCCGTCCGCGCCTCGGGCCGCGGCGGGTCGAGTATCCCGACGAGGCCGAGGTAGACGAGCTCGCGCTCGAGCGTCTCGTCCGTCGGCAGCGGCGGGTCCTGCGGCACAGGCCGGTAGGCGACGGCCAGTGTCCGCAGCGCGAGGTCGGCGAGCCGATCCACGGTCGCGAGGATCTGCCGGCGCCGATCGTCCGAGAGCGGCCGCGCTTCGTCCCCGACTCGCTCCCCAGTGCACCGCGAGAGCAGCACGTCCGGGGCACCCTTGGTCACGACGGCCAGACCGAGGTCGCCCTCGGCGTCGCTCTGCACCGTGCTCATCAGTTTTCGCTCGGACGTGAAGGGGATCTCGCCGACCCGTTCGAAGCGGGCCTCGCGGGACTCGCGCAGGCCTTCGACCTTCGCCTCGGCGACGAGGAAGGCGGCCTCGGTCGGGTCGCCCTGGATCGTCCACGTCCCGGCCTCCTCCCGCAGCACGGCGTCGTTCGTGAGGCTTCCGCCGACGAGTACCGACCGGACCTCGCCGATCAGCACCGGGTCGTCGATGGGGCGGCCGTCGACCAGCAGCTCCCCCGCGGGCCGGTAGCCCTCTCCGGTGACGTCGATCTCGCCGGAAGCGGTGACGACCTTCTGGATCGTCATCTCGTTCTTCGTCAACGTCCCGGTCTTGTCCGAGCAGATGACCGAAGCCGAGCCGAGCGTCTCGACGGACGAGAGCTTCTTCACGATCGCGCGCCGGCGGGCCATCCGCTGAACGCCGAGGGCGAGCACCACCGAGAGCACCGCCGGCAGGCCCTCGGGCACGGCCGCGACCGCGAGCGAGACCCCGACGAGCAGCACCGAGACGAGGTCCGAGGCGTTGCGGAGATCGGCCGTCAGCAGGATCGCGGCGACGACGACGGCCGCGATCACGATCACCGCGAGGCCGAGCATCCGGCCGAGGTGGTCGACCTCACGCTCGAGCGGGGTCGGTTGCTCGACCGTGCTGCCGAGGAGGCGCGCGACCTTGCCCATCTCGGTCGCCATCCCGGTGGCGGTCACGATCGCCCGGCCGCGCCCGCGCGCGACCGCCGTGCCGCTGAAGACCATGTTCACCCGCTCCGCGAGCTCGGCCGGCTCGGAAAGTGCTTCGACGTCCTTCAGCACCGGCTCGCTCTCGCCCGTCAGGGCGGCCTCGGCGACGGTCAGCGAGGCCGCCTCGACCAGGCGCGCGTCCGCGGCGACGGCGTCGCCCTCGGCGAGGAGCAGGATGTCGCCCGGGACGAGCTCGTCCGCGGGAACTCTGTCCGGCCGCCCGTCCCGGACGACCGTGGCGGTCGCGGCCGCCATGCGCTGCAGCGCGGCGACCGCCTGCTCCGCTCGCGCCTCCTGGACGTAGCCGAGCACGGCGTTCGCGACGACGATCGCGGCGATCACGATCGCGTCGTACGGCGCCGCCTCCTCGCCCTCCAGGATCCACGCGACGAGGGAAACGACGGTGGCTGCGAGCAGGAGGTAGATCAGCGGGTCGGCGAACTGCTCGAGGAACTTCCGCCACGCGGGAACGGGCTGCTCCTCGTCGAGCTGGTTGGCCCCGAAACGCACGAGCCGCGCGCCCGCCTCGGCCGCAGCCAGACCCTCGTGCGTGTCGGTGTCGAGCGCCCTCGCGACCTCGTCCGCGGGCTCTCGCCACGGATCGCGTGGCCGGGCGCTCGTCGGGGGCGCCGTCGCCATCAAGCGACTTCTAGCAGGGAGGGGCGGCGCCGTTCGACCGGGCGCGCAGTCGGCCCGGCGTCAGCTCGAGCGTTTGCGTCGCCGCGTCCGGCGCGGCTCCGGGCTCAGCAGTTCTCGGGCCAGAGGAAGACCTTCCGGTTCGCGGCCCAGACGCGGAATCTCTGCAGCCACGACCACACGTCAGGCCTTGGGAGCCAGGTCGCGCAGCGACTCTGTCGACGGGACGAAGTAGTACGCGCCGGTCAGCGGCGTCGTGTAGCGGGTCAGCGCGTCGCGCGTCCCGTCGTCCAGGCCGACCATGCTCTCGAGCATCGCCTCGAGCGGCCGCTGCTCCGCGCAGAAGCCGACGAACATGGTGCCGTGGTCGGTGACCGTGCCGTACGGCATGTTCCGCCGGAAGATCTTCCCGAAGCGGTCCTGGTCGGTGCTCGCAACGTGCGAGTCGTCCGGCTTCGGGTCGAGCTCGACGCTGTCGGCCTTGCGCCGGCCCATCACCAGCTCCTGGGCGTCGTCGGCGAGCGACTCCCACGCCGACGCATCGTGTACCCACTTCTGGAGCAGCAGGACGGTGCCGCCGGCGCCGGGCTTCCCTTCGGCGACGAGCACGAACGGCGGCGCGTCGATCAGGCTCGGGTTCTCGGTGCCGTCGATGAACCCGGTCAGGTCGTGGTCGTGGTGGTACGGCCAGCTGGAGGTCTCCTCGGCGACGGTCGCCACGGACGCGAGCGCCGCGATGGCCATCCGCGAGACGTCGAAGACGACGTCGTACGCGCTGCCGGAGATCCAGAGGACGGCGTCGTGCTGCGTGGCCGGCATCGCGTAGCCGTCGACGCCGGCGATCGGCTCCGCGAATCCGGTCACGTCGTCCGGCGCGTCGCCGGGCACCGCCTCGCGCCAGAGCTCGGGCCCGAAGCCGGCGACGAGGTTGACGCCGCCCATCGTCGTCCGCGGCTCGCGCAGGGACGCGACCGCATGCACGAGCTCCGTGGGGCCGACAGCCCCGTCGAGCTCGAGGTACGCGTGCGCGTTGGTGCCGAGCGCGAAGATCCCGCTCTGCGGCGTCCGCATCGCGCTATTGCCTCACCGCGAACGCGACCTCGTCGGCGTAGCACCAGCTCCAGTCCTCGCCGGGCTCGGCCGAGCGGATGATCGGGTGGCCGCCTTCGCGGAAGTGCGCCGTCGCGTGCCGGTTCGGCGAGTCGTCGCAGCAGCCGATCTTCCCGCAGGTCATGCACATGCGCAGGTGCACCCACGGGCTGCCGATCTTCAGGCACTCCTCGCAGCCCTCGATCGTCTCCGGCAGCTCGGTTACCTCGATCTGGTCTAGGTGGCTGCAGATGGGGGTCGCCGACATGCGCTCTCCTCTCCGGTCGGGTGACGTTACTCCCCGGGCCGCGCGAGCACGAGCGCGAAGTCGGCGGCCCCGTCGGTCCACCAGGCGTCGACGCAGAGGCCGGCCCTGCGGAGCTCGGGCTCGAACCGCTCGCGCCTGAACTTGGCGCTGATCTCGACGCGCAGCCGCTCGCCGGCCCGGAACGCGAGCTCGAGGCCGAGGCGGCCGACCGCGACGGTGTGTGCCGCCCGCGCCCGCAGCGCGATCTCCATCCATTCGTGCTCCGCGTCCCAGCGCGGCTCGTAGACGAACCGCCGCTGCTCGAACGTCGCGTCCAGCTCGCGGTTGACGGCGGTCAGGGCGTTCCGCACGAACGCCTCGGTCACGCCGCCGGCGTCGTGGTATGCGCGCTCGAGCCGGCCGGGCTCCTTGACGAGGTCGATCCCGAGGAGGAGCGCATCGTCTGCGCGAAGCTCGGCCGCGAGCCTCGCGAGCAGCTCGGCACGCTGCGCCGGATAGAGGTTGCCGATCGTGCTGCCGAGGAAGGCGACGAGGCGCGGCCCGTCGGGCGGGATCGCGTCGAGCTCGCCGAAGTCGCCCACGATCGGCTCGACCGCGAGCTCCGGATAGT
Source organism: Gaiellaceae bacterium (assembly GCA_035702625.1). Classification (GTDB taxonomy): domain Bacteria; phylum Actinomycetota; class Thermoleophilia; order Gaiellales; family Gaiellaceae; genus AC-32. The sequence goes on along the minus strand of DASSQG010000194.1, from coordinate 3,208 downwards.
CGACTGAGATCGCCCACGCGCTCTCGCGCAGGATCGCCTCGCTGACGTCCACCGGCGCGAAGCGCTCGAGCGTCCCGAGCTTCGTCAGCGCGTCAAGCAGGAACCGGGTCCTGCGCGCGTCGCCCGAGCCGAGCTCGGCCAGCGTCCGCGCCTGCGTGCGGCGTGCGATCTCGTCGGCGCGCGCGCGGAGGATCTCGGCCTCGCGCCGGGGCAGGTAGTAGTCGGGCAGCCGCGTGATCCGCTCGTACAGCTGCGAGCCGTGCTCGTCGTAGAGCCAGACCGGCGGCAGCTCCTTCGGCTCGCCGAGCAGCGAGCGCCGGGTCGTTTCGTAGAGATCCGGGACGGTCGAGGTCTCAGGCATCGGCGGCCAACCGGATGCCGGAGAAGATCTGCCGCCGCTGCGGCAGGTCCCAGTTGCGGAACGTCGGGCGGGCGATGAGCGGGTCGGTGGCCCACGAGCCGCCGCGCAGGACGCGGTACTCGTCGCCGAAGAAGACCTCCGAGTACTCGCGGTAGGGGTGGGCGCGGAAGCCGGGGTAGGCGTCGAAGAACGTCGACGTCCACTGCCAGACGGCTCCGTGAGCGTGCTCGATCTCCGGGCCGACGGTCTTCACGGCCTTCTCCCACTCCTGCTCGGTCGGCAGCCGCTTGCCGGCCCAGCGCGCATACGCCTCGGCCTCGTCGAAGGACACGTGCTGGACCGGCGCGTCGCCGGGGCTGCGATCGCCCCCGGCGAATCGCGCGAACTCGGCGTTCGTGACGAGCGCTCGGTCGATCCGGAACGCCGGCAGGTCGACCACGCGCGCCGGCCGCTCGTTGTCGTACGCCCACGGCTCGTCGGAGCCGAGCGTGAACGGGCCGCCCTCGACGAGGACGTCACCACTCGCAGTCACCTCGGGCGGCCGCTCCGGCAGCCAGCCGGCGAGGGCGAGCGTCTGGGCCATCGTCTCGCCGTGCTGCAGCTCGTGCCGGGCGACCATGCCGACGAGGAACTCCTCCAGCTCCGGGAGCAGCTCGAGGACGGCCTCCCGCACGAGGCGCACGTAGGCGCGGGCCGCGGCGGGCTCGAGGATCGGCCGCGCCCCGCGCTCGTCGCGGCCGTGGGCGAACGAGTCGTAGAGGTCGTCGTAGGCGGCGTCGAGCGGCTCGCGGCCGGCATCGCGTCGCAGGAGCCAGAGCTCCTCGAACCAGCCGATGTGGGCGAGGTCCCAGACGAGCGGCGACTGGAGCGGCGAGACCTGCCGTGTCAGCTGCTCGTCGTCGGGCCGCTCGAGCAGGGCGTCGGTTCGCGTGCGCGCGTGCTCGAGGACTCGCGCGAGCTCAGTAGGTGACACCGAGCTCGGCAAGGCGGCTGAAGATGAGCGAGGCGACCATCGACCCCTCGCCGACGGCCGCCGCGACGCGCTTCGTCGAGCCGTGGCGGACGTCGCCGGCGGCGAACAGGCCGACGCGGCTCGTCTCGAGCGGGAGCGGGTCCCGCTCGAGCGGCCAGCAGTCCGGCAGGCCGGCGTTCCCCCGCAGGTCCGGGCCGGTGAGGATGTAGCCGCGGTCGTCGGTGATGACGTGCTCGCGCGAGCACCATTCGGTGTGCGGCCGCCCGCCGAGGCAGAGGAAGACGCCGTCGACCCGCCGCGTGTCGGCGTCGCCCGCGGAGTCGGTGAAGGAAACCGCCTCGAGCCGCCCGTCGCTCGTGTGCAGCCCCGTGAGCTGTGTCTCGAGGCGGACGTCGATCAGCGGGTGTGCCTCGATCCGCCGGATCAGGTACGCCGACATGCTCTTCGCGAGCCGGTCGCCGCGGACGAGCATCGTGACGCGGGCGGTCTGGTTGGCGAAGTTGAGCACCGCCTGGCCGGCGGAGTTGCCGGCGCCCACGACGACGACGTCCTGCCCGGCGCACTGCGCGGCCTCGCTGCGCCCGGCGCCGTAGTAGACGCCGTCGCCGACGAGGTCGTCGATCCCGTCGAGGTCGAGCCGCGTCCAGTTCATGCCCGGCGCGGCGAGCACGACCGAGGCCGTCACCTCGGAGCCGTCCTCGAGCACGAGCCCGACCGGCTCGTCGTGGCCGTTCATCCGGCTGCCCGTGACGCCGCGCATCAGCAGCAGCTCCGCACCGAACTTCTCGGCCTGCCGGCCGGCCTTGCGCGCAAGCTCGGCCCCTCCGATTCCGTCCGGGAAGCCGAAGAAGTTCTCGATCATGGTCGCGTACGAGGACTGGCCGCCGGGTACGTCGCTGTCGCAGACGAGGGTCGAGAGGCCGTCCGAGGCGGCGTAGACGGCCGCGGCGAGGCCCGCCGGCCCGGCGCCGATCACGACGAAGTCGTAGTGCTTCTGTTGTGCGGGCCGGTCGCCGCCCCAGGCGCTGAAGATCGACTCGACGGTCGCGGCGGCGTAGGTGTCGGCGCCGTCCACGAGCACCGGCAGCGCCGCCTCCGTGAGGCCGTGCGTCTTCAGGAAAGTGTCCGCGTCGGCCGAGCCGGCCTCGTACCAGTCGTACGGCTGGGCCGTGCGGGTGAGGAAGTCGCGCAGCCGGTAGTGCTCGGCGTCCATGCGCCGGCCCACGACCTGCACCGTCGGCCTCACCGGCATTCGGCGATGGTACTCGCGTCCGGGCGGGTGGCGGAGCTACGCGCTCTTCTTCTGGGGCTTGCGCGCCTGCGGGGCTGGCGGGGCTTCGCCGGTCAGCACGACCCAGATGCGCGTCGCGGCCTGGCGCGCCGCCAGGGCGGCGGCTGCACCCACCGCCCCGGCGAAGATCGTCCACGCGCGCTCCTTGCGCGCCTCCTTCTTCGGGTCGCGCGTCACCGCCACCCAGAGGGCCTCGAAGTCGGTGCGCAGCTCCTCTAGCTGCTCGCCGATCACGTCCCTGCGGCTCGGCATCAGCCCTCCGTGGTCCCGGCCGAGACCTCGCCGCGCCAGGCGCCCGACTCCTCGCCGCGGCCCTCGATCAGCAGCTTGAAGCGGCCGAGGTCGGCGCGAACGCGCTTGCTGTCGAGACCGGCCGCCGAGCCTGCCTGCTCCAGCGTTCCCTGGGTCTTGTAGCTCATCGACAGGCGGACGAGCGTGCGGCTCTCGCCGAGCGGCTCGAACGAGACGGTGCCGCGCGTCTTGCGGCCGTCCTCCGAGATCCAGCTGACCTGGCTGTCCGGGTGCTGCTCGAGGATCTTCGCGTCCCACTCGGCGGTCTGGCCGCCGATCGTCGCGACCCAGT
>DASSQG010000193.1:0-7834 GCA_035702625.1 Gaiellaceae bacterium | reverse complement strand
GCGACCATCGCGAGGTCGTTCGGCGCGAAGGTCGAGCCGTGGCTGACGGCGTTCGGCAGCGAGTCGAAGACACGCTCGTAGACGGCGTCGCTCATCAACAGCGCGCCGACCGGCACGTAGCCGCCCGAGAGCGACTTCGCGACCGTGATCAGGTCGGGCTCGAGCCCCCAGTGCTCGAGCGCGAACGTGCGGCCGGTTCGGCCGAAGCCGGTCTGCACCTCGTCGACGCAGAAGAGCGTCCCGTGGCGGCGGCACAGCTCCTGCGCGCCGGCTAGGTAGCCGTCGGCGGGCAGGTTCACGCCCTTCCCCTGCACCGGCTCGACGATGAAGAGCGCGACGTCCTCGCGGGCGAGCTCGCGCTCGAGCGCCTCGAGGTCGTTCCAAGGAACGCGCTCGAAGCCGGGCAGGAGCGGCCCGAAGCGCGAGGTGAACTCGGCGCCGTCGTTCGCCGAGAGGGAGCCGAGCGTCAGCCCGTGGAAGGCGTGCTCCGCCGAGAGCACCCGAGAGCGGCCGGCGGCGGCGCGGCCGAGCTTCAGCGCCGCCTCGACGGCCTCCGTGCCCGAGCTCGTGAAGAGGACCTTGCCGACCGAGGCCGGCGCGCGCCCGAGCAGCGCCTCCGCGAGGAGCGCGGGTAGCGCGTCGACGCCGAGCTGCGTCGAGCCGGGCCGCTCCAGCTCGAGCGCCTCGCTGAGTGCCTCGCTGATGCGCGGGTTGTTGCGGCCGACGTTGAACATGCCGAAGCCGCCGAGTACGTCCAGGTAGCGGTTCCCGTCGTCGTCCCAGAGGTACGCGCCTTCGGCCCGCGCCCAGCGGCGGTCGAAGCCGATCGTCCGCAGCAGCTTCACGAACTGCGGGTTGATCGTCTGCGCGTGGAGGTCGAGCGCTTCCGCGCCCCGTTCCTCGACGAGCTCGCTCAGCCAGCCCACGCCTGGATTATCACGAGGCATGTGCCCACGAGGGAGGTGCCGAGCGGCAATCGAGTTACTTTCTGTGCTCGGTGAGCGAGAGATGGACAATGGCGGGGGTCTCCGAGTCGGCGTTTCGCCGCTACTACGGAGACGTGTACCGATATCTGCGCCGCCGCACAGGAAACCCGGGCGAGGCTGAGGAGTTGACCCAACAGGTCTTTGCCGATGCAGCGGCAGCGGAACGGCGACTCGAGCAAGACGGCCGGCCGCTCTTGCCCTGGCTGCTGGCCGTGGCCCGACGGCGGTGGGTCGACGAGCGCCGGCACGCCGCGCGGGCCGAACGTCTCGTCGACGCCGTCGGAGCCGCAGCGACGCGAGGCGACGGAAGCCGCGTGGACGACGCGAGGGCGGTACGAGCCGCTTTGGCGCAACTGCCCGTCGAGCAGCGGGAAGTCATCGTGCGACGCCTGTGGGCGGACGCGACGTTCAAGGAAATTGCGCGCGAGCTCGGGCTTTCGGAGGGCGCAGCGAAGATGCGCTTTCGGCGCGGGCTCGAGTCGCTGCGGGAGTTGCTGAAGGAGGAGCACACGCTGTGACTGCACGTCGAACGGGTCTTCCGCGCGAGGTGGCCGACCTTCTGCGCGACGATCCAGAGCTCGTCCAACTGGCCGACCGCGTCTTGACGATGCCGGAACGACAACGATCGGGTTCCCTCGGTTCTCGCAGGTTGCTGACGGCTTCCGTCGCCGGGGCCCTGGTGGCGGCGGTGGCAGTCGTCGTCACAGTGCTGGCGAGCGGTCGCAGCACGCCGAGCTTGAGCGACCGGGCCCTCGCCGCGGTCGACGCGGGTCCCGTCCTCCACGCCGTGGTTGTTCGCAACGTGGACGACGATCGCACCGTGGAGCTAGCGACGGGTCGTGAGGTGCCGGCGCGCCTGACAGTCGAGTGGTGGTTCGACGAGGGCACTCGACAGCTGCACGTAATCGAGCGGCGGAACGGCGCAATCCTCGCGAACGCCCTCGGGGCGCGCCGGTCCGTCTTGAAGAGCGGCTGGCGACTCGATCCGGCCCTTGCGCTCTTCTCGAGCGGGTACCGAAGGGCATTGCGAGACGGTCGTCTTCGCGACGAGGGTGTAGGTGTCTTCCACGGCCGGAGCGTTCGATGGCTCGCATTCGCCACGGGCGAACGCGTCGCCGTCGACGCCCGTACCTACAAGCCCGTCGCGATCGAGCAGCCAGCCGGCACGCGTTGGCGTGTTGCCGAACTCGAAGCGGTTCGACGCTCGGCCGCCGACTTTCGACCACCCCAAGGTGACGTGGGAGCGTCCGACGGCGAGCTTCTGACGCGAAGGCGGGCAACGATCCCGGAAGCTGTGCACGCCTTGAGGCTGCCGGTTTTGTGGCTGGGGCGCGGCTGGGACGACCTACGGCTGCGCTCGGCAAGCGTAGAACGGCTGCGGACCCGGTATGCAATGGTCTCCGACCTGCCGGCCGTGGTTTCGCCCGGTGTAACCCTCGAGTACCAAGGCCGGAACGGAGTCCGTATCAAGCTGCGCGAAGCACGCCGTCCTCTTCCGGCCTACGGGTTCTCCTCCAGCCGAACGTTCGCGTTCGACCCGATCCCGCCAGCGGGCTCGATGCAGCTCACGCAAGCGGGTGGCTGGCTGGGGCAGTTCCGGATGCGCGGGCTGTACGTGAGCCTGATGGGACCTGCTCCCACGACGGTCCTTGAGGCGGCGACCGCGCTTCGGCCCACGACCGGATAGAGCCACGGGTTACTTCTGCAGGCGTTTCATCGAGTTCTCCACGGACGCCCGACCCAAAGGAGATAACCGATGAAGCTCACACGACTTCCCAAGCTACTGCATCGAGCGCTGATTGCCGCCGCACTCAGCGTGGTTGCAAGCGGCTTCACTGCCGCCGGGGCCGGCGCCGCGAGGCCGACGCCGGCGTTCCTCGTCAACCCGATCGCTCCGTATCAGGCGGGCGATCAGGTCTGGACGGTCGATCAGGGCGTTCCGGGGACTCCGACAATGCTGCCGTTCGTCGCGCCTGATCCGGTAGCGCTTCAGGTCATCCTCACCCCGGCCGACCGCCCGTATCGACCGGGAGACAAGGTGTGGACGAGCAGCAATCAGGTTCCGCCCCCCGCCCAGCCGGACGCGAACGGCTGCCAGCGCGTGCCCGCCACCGGCTACATCGGGACGAACGTCTTCGGATCGACCAGCTACGAGTACTCGAACTACTGGTACTGGAGCGGTGGCACCTCCAGCGAGCCGTTCCACTGGTACATCCGGCGTCTTAGCGACGACCAAGCGCTATACGACGGGCATTCGAGCGGAGGCGGCGGTTCCCAGAACACGAACGCAAACACCTGGCGCTGGCAGGTGCAGAACCAGGGCTCAGACCCGCAGGCCTGGAACGCCTGCTACGAGGTGCTGTGACAGCTTCCTCGCACACGGGAGCCAGCCGCGTCGACTGCGGACTGCCGATCATCGCGCGGCCCCTATTAGAACGCCGCCGGCGACGATCAGCACGGCGCCGAGCACGAGGCGGCGGCCGACGAGCTCGCTGCGGCGCAGGAGCAGCGCGGCGAAGGCGACGCCCCACAGCGACTCGGTCGCCACGAGCGGCGCGACCACGCTCACGCGCCCGTGGTAATAGGCCTCGAAGAGCAGCACGTAGGAGACTCCGAAGATCACCCCGGCCGGCGCGAACGTGCGCACCGCGGCGCCGTAGCCGCTCGCCCATGCACCGCGGCGCGTGACGACGAGGTAGAGCACCACCGCCGCCACCGCTGCAAAAAGGGAGACCGGCACGGCGGTGAGCGGTGCGACGTCGCTGCCCTTCGCGATCGCGCGCACGACGTTGTCGCGAACCGCGAACAGCACCGTCGCCGCGACCGCAAACGCGACGCCGAGCCGGCGGAAGTCCGCCGGCCGCACGCGCTCGTTCGCCAGGGCGATCCCGCCGGAGACGATCAGCAGGCCGCCCGCGATCAGCCCGGCGCTGACGGGCTCGCCGAGAATGGTCAGTGCGATGGCGACGGCGACGAGCGGCGCGGTCCCCATCAGCACGGACGTGCGGGCGGCGCCCGCGTCCTGCACCGCGCGGACGAAGAGGACCTGCGAGATGCCGGGCGCGATCGCGCCCGCGACCAGGAACGGCCACGCGTCGCGGAGGTCGGCCCCGTGGCTGACGGCGAGCCCGAGCGCAGCGGTCAGCACGAGCGCGAGCGACGACATCGCGAAGGAGCCGAGCTCCGCGTCGCGGACGTCGCGGAGCCCGATCCGAACGGCCACGGACATCGCGCCGAACAGCGCCGCCGAGGCGCACGCCAGCAGGACGGCGGTCACTCAGACGGTGGCGTGAATGGGGCCGCTGCGCGCGACGAGGCGGCCGCCCTCGCGGCCCGCGCGAACGGCGAGCACCTCGGCGAGGATCGAGACCGCTGTCTCGGCCGGCGTGTGCGCGCCGAGGTCGAGCCCGGCCGGGCCGGCCAGCCGCTCGAGCTGCTCCTCGTCGAGGCCTGCGTCGAGCAGGCGCTCGCGCCGTTTCCCCTGCGTGCGCCGCGAGCCGATCGCGCCGACGTAGAACGCGTCGCTCGCGAGCGCCTTCGCCAGCGCAGGGACGTCGAGCCGCTCCTCGTGAGTCAGCACCACGACCGCGGTGTCCTCGCCGGCCTCCAGCTCGTCGGGCCACGCGACCGTCAGCTCGTCCGGGCTCGGCAGCCGCTCGCGCGTCACGAGCGCGGGCCGGGGGTCGATCACCGCCGTCCGCCAGCCGAGCGCCTTCGCGGCGCGGCACAGCTCCTCGGCGGTGTCGGTCGCGCCCACGACGAGCAGTCGCGGCGGCGGCCCGAGCACCTCGGCGAAGACGCGCAGGCCCTCGAGCTCCAGCACCCGCGACGGGCCCGGCGGAATCTCCGCGGCCACGCGCTCGCCGGCCCGCTCGCCCTCGAGCACGGTCAGCGTCACGGACGGCGTCTCCGGCAGCTCGCCCTCGAAGCGCTCGAGAAAGACGTCGATCTCGCCGCCGCACGGGAGGCCGACCGACCACGCGAGCTCGTCCTCGATCCCGTAGGTCAGCAGGCGCGGCGCGCCGTCGGCGATCACCTCACCGGCGGCGAGTGCGACGTCGCTCTCGACACAGCCGCCGGAGACGGAGCCGAAGAGCTCACCACGCTCCGACACGGCCAGCTTCGAGCCGACCGGGCGGGGCGCCGAGCGCCTCGTCGCGACGACGGTCGCGAGCGCGACGCGGTCGCCTCGCGCCCGCCAGCGCTCGATGGTCTCCGCGAGCTCGCGCACGCGCCCAGCGTACCGGGCGCGTGCGCGCTCGAAGCGTCAGGCGGCCGGGTCGGAGAAGGGCGGCGGACCCTGCCGGTCGCCGAAGCCGAACTTGCGGCGGAAGCCGAAGCGCGGGACCTCGGGCGCCTTGCCGTTGACGAGGTCGTCGACGTGCTGCTTGAGACCGGACAGGATCTGCTGTTCCTGCGCCTTCATCAGGCGGCCGTCCTTGACCGCCCCGTCGAGCTTGTCCTGCGCTCCCTTGACGAGCGCGTCCTCCAGCCCGCTGACCGACTTGTTCTGCGCCTTCGCGATCTCGGCGAGCGTCTGGCCGCTCCGCAGCCGGCTTTGCAGCTGGTCCTCGGTCAGGCCGAGGTAGGTCGCGGCCGTGTCGAGCCCGGGGAGGAACATGTGCGGCCCGCCGAAGGCGTGCCGGAAGCCGAAGCCGGGCCCGAAGCCGCGGTCGTCGCCCGGGCCCGCGAAGAACGGGACGTCGCCGGACTCGATCCGCTGCTTCAGCTCGTCGCCCTGCTGCTTCGTCAGGCGGCCGGCTGCGACGGCGGCGTCGACGCGGTCCTCGAGCGCCTTCTTGAGCGCGGCCGACAGCTTGCTCGGCTCGATCCCGAGGTTCTTCGCGGTCGCGTCGACGATCGCGTTGTTCTCGGCGCTCGGCGAATTTGCCAACTTGGTCGCGGCGATCCCGGCGCCCGTGCCGCCGACTGCGAGTGCGGCCACGCCGGCCGCGACGACCTTTCGTCTGACTGCCATCACGTGCTCCTTTCCGAAGTTTGCATCGACTCCCAGCTGAGCGAAACCCTGTAGAAAAAGAGCGTCAGCACTGCCCACGCCGAGCCGACGTAGAGGGCCAGCGCCCATGTCGTCGTCGCGTCCGTGCCGGCCGTCAGGCCGTGAATCAACGCGAACGCCCAGACGGCGAAGTTGAGCATGTGCAAGCGCCGCCACACCCTGTGCGGGATTCGGCGCCGGTAGTGGTTCGAGATCGCGAGCGCGGCGAGCAGCTCCGCGGCGACGACGCCGAAGCCGACCGCGAGCGGTCGGTAGCTCGACATCCCGGGCACGAGCAGCTGCGACAGCGAGAACGGCACGAAGCTGTCGAGCAGCAGCGCGGCGCCGTGGATCGCGACGAAGGCGCCCGCGAGGATGCCGAGGAAGCGGTGGACGTCCTCGAGCGCGAACTTCGGCCAGCGCTTCAGGCTCGCTTTGCCGGACATCAGGAGGCCGAAGCAGACCGAGGCGCTCAGCAGCAGGTAGGCGAGCATCCCGCCCGCGCGGGCGGCGTACCAGACCGCCGTCAAGAGACGCCCGTCTGCGCGCCGCCGGAGCCCGAGCCGCCGCTCTGGCCGAGCGTGCCCGGGCTGAGCTCGAAGCCGTTATCGTCCTGCTGCTCGGAGCTCGTCGCGGGCGTCGAGGCGCTCGACGAGCCTGCCGAGGCCGAGTGGTGGCCGGGATGGCTCGCGCGGGCGAGCAGGATCAGAGCGATGAAGCCCGCCGCGGCCGCCGCGACTGCGGTCTGCTTGACGCCGGCGGCGCGGCGGCGGGCTTCTGCGATCCGCGACTGGGGAGGCGTCGGGCTCGCGTGCATGAGCGCAGGAAACCAGCGGTCTTTGAACACGGCCTGAAAAGCAGCTGAGAAGTCGCTAAGAGGTTCTGCTGCCGTTCAGGCGCAGGCGCATCAGCGTGCCACCGTCTGCAGGCCGCTCCGCCTCGACCACTCCACCGTGCGAGTCGGCGACCTGCTTCACGATCGCGAGGCCCAGGCCGGAGCCGGGCATGCCGCGCGCGTCGCGGGAGCGGTAGAAGCGGTCGAAGACGAAAGGGAGGTCCTCGTCGGCGATGCCGGGACCGTGGTCGCGCACCGAGACCTCGCCGTTCCGCACGGCGACCTCGACCGGCTCCCCGGGAGGGCTCCACTTGGCGGCGTTGTCGAGCAGGTTGGCGACGGCGCGCTCGATTCGCGACGGCGTCCCGTGCACGAGCGAGTCGTCGAAGTCGGTCGTGAATTCGACCTCGGGCCGGTTGCGGCGCGCCCGTTCGACGGCCTCGGTCGCGAGCTCGTCGAGGCGCACGTCGCGCGCCGGCTCCTCGATCGCGTCCGGCCGGGTCTCGCGCGCGAGCTCGATCAGCTCGCCGATCAGCGCAGTCATCTCGTCGATCTGCTCGACCACGTCGTCGAGCAGCCGGTCGCGCTCGTCGGGCGCCAGCCTGTTCCCGCGCGCGAGGACCTCGATGTTCGTCCGCAGGCTCGTGAGCGGCGTGCGCAGCTCGTGCGAGGCGTCGGCGACGAGCTGCCGCTGCGCCTGACTCGAGACCTCGAGCGCGCCGAGCATCGTGTTGAAGCTCGCGGCGAGCCGGCCGAGCTCGTCCTCGCCCGTGCCGGTGGGCTCGATCCGCTGCGAGAGGTCGCGCGTCTCGGTCACCGCCTCGGCCGTGTGCGTCAACCGCCGCACCGGTGTCAGCGCGGCGCGCGAGACGAGCAGGCCGAGCGCCGCGGCGACGCCCATCCCGCCGGCCGCGATCAGGATCAGGAAGATGGTGATCCGGTGCAGGGTGTGGTCGACCGCCGTCAGCGGGCGGTAGACCTGGATCGCGAACGTCCCGGCCGCGTTCGAGCCGGGCA
>DASSQG010000192.1:0-19179 GCA_035702625.1 Gaiellaceae bacterium | reverse complement strand
CGGCGAGTAGACGGTCTGTGCTGTGCGAGCGGGCACGGCTCCCCCTCGTTGGAGGACGGTGAGCTGACCAAGCCTCACCCTGAGGTTGAGGTGGAAAATAGCAAGGTCCCAGCACGTTTACAAGACCTTGCGAGTTATCCGTCTTAACCGGACCCTTGGCCTCGCCTCAGCTTCTCCAGACGTTTTCGCGTCTCTTCGTCGACACGATCCCGTAGCTGCGATCGGCCCGGGTCCTCGTGGGACGGCCGCTCGATGTCCTGCAAGAAGGTTCGCGAGCTGCGCTTCTGTACCTCCTGGCCGGACGTGCCTCTGATGGCGGCGTCGGACGAGACGAGGCACACGACCTCCGTCGAGCGGTGCTCCGCGGCGAGCCGCTCGAGCAGCGCGTCGGCATGCTCGGCGTACCGGACGTCCAGCGGGCCGTGCACGCGCTCCTCCCCGACGCCGTCGAACACGATCACGCCGCGGGCGCCGCTGACCGCGACGAAGCTGGCGAGCAGGTCGACGAGCTCGCGCGGGTCCTCGATGTCCCCGGCGTGCAGCAGGTTGTAACCGTCGAACAGGTAGAGCGTCGGCTCAGCCATTGCGCTGGCGCTTGGCCTCGTAGAGCAGCAGCGCCGCCGCCACGCTGACGTTCAGCGACTCGACCGTGCCCTGCAGCGGGATCGACACCGCGTCGTCGCACGTGCGCCGCACGAGCGGGCGCAGGCCCTTGCCCTCCGCGCCGAGCACGAACGCGGCCCCGCCGGAGAGATCGGCCTCCCACATCGACGTCGGGGCGTCGCCGGCCGCAGCCCAGATCCAGAGGTGCGGCCCCTTGATCTCGCCGAGGTAGCGCGCGAGGTTCTTCACCACCGCCACGGGCACGTGCTCGACGGCGCCGGCCGACGCGCGTGCCACCGCCGGCGTGACGCGCGCCGAGTTGTGCGCGGGAAGCACGACGCCGTCGGCCCCCGCGCCGTCCGCGCTGCGGACCACCGCGCCGAGGTTGCGCGGATCGGTCACGGAGTCGAGCACGGCGAGCAGCGGCGCATCGCCGGCCGCCAGCTCGTGCGCGTCGGCGTAACGGAACGGCTCGACGCGCGCGAGCACGCCCTGGTGGTCCTGGGTTCCCGCCTCCGCGGTCAGCTCCCGCTCGGCTTTCGTCTGCAGGCGCACGCCGGCGTCGGCGAGCCACGGCTCCGCCTTCTGGGCGCGCTGCGTCGCCCAGAGCTCGAGCACCTCGCGCGGCCCGCGCACCGCCTCGCGCACCGGCCGACGCCCGTAGACGACCTCCGAGGTCACCGCCGGGGGACGAGCTGGTAGCCCGGCTCGGCGTCCACGTCGCGAACCTCCCAGCCCGCGGCGGCGATCTCGTCGCGCAGGCGGTCGCTCGCGTCGAAGTCCTTTCGCGCCCGCGCCTCGAGCCGGGCCCGCGCAAGCTCCTCGAGCTCGGCCGGCGCCGCGTCCCCCTCCGCCAGCGACTCGAGCCCGAACACCTCGAGCCCGCGCCGCAGGAGGTCGTGGTCGCGCCAGCCGTGGAGGACCGCGAGCGCCTCGGGCGTGTTGAAGTCGTCGTCGAGCGCGGCCGCGAACACGTCCCAGTCGCCGCCCGCGCCCGACTCGCCGCGGAAGACGTTGCGAAAGCTCTCGGCCTGCGCCGCGGCCTGCTCGAGCACCTCGTCGGAGTAGTCGATCGGCTTGCGCCAGTGCCCGCCGAGGAAGTAGACGAGCAGCGTCTCGCGGCCCCATTCGTCGAGCGCCTCGCGCAGGGAGACGATGTTGCCGAGCGACTTCGACATCTTCTCGCCGGAGAGCCGCAGCATCCCGTTGTGCATCCAGAGCCGCGCGAAGCCGTGTCCGAGCGACCGCGACTGCGCGACCTCGTTCTCGTGGTGCGGGAACACGAGGTCGAGCCCGCCGCCGTGGATCTCGAAGACCGGGCCGAGGTGCGTCTCCGCCATGGCCGAGCACTCGATGTGCCAGCCCGGCCGGCCGCGGCCCCAGGGTGAGTCCCACCACGTGTCCTCGCCTTCCTTGTGCCCTTTCCAGAGCGCGAAGTCGCGCGGGTCCTCCTTCCGCTCGGCCTCCTCCGACTCCTCCGACGGGTTGCGCGTCGCTTCCTCGTCGCCGTGCCGGCCCGACAGGCGCCCGTAGTCCGGGAAACTCGCGACGCGGAAGTAGACGTCGCCGCCCGACGGGTAAGCGTGGCCCGACGAGACGAGCTGGTCGATCATCGCGACGATCTCCGAGATCGAGTCGGTCGCCTTCGGCTCGGCGTCGGGCCGGCCGAGGCCGAGGTCGCCCGTGTCGTCGAGGTACCAGCCGGCCGCGTCGGCAGCGAGGCGCGCGCTGTCGCCGGGCGCGGCCTTGTAGATCTTGTCGTTGATGTCCGTGATGTTCTCGGCCAGCTTCACGTCGTAGCCGCTGCGCTCGAGCCAGCGTTTCAGCCACATCGACAGCACGAACGGCCGCGCGTTGCCGATATGGATGCGCTGGTACACCGTCGGGCCGCAGAAGTAGATCCGGATCGGCCCAGGCGGAGGCGGCAAGTCCTGGAGGCGCCGCGTGAGCGTGTCGTAGATACGCACGCTGCAGGTTCTATCGAACCGGGAGTGCACAATCCCCGCGTGCCGCGCGTCACCGTGTTCATTCCGACCTTTAACCGCGCGAAGCTGCTGCCGGATGCAATCCGGAGCGTGCTCGAGCAGACGTTCGACGATTTGCGGCTGCTGGTCTCCGACAACGCCTCCGAGGACGAGACGCCGGAAGTCGTCGCCTCGTTCGACGACCCGCGCATGGAGTACGTCCGTCAGCCCGAGAACCTCGGCCTGCTCGGGAACCAGAACTGGTTCCTGGCGCGGGTCGAGACGGAATTCGGCCTGATCCTCGGCGACGACGACCTGCTCTACCCCACGCTGCTCGAGCGCACGGTAGCCGAGCTCGACCGGCATCCCCGGGCCGGGGTCGCGCACGCGGCGTTCGACCTGATCGACGAGCACGGCGAGGTGCTGCTCCCGGGCGTCGACTGGACGTACGGGCTCGAGCACGACTGCGTCGAGAGCGCCGACGAGTTCATGAGCGAGTCGATGCGCTGGTCGTGCCGCATCTGCGCGTCGACCGCGGTGATCCGCACGGCCGCGCTGCCTCCTGAGCGGATGGTGGAGCAGGACTTCCCCGCGATCGACTTCGGCCTGTGGCTGCGGATCGCGGCTGCGGGCTGGGAGTTCGCGTTCGTGAAGGACACCCTGGGCGCCTATCGCATCCACGGGCTGGCGCAGTCTGCGGCCTTCGGCATCCCACAGGGCCCCGGCTACGTGCAGGGCATCGACACCGTCTCTCACCTGAAGGCGATCAAGCTCGCCGTGCTCGAGCAGAACGACGGGCGCCTCTCCGACTCCAAGCGGCTGCGCCGGCTCGCCGAGGAAGCCCGCCGACGCGAGCTCGTGATCATGGCCCGCAACCTCACGCTCCCCGAGCGGAAGCCGGGGCCGACCCTGCGCGCGCTCGCCCAGGCCGTCCGGGCCGACCCGGCCGTCGTGCTCGGCGCGCCGCCGTGGAAGCTCGCAGCGGGAAGCCTCGCCGGGCCGCGGGTCGTAGCGTGGTTGAAGGCGCGGTCGGGCTGAGGTCGCCGGGGATCAGGCGCGCGCGAGCTCCGTCGTGCAGAACGCGCAGCGGTGCGCCGCCTCCGGGATCTCGCTCAGGCACTCCGGGCACGGCCGCGTCGGCACGTCGACCGGCGGCTCGGTGCGCCGGCGCGCCATCAGCGCGTTCACCGGCTTCACCACGAGGAAGAAGATCACGGCCGCGATGATCAGGAAGGAGATCAGCGCGTTGATGAACGAGCCGTAGAGGAAGTGGCTCCCGTTGACCGTGAAGCTGAGGTCCGCGAAGTTCGGCTTGCCGCCGATGGCGGCGAGCAGCGGTGTGATCAGGTCGGCGACGAACGCCGTGACGAGCGCCGCGAAGGCGACGCCGATCACGATCCCGACCGCAATGTCGACGAGATTGCCGCGCAGCAGGAATTCCTTGAAGTCCTTCATCGAGCCACTCCCTTGGTAGTGAACGGTTGCAGCGCCAATCGTCTCACCGTTCGGTTCGCCGCAGGAGCTCCTCGCGCGGAAGCGCTGCGAGCACCGTCCAGAGCTCGGGCCCGCGCTCGCGCCCGGTGAGCGCGAGCCGCAGCGCGCGCAGGTCGCCGCCGACGGCCTTCAGCTCGCGCACGAGCTGCTTCGGGTCGGCGCTCCCGTTGGCGCGCTCGAGCAGCTCGCGGAAGCGCTCGAGCGTCTCGGGCGCGTCCACCGCGACGGGCGCGGGGTCGAGGATCGCGGTCGCGTAGTCGCGCGCCTCGTTCAGGTCGCGCGCGCCGCGCAGCGCCGGCGCCAGCGCGACGGGCGCGCCGACGCGCTCGGCCAGCTCCTCGTCGGAGAGTGCACCGATCGTCTCGATCGCCAGCCGCCTGATCCGCGGCAGGTCGTAGTGGACGTCGTGCCTCGGCGCGCCCAGCTCCTCGAGGTAGCGCCGCACTGCCTCGGGCGGGATCCCGCTCTCGCGGAGCGACTCGACCGTCGCTCCGGGCGCGCGCTTCGAGAGCTTCTTGCCGTCCTCGCCGAGGATCAGGCCGTGATGGACGAACTGAGGCGGCCGCGCGCCGAGCGCTTCGAAGAGGCGCCGGTGCAGGTCCTCGTTCGGCCGGTGGTCGTTGCCGCGGACGACCAGCTCGATCCCGAAGTCGACGTCGTCCACGACGCTCGCGAGATGGTAGGTCGGCGACCCGTCCTCGCGCACGAGCGTGACGCCGTCGAAGCGGTCTCCGAGCTGCGCCGCCGCCTCGAGGTGCCGCTCCCGCCGCTCGCTCTGGCGCGCCGGCCCCTCGTCCCACTCGAGCCCGAGCCACTCGAGGTCGCGCAGGAGGTCGTCCTCGCCGCCGGGCACGTTCCGCGCGGGATCGGTGTCGTCGATCCGCAGCAGCACCCAGTCGCCCAGCGAGCGTGCGGCGACCGCGCTGAGCGCGTTGCCGACGTGGAGCGAGCCCGTCGGGCTCGGTGCGAAGCGCGTTCTCGCCACGCCGAAACCGTACACCGGCCTTTGCCGAACCTTTCCCGAATCCGAACCCTCTGCTGGGGCGCGGCTCGCCCGCCCGTAACCACGCGCGCGATAGAACGAGAGGCGAGATGACCGGCAGCCCCAATCCCCCCAGCCGCCGCCAGGCGTTCGCCCTGGCGGCCGCGCTCACGCTGACCGTCATCACCGGGGGCGCCGCGGTGACCGGCCTGCGGCATTCGGCGCCCGCACACCGGCAGGCGCCGGTCGTGCAGCTCGTGCAGCCTTCATCACCGGCGCCTGCCCCACCCTTTGAGGAGTCGGACTGATGCGTAGAGTCTGGGCCGCCGTCGCCTCCGTCTGGGCGCTGCTCGCGATCGTGGCCGTCCTTGCCTGGTCGCACCCGCCGCTGCAGTCGCCGACCGGAGGCGGCGCGACGGTCGTCGTGATCAAGGGCAAGAAGGGCCACGCGGTCGTGTTGCCGGGCGCCGTCGCCACCCACACGACGACCCACACGTCGGCGCCGCCGGCGGGCGGCTGATGGTCGCGCACGGGGTCCCGCTCGCGTGGCTGATCGCGCGCGCCTCCGGGCTCGTCGCGTTCGGGCTGCTGACGCTCTCGATGTGGCTCGGGCTCGCGATGAGCACGCGGCTGCTCGGCCCTCGCCGCCAGAAGGCGCTCTTCGGCTGGCACCGCACGCTCGTCTGGACGGCGCTCTCGATGGTCGGCCTGCACATGGCGGCCGTCCTCGCCGACCCGGTCCTGCACTTCGGCCTGCCCGCGGTGCTCGTGCCGTTCGCCGCATCGTGGAAGCCCGTCGGGGTCGCCGCCGGCGTGATCGGCGCCTGGCTGGCGCTCGCGCTCGCAGCGTCGTTCCGGGCGAAGAAATGGCTCGGCCACCGCGGCTGGCGGCGCCTGCACTACGCGAGCTTTGCGGCATTCGCGCTCTTCCTCGGCCACGCGCTCGCCGTCGGCACCGACCTCAAGGGTCTCGGCGGCCCAATCCTCGTCGCGCTCTCGGCCGGGCCGGTGCTCTGGCTCGGCCTTGCGCGGATCCTGCTCCCGCGGCAGGTGCCGCGAGCGGCGACGGCCTAGCGTCGCCTGTAGGCGAGCGCCGTAGCGAGAACGGGATCCCCGCCGCGGAAGAATGCTCGCGAGCCGAGCGACACGCGGACGTCGGGCTCGATCGTGACGCGCGGATCGTCCGCCGTGCTCTTCTGCCAGTACTGCGTCGCGATGTTCACGCTCACGCCGGCAGTCGGAAGCGCGACCGCGGTCACATCGCCGTAGAGGTTCGGGCTGCCGCCCGAGTCCTCGCCCACGAAGACCGCCTTCGTGTGCCGCTCGAGGTCGGCGATGAAGTTCTCGGCCGCCGAGAAGGTGCTGCGGGAGATCAGCACCACGAGCCGCCCGGGCCGGTCGACCCAGCGCGAGCGCAGCGCCTGGAGCAGCGCGGCGTAGGTGTGGTTGTCGCCGCCGGGGTTCAGGCGCACGTCGACGACGACCCGCCGCACCTTCCGCTGCTTCGCCAGCCGCAGCACCCGCTGCGCGTCCGTCGCGGTCGACCCGAGCGTCTGGTTGTAGCCGACGAACACGACTCGCCCGTGGTCGATCGTGGTCACGTAGTGATCCTCGCCGCGCCGGCGGAGGTAGAGCGGCTTCGGCCGCTTCGGCAGCGCGTACACGAACGACGGGAAGGACGGGCGCATCAGCCGCAGGTACGTCCGCGCGGCGACCGGCGCGAGGCTGACGACCCGCGCCGAGGCCCCGGGCTTCTGCAACCTGAACCCCGCCGGACCGATGCCGGAGCGCAGGCCCAGCCCGTGCAGCACCTCGGCGGTGAGCATGAAGCTCATGAACCGGTCCTCCCGCGTCGAGTCGTTGTCGCGCGGGACGAGCGGCCACACGTCCCGCTTCAGCGTCGTGGCGTCGATGCCGTCGATCGAGAGCAGCTTCGAGCCGACGAGCTCCGGTTGCCCGGGCGCGGCGACGACGAACAGCCCGTCGCTGAAGTCGTAGAGATAGAGCGGGAACAGGTGCAGCACGCGCCGGTGCGCCGAGTCGAGCGGGAAGATGCCCGAGTGGCCGTCGCGTTCGCCGAGCAGGTTCGTGAACCGCATCAGGGCAACGAGCAGCTGGTCCTGCGTCAGCCCGTCGGCGCGGGCGACGAGGTCGTCAGCCGCGGCCTGGAAGACCGGCTCCGGCGTGGCGTGGAACGGGTCGGGGTGAACGGCGCGGATCCGGCTCATCTCCAGGCGCACGTCGTCTCCTGCGGTGGACGACGCGGGTCGGGCCCGGCCGCTCGCCCCGCCCGCGACGACGACTGCCGCTGCCAGAATCGCGAGCAGGCTCCGTCGCATGGCGTTAATTTAGCAGCACTAAAATAGTTGTGCCTAGACTTAAACGACGATGAGCACGGTCGACGCGGGTGACGTCAGGGTCGGCGCGCACCTCCGGGCGCGGCGCCTCGAACGCGGCCTGACGATGGCGGAGGTCGCGCAGCGCACCGGGCTCACGACGGGCTTCATCAGCCAGCTCGAGCGCGACCTGACCTCGGCGTCCCTCTCGTCCCTCTACCGGATCTGCGCCGCGCTCGGCATCCGCGTCGGCGACCTGATCGACGACGTGCCGTCGGGCCGGCTGATCCGCCGCGACGAGCAGGCTCGCCGCTCGCTCGCGATGGGCGACGCCGAGCACCTGCTCCTCAGCTCCGGGCACGAGCGGCGCTTCCACGTGACCGAGTCGCACATCCCGCCCGGCGGCAGCGCCGGCGACGAGCTCTACACGCTGCCGGCCGACGTCGAGCTCGTCTACGTGCTGCGCGGCTCGCTCGAGCTGCGCGTGCGCGA
The DNA here is from genome assembly GCA_035702625.1 of Gaiellaceae bacterium. GTDB lineage: Bacteria > Actinomycetota > Thermoleophilia > Gaiellales > Gaiellaceae > AC-32. Next base: position 11,308 of record DASSQG010000192.1, on the reverse strand, counting down.
CGAGGTGCACGAGCTGGCGGAAGGCGACACGCTCACGTACTCGCCGCGCGATCCGCACACGTGGCGCAACCCGTCCGAGACCGAGGAGGCCGTCGTGCTCTGGACGGCCCTGCCAAATCCATACTCGGTCTAGAGCTCGATCGTGTAGCCGAGGTCGGTCGGGTTCGGCGGGAACGGCACGACGCGGCTCGTCCCGTCCTCGTGCCAGCCGAGCCGCTCGTAGAAATGGCGCGCGCGGTCGTTGTCTTCCAGCGCCCACAGGTGGCACTGCATCGAGCCGCCGGCGCGCAGGTGGTCGAGGACGTGGTCGTGCAGCGCGCGCCCGACGCCGCGACTCCACCACTCGGGGAGGACGTACAGCCCGTCGAGCCATTCGGCGCGCGCGCCGGCGACCCCGACTGCCGCGCCGTCCTCGTAGACGAAGACGGCGACCTCGTCGTCCGCGAGCGCCTCCGCCCAGCGCTCGGTGACCTCGTCCATCGGGTACGGGTACAGCTCGGGCGGAAAGATGTGCCCGAGGGCTGCGAGCGACGCGTCACGTTGAATCGCCGCGAGCGTCGGCGCTTCGTCCGGCCGTGCCTCGCGGATCACGAGTGCCGGTCGACGAAGTCGAGCGTCCGCTGCCACGCGTCGTCCGAAGCGGCCGCGAACTCCTCCTGCTTGCGGTCGAAGAAGCTGTGCGGCGCGCCCTCGTAGACCACGAGCTCGTGCTCGACGCCCGCGTCCGAGAGCGCCCCTTCGAACGCCTCGTTGTTCTCGGGCAGGATGTTCCCGTCGGCGCCGGCCTGGAGCGCGAGGATCGGCGCCTCCATCCGGGAGGCGAGCTGCTCGGGCCCCGGACCGCCGTCCTGCGAGACGCCGGGCCGCCCGTAGAAGCCGACCGCGCCGGCGAGCGCGTGGCCGCCGGCCGCCGCGAGCCACGAGTGCCGCCCGCCCATGCAGAAGCCAACGGTGAACACCTTGTGAACGCCGAGCGCGCGCAGGTGCTCGACGGCGGCCCGGACGTCGAGCTGGATCTGCTCGGGCGTGACCGCCTGCACGTGCGGCTGGCGGTCGAAGTCCTCGCCGCGCTTCTCGGCGCCGGCCGTGCGCCCGAAGTAGTCGAAGGCGAGCGCCGCGTAGCCGCGCTCGGCGAAGCGGAGGGCGAGCTCCTCGTAGAAGCGGTAGAGCCCCCGCACGTCGGGCAGGATCACGACGCCCGTCTCCGCGTGCTCCTCGGGCCTCGCGAGAAACGCCGCGAACCGGTTGCCGTCGCTCGCCTCGAGCACGAGGTCGTCGTGCGAGACGGCAGCGCCTGAGATGACGGGGACCGGCGGCGCGGAGTCGAGGTCGAAGCACACGGGTGCGCGGAGCCTAGCGAGTGGGTATGCGTATCGCCGTGGACCTGGAACGACTCGACCAAGCCGTCGGCGAGCGCCTCGAGCGGACCGTCCTCCGGCACCACCGGCGCCGCCTCAGGCGGGCCGGGAGACTGGCGGCGCTCGACGCTCCGCCCGGCGGCTGGGCCGCCGCGCCGCCGCCGCGTCCGGGGAACCGGGTCGAGCTGCACGTGGACGGCGCGTCGGCGTTTCCGAGGCTGGTCGAGGCGATCCGCGGCGCGCGGTCGCACGTGCACCTCGCGGGCTGGCACTTCAGTCCGGAGCTCGAGCTCGAGGGCACGACGCTGCGGGAGCTCCTCGCCGAGACGGCGGAGCGCGTCGACGTGCGCGTGCTCCAGTGGGCGGGCGCGCCGCTCCCGCTGTTCCACCCGGACCGGCGTGAGGTGCGGGAGAGCCGCGAGCAGCTGTCGGCGGGCACGCGCATCCGGCACGAGCTCGACGCGCGCGAGCGGCCGATGCACTGCCACCACGAGAAGCTCGCGATCGTCGACGGCGAGCTTGCGTTCGTCGGCGGGATCGACCTCAGCCTGCTCGGCGGCGACCGCCGTGACGACTCGGCGCATCCCGCCCGCGGCGCCCTTGGCTGGCACGACGCTGCCTCGCGCATCGAAGGCCCGGCGGTGGCCGACGTCGCGTCGCACTTCGCGATGCGCTGGGCGGAGGTGACCGGCGAGGAGCTGCCGGGAGCCGAGCCCGGCGAGCAGGGCGACGTCGAGCTGCAGGTCGTCCGGACGGTCCCGAACGGCGTCTACGACCGGCTCCCGCACGGCGACTTCTCGATCCTCGAGAGCTACCTACGCGCGTTCCGGTCGGCCGAGCGCCTGATCTACCTCGAGAGCCAGTTCCTCTGGTCGCCCGAGCTCGTGCGCGTGCTCGCGGACAAGCTGCGCCACCCGCCAAGCGACGACTTTCGCCTCGTCGTCCTGCTCCCCGCGAAGGCCAAGAACGGGCAAGAGGACACGCGCGGGCAGCTGGGCGTCCTGGTCGACGCCGACGACGGCGCCGGCCGCTTCCTCGCCTGCACGCTGTGGCAGGCGGGGCCGAGCGGCAAGCCCGTGTACGTCCACGCGAAGATCGGCATCGTCGACGACCGCTGGCTGACGATCGGCTCTGCGAACCTGAACGAGCATTCGCTCTTCAACGACACCGAGATGAACGTCGTCACGCACGACCCGTGGCTGGCCCGCGAGACGCGTGTCCGGCTGTGGGCGGAGCACCTCGAATGCGATCCTGGCGAGCTGGAGGGCGAGCCCGCGCAGATCGTCGACGAGCGCTGGCGCCCGCTGGCCGAGGAGCAGCTCGAGCGCGCGCGGCGCGACGGCCACGGCACGCAGAAGCTGCGCCTGCTGCCGCGAATCTCGCGCCGCACGAAGGGCATGCTCGGCCCGCTGAACGGGCTGCTGGTCGACGGCTAGCGCTTGATCAGAATCTGGCCGCGCAGCTCTCCCTTTGGGTTCCGGCGGGTGTAGAGCTGCACGTAGGTGTTGCCGGCCTCCAGCGTCAAGACGGCCGACGTGGAGACGGTCTTGGTCCCCTTCAGCCCCGACCTGCAGACGCGCGCCTTCGCGACCCTGGGGCCGCACAAGCCGAGCAACAGCGGTCCCTGCCGGCCGAGCTTGCCGACGTGGATCTCGGCTCGAGTCGGTCGTCCGCTGAGGCCTCGATAGACGAGCTTCCAGTTCAGCTCGCGGGCCTGGTGGTCGAGGCTACCGCTGAGCGAGCCGCCGGCTCCTTTCACCGGATGGCTCGGCTTCGGCACGACCTGCTGCCAGCCGAGCGTGGCGGCGACGTCGAACTCGGCACGCGCGGCCCACGCCCCGGCCGCGAGGCCGGATGCGGCCAGAGCGACGAGCAGCGGCCCGAACCGCCACATGTCAGCCGCCCTTCGTGCCCTCGATCGTCAGGTCGCGCACGACGACCGCCGCCTCCGGATTCGGCAGCGGCACGCCCTCGGCGTCGAGCAGCCTGAACGTCAGGTTGCGATGGCCGACGAGGTAGGCGCTCTTGACGTCGGGAAGCGTCACCGTTCCGCTGGACTCGGCGAGCGGAATCCGAACGTGGGTGCCGTCCCGGTTGGCTACGTAGACCTCGAGTTGCATCCCCGAGTCCTGCCTGACCTCGATCGAGCCGGTGGAGTAGCTGACCTGCGTCGGCAGATGCACCGTCTGACCCGCCTTCGGCGACGTGATCGTCAAGACGGGGACCTGCTCGACCGTGATCGGCCCGAGCAGGGAGGGAGCAGCGGCGGCGCGGACGCGCAGCTCGACTCGCGCCCTCCCCCGCGTCGCCGCTCGCGCGACGGCCGGGCTCAGGCGGAGACTGCCCCGCACGAGGCGTCCGCAGCTGCCGCAGAGCTTCGCCGCGCGGCCGTTCTTCGCGCGGATCAGCGCGCTCAAACTGGCCGCGCCCGGCTTCTTGTAGGCCAGCGACCAGCGCAGGCTCTGGCCCCGCAGCGTCGCGACGAACATCCCGCTTGCCGTCCCCTTGGCCCGCGTTTGGAGCTTGGCGCGCAGGCCGACCGAGACGGCAGATCCTCGGTGCGAGTCTCCGAACGCGAGGCTCGCCGACAAGCCGACCGCGACCAGCACGACGATCAGCAGGGCCGCGATGGCTCCCCGGGTCATCGTGATCCTCATCTTCCCGCCACCTCCAAGGAGAAGCTTGCCCGGTTGCGGGTGCAGCCGGACGGTACCACCCGACTTCCGAACGGAAACGTTGGCTCGACGTGCATCAACCCAGCGAGTTCACCACCAGGCCGGAGTCGACCGCGGGCCGGCCCGACTGGTCGTGCGGGACATCGACGTGCACCTGCCCGGTGCAGAAGCCCCCGCGCCCGTCGGAGCCGCCGAAGGAGATCCGGTAGACGCGGCCGTCGCCGGGGCCGGCCCGCTCGGCGCGGATGAGCACTTGGTCGCTCTGCGGCGCAAGAACCGCGTCCGGCGACGTATCGCCGTCGCCCTGTCCGTTCAACGGCTCGTCCTGCGTGACCGCGGTGACCGTTAACGTGACCGGGTCGCCGTCGGGATCGGTGGCGCCCGAGAGCGTCACCAGGCGCAGCGTGTGGTTGGGCGGCCAGAGCGATGACTGGTCGGGCGCCACCGTCGAGCAGTCGGGCGGCGCATTGATGTCGATCGTCACGGTGGCGGTGCCCGTTCCACCGTCGTCGTCGGTGACCGCGACCGTGATCGTCTTCGGGCCGTGGAGCGAGTAGACGTGCGAGCCGCTGCAGGTGCCGGCGCCGGCCGACTCGACGACCGTGCCCACGGTTGTCGTCGCGTCGCCCCAGGCGATCGCGCAGGTGTGTGTGTCGTTCGTGCCGGGGTCGCTGAACGGCGCGACGACGTTGACCGTGTCGCCGAGCTGGAAGATCTGCCCGCTCGTCGGCGAGCTGATCGAGACGTTCGCCGGAACGTTCGCCACCGTGAGTGTCCCAGTCGCGCTGACCGGCGTGTTGATCCCGTCGCTCGCGGTCAGGGTGAGGGTGTACGTGCCGTCGTCGGTGCAGCTGACGGTCGTCGAGAGCGACGCCGGCGCCGCGATCGTGCAGGTTGCTCCTGGATCGACCCCTGATGCCGGCGCGACCGTCCACGTCGTCGTCAGCGGATCGCCGTCCGGGTCGGTCGCCGTCCCGGTGATCGGGATCGCGGCGCCCTCGTTACCGGAGGCGTTCTGAACGGTGACCACCGGCGGCTGGTCGTCGAAGATGTGGATCCTGGACGTGTAGATGTCGAAGGTCGAGAGCGCGCCGGCCGGGTTGTCTCCGGTCGAGTTCGAGTTGTCGGCCCAGGCCGGGTAGAGCAGGCCGTTGACGAAGCTCGACCAGGTGTAATCGCCGTAATCGACCCCGCTGGCCGCGTCGTCGTCGTTCGAGGTGCCGGTCGAGATCTGGAAGTTCGGGCGGAAGGTTGCGCCGCCGTCGGTCGAGAAGGCGCCCCAGAACTGCGCGTCGTCATTGGCGGTGCCGTCCGTGTCTCCCGGCCCGGAGCCACTGTCGTTGCGGGCGTCGTGCCAGGTCACGGCGAGGAAGCCGGTCGACTGGTCGACCGCGAGGTGAGGAAGGAACTGGCTGTTCGTCCCGGCGTCGTCGTTCACCCTGAGCGGCGCCGACCAATTGGCGCCGTTGTTGTTCGAGGAGCGCAAGAGGATGTCCATGTTCTGGCTCTCGTCCGGCTGCTCGTCGGTGTAGACCATGTACAGGCGGCCGTTGTTCGGGCCGCCGCTCGAGTCGTAGGCGAGCCCGCACTCGGCGTCGACCGAGCGCCCGGACTGCGCCGGCAGGAAGTCGAACTTGACGACGTTCGTGTTCGTGACCGTCACCTGCGAGCCGAAGCCGCCGGCACCCAGTCCGTCGCCGTCGGTATTGACGAAGATCTGGCTGTTGCTCTGATAGCAGACGCTCACCTGGCCGGCCGGGCCGATGGTGATGTCGCCGAACTGGCCGGTGACGCCGTTCGAGCCTGGTGCCGCCTGAGCAGCGGTGAACGTCCCGACTGCGCCGAGGCCGGTCACCTGCGCGCCGCGAGCCATGATCGTGTTGTTGTTGTTCCAGGTGACCCAGACGCTGCCGGCGCCGACGGCGACGGTCGGCTGGTCGATGTTGGGGCCGGTGTCGATCACCTGCAACAAGGAGAAGGAGCCGGGTTGGCCGCCATTGGTGCTGAGGGCGAGGTCGATCTCGTTGGTCGCGCCGTTGATGAAGACGAGGAAGAGATTCCCGAACCGGTCGAAGACGGCGACGTTGTCGCAGCACGAGGACGGCAGCCCGTTGGAGCCGCCGACCTGGAAGCGCGTCCAGCTGGTGCCGCCGTTGGTCGAGACGGCCGCCGACGAGCCCGGGTTCGAGGCCTCGAAGACGTTCTGCGTGTTGGTCGGGTTGACCGCGATCGTGGCCTCGGCCTGGTTACCCGCTGCCGCCGAGACGTTGATGTTCGGTCCGACGCTGACGACGATCACGCCGCCTGCCGCCGAGACGAAGAACATGAGGCTCGAGTATGCGAGCAGCAGCAGCACCAGCCAGGCGCGCTTGACGGTCATCCCTCTTCTCCCCTTCCTGACGGTCCACGGCCGTGAGGGCCGCCGGGTGCAGCGAAGCCGGAGTCGAGGCACGAAAGCGCCCGCCTACGGGTCAGAGAGAGTGCCGCAGCAACGATCCCACGAGCCGACACAGAGCTCCTTCGCTGCTTGCCCGGCGATCATCCCACCGAGGCCTGTGTGTGTCAATAGTCACGAAGCCTCGAGCGGCCGTTGCCATGTCTAGCATCGCCGCCATGCAGGAGCTGCTCCTCGCCTGGTTCGACGAGCACGGCCGCGACCTCCCCTGGCGCAGGACGCGCGACCCGTACGCGATCCTCGTCTCGGAGGTGATGCTCCAGCAGACCCAGGCGGCGCGCGTCGCGCCCCGCTGGGACGCTTGGCTCGAGCGCTGGCCGACTCCCGCGGCGCTGGCGGCGGCGCCGAGCGCGGACGTGATCCGCGAGTGGCAGGGGCTCGGCTACAACCGCCGCGCGGTCAGCCTGCAGCGCGCGGCGCGCGTCGTCGTCGAGCGCGGCTGGCCGGACGACCTGACCGAGTTGCCCGGCGTCGGCCCGTACACGGCGGCGGCCGTCGCGTGCTTCGCGCTCGGCCGCGACGTGTTGCCCATCGACGTGAACGTGCGCCGCGTCCAGGAGCGAACGGGCGAGCGGTTCGACCACACCTGCGCGCAGGCGCTGATGGATCTCGGTGCCACCGTCTGCATCGCGCGGATCCCGCGCTGCGAGGTCTGCCCGCTCGCCGCCTCGTGCCCGTCGCGCGGTCGGCGCTACGAGCCGCTCCGCAGGCAGAGTCGCTTCGAGGGCTCCTTCCGGCAGCGGCGGGCGCAGACTCTGCGGCTCGTGGCCGAGAGCCCGCGCCCGCTCGCCGCGCTGGACGCCGACGCCGTGCGCTCGCTCGAGCGCGACGAGCTCGTCCTTGTCGAGGACGAGCTCGTCAGCCTCCCCTCCGTCTAGCCGGTGAAGCCGGTCGCCCCGATGTACGCCGCGGCGCCGCCGTTCGGGTGCACGAGCAGCACCGGTGCGAGGCACCGTGCCGGCGCGGTCACGTGCTGGCGCACGTAGGCGTTCCCGTGCGACGACAGCGGCACCGGGTCGGTCGTGAACACCGCGGTCGCGTTCGAGTCCGGCGCGCAGTAGAGCGAGATCGTGATCGTCGTCACCGGGCCCGGGTTGCCCATGCTCGGGATGACGAGGCCGCGGATCCGAGCTTCGAAACGGCCGTTCTTGCCGAGGCTCGCATCGCCGCCGCCCTGCCACGGAAGCCCGCCGCGCACCACGCCGTGGATCGGCGGGTCGCTCAGGATGCTCCCGACGAGCTGCTGCTGGAGGACGCGCTGACGGTGGCCGTGATGGTCTCCGCGCCCGCCGTCGCCGCCGTGGTCGGCTGCCGCCGCGGCGACGAACACCGCGGCCGCGACGAGCACGGCGGCCAGAAACGCTTTCTTCGTGAAGCTCATGACCCTCCTCTCGGGGTTGTCGCCCCGGGGTACGGAGGGGTCGCCGCTTCGGTTCTCAGCCCGACGGGTGGCGCATCCAGACGTTCGGCTCGCGGTAGCTGCCGCGGTCGGACTCCCGGTCGATCTCGACCGGGACGAGCGCCCCCTCGACCACGTAGCTGCCGCTCTCGGGGAACTCGAGCCCGCACCACTCCTCGAGCTCGGCGACCGTCCCCTCCGAGACGAGCGAGTCCGGCGCGACGCCGACGAGCTCCGCGCCCAGCCGCTCGTGCGAGCGCAGCCACGGGTCGAAGAGCTGTCCGTCCTCGCGGCGCCAGTGCATGTAGCGCTCGATCGGGGCGAGCGGATACCGGTGCTTGAGCGTCGGGCGCACGGGCGCGACGAGGTCCCAGCCTCGCGCCGCGCCGAGCCCGCGCATGTGCTCGAGCATCAGCCGCGAGAGCCCGCGGCCGTGCGCATCCGGGTCGATCAGGATCGCGAGCGCGCAGAGGCGGTCCGGCTCGGACCGGTCGAAGCCGTCGCGGAGCGCGTCGCGCCAGGTAGCCGGCATCCCGGCGACCGGGAGCGAGTTGCCCTCCGCGAGCACGCGGTCGCCGTCGACGAGCGCGAACTGGAACTCGGGCCGCTCCTCGTAGAGGCGGCCCCAGTTCGCGTTCGAGATCTCGTCGTGGAAGACGATCTCGGGCCAGGCGCGGCGCAGCTGGGCGAACGACTCGCTGCCGCGGATCTCGGGGTCGACCTGGACGATCTTCACGTCAGCAGCGCGACCGCCAGCGCGGCCAGACCCTCGCCGCGGCCGGTGAAGCCGAGCCTGTCGGTGGTGGTCGCGCGGACGTTCACGCGGGCCGGCTCGACGCCCATCGCCTCGGCCAGCCGCGCCCGCATCTGGTCGCGCACCGGGGCGATACACGGCTCTTCGCCCACCAGCACGCAGTCCGCGTTCTCGAGCTGGAAGCCCGCGTCGAGCACCTGCACGTAGGCGCGGGAGAGCAGGTCGAGCGACGAGGCTCCCTCCCACTCCGCGGCGCCGGAGGGAAAGAGCGAGCCGATGTCCCCGAGCCCGGCAGCCCCGAGCACGGCGTCGATCAAGGCGTGGGCGATCACGTCGCCGTCGGAATGGCCCGCGAGGCCTCGCGGCGAGTCGAGCTCGACGCCGCCGAGCACGAGTGGCACGCCCTCGGCCAGCGCGTGCGCGTCCACACCCAACCCGACCCTCATGCCTCTGCCCTTCGACTCCCTGCGCATCGACCGGTCAGTTCAGACGGACGCACGAGCAAAGCCTGCGCGTCCTGAAGTCGGCATCGCAAGCGACGCCTCATCCCAGCAGCTCCTGCCGCGCGGTGCGCCCTTCGAACACGGTCACGGTCTCGTAGCCTGCCGCACGCGCGAGGTCGAGCGCGAGCTCGAAGTCCCGCCCGACGTTCTGCGGCACGTGCGCGTCGGAGGCGAGCGTGATCGGCAGCCCGGCCGCCGCGAGGAGCTCCGGGTCGGGATAGAGCTCGCCGATCGGCTTGTAGCGGCCGTTCGTCGAGATCTCGAGCGCGACGCCGGCGAGCGGCGGATACTCGATCCGCTCGGGCCTGCGGCCAAAGATCTTCGCCAGGTCCGGGTGCGCGAGCACGTCGACGTGGCCGCTCGCGGCGAGCTCGGCCAGCGCCTCGAAGTACCGGCGCCAAACTTTGGCGACGGGCCACTCGACCCAGACGCCTGCGTCCGGCGATGAGTCGACGGCGAGCCCGTCGAGCCAGTGCACAGAGCCGAGCAGGTAGTCCCACGGGTACGGCTCGAGGATCGCCGCCAGCTCGTCCTGGCGCCCGCCGACGTAGTCGACCTCGACCCCGAGCTTGACCGGCAGGCCGCGGCGCTTCGCCTCGAGGATCGCCTCGACGTATGCGTCCAGGTCGTAGACGCAGCGCTCGGTCTGGTACGGCAGCTCCCAGAGCGCTCGTGTCTGGCGGAAGTAGTAGACGTGCTCGGTGAAGCCGAGCTCGTCGACGCCGCGCTCGGCCGCGGTCTCGACGAACGGCTCGACCCCGTCCGCGGTGTGCGCGATCCGCTCCCGCGAGTCGCGCAGGTGCAGGTGGTAGTCGACGATCACCGCAGGTCGTCGAGGTCGAGCCCCGCGGCGAGCTTCGGCAGGAGCGCCCGCCAGACGACTCCTTCGACGACGAAGAGCGCGCAGCCGCCGAGGAAGAACCAGCGCCCGATCGAGGTCGACCCGAACGCGCCGAACGCGAAGGCCAGGCCGATCACGATCCAGGCTGCGCCGCGCTCGACGACCAGCACCCAGAGCACCCGCGGCGCGTCGTCGCGCCTGCGCACCTTCCGCGCCGTGCGCACCACCCAGGCGATGCCGACGACGGCGAAGGCCGTCCCGACGGCGAGCAGGACGACGTGGCCGGCGCTCATTCGTCGTCCAGCCAGGTCTCGACGAGCGCGAGGTCGGCGGCGTCCGTCACCTTCAGGAGCCGCGGGTCGCCGTCCACCCATTTGACGCGCCCGCCGCCCGCCTCGACGAGCGAGGCGCAGTCGGTCGCCTCGGACACGTCGCCGGCGACGGCGCGGCGGAGCGTCTCCGCCAGGAAGGCCTGCGGCGTCTGTACCGCGACGAGGTCGTCCCGCCGCAGCGTCTCGACCACCTGGTCGCCGTCGACGCGCTTGACCGTGTCGGAGACGCGCAGGGCAGGCACCACGCCCTCCCACCCTTCGGAGAGCGGCGCCAGCACGCGCTCGATCACCTCGTCGGGCAGCAGCGGGCGTGCGGCGTCGTGCACGAGCACGACGGCGGCGTCCTCCGGCACCTCGAGGAGCGCGAGCCGCACCGACTCCGACCGTGAGTCGCCGCCCCGGACGGCCGAGCTCACCTTCGTTGCCGCGATCTCCTCGGCCACGAGGATCGACGGCTCCTCCCAGTCCGGAGGAGCCGCGATCACGATCTGGTCGATCCAGTCCGACCCTTCGAGCCGCTCGAGCGACTCGGCCAGCAGGGGCCGCGCGCCGAGGCGGGCGAAGGCCTTCGGACGGTCGGATCCGAGCCGCTCGCCGCGACCTGCCGCAGCGAGAACGGCCCAGACCGACACACTCAGAAGTTACGCGGTGGCTGCGACCTTCGCGGTCGTCTTCTTCTTGCCGCCGCGGGCGAGGACGCCGTCGAGCCATTCGGCCGCCTCGTCCTCGTCCATGTCCTTGGCGTACATCAGCTCGCTGGCGAGGATCTTCTTCGCCTTCACGAACATCTGCTTCTCACCCGTCGAGAGCCCCTTCTCGTGGTCGCGAAGCGAGAGGTTCCGCACCACCTCGGCGAGCTCGAAGATGTCGCCGGTCTTCATCTTGTCCCGGTTGTGCTTGAAGCGCCGGTTCCAGTTCTTCGGCATCTGCGTGCCGCCGCCGGTCAGCGCCTTCAGCACCTTCGAGACCATCTGCTCGTCGATGACCTTCC
>DASSQG010000191.1:0-2133 GCA_035702625.1 Gaiellaceae bacterium | reverse complement strand
GACGGCGTGCGGTTCGAAGGCGCCGAGGCCGCAGCACCGGCGCCGGGCGTGGTCGAGGCGCTGGAGACGGCCGATTTGATCGCGATCGCGCCGAGCAACCCGTTCGTCAGCATCGGCCCGATCCTGGCCGTCGGCGCGATCCGCGAGGCGATCGAGCGCCGGCGCGCGCCCGCCGTCGCGGTCAGTCCGCTGATCGGCGGCGAGGCCGTCCGCGGCCCGGCGGCCCGGATGCTGCGGCGACTGCGCGGCGGCGCGGCCCCGCAGCAAGTAACAGACTGTTACAAAGGCCTCATCGACGCGCTCGTGATCGACGAGGCCGACGCTGAGGAGGAGGCAGGCATCAGGACGATCGTCACCCGCACGCTGATGGACGACGCCGACGGGCGCCGCCGCGTCGCCGAGGCGGTCCTCGAGACGGCGGGGGCGCTGCGGTGAAGGTCGCGATCGTCGGCGGCACCGGCCAGTTCGGCCGCGCGCTCGCGAAGCGGCTGCACCTGATCGGCGAGGAGGTCTGGATCGGCTCGCGCGAGGAGCAGCGCGCCAAGGAACGGGCGCTCGAGCTCGGGGTGGAGGGAGGCGCCAACGACGACGTCGTCCGCGGCGTCGACCTGGTCGTGCTGGCGACGAAATCCAACGCGGCGCTCGAGACCGGCTCGACGCTCGCGGACGCGATCGGCGACACACCGGTGCTCTGCGTCGCGAGCGACCTCCGCTTCACCGACATCGGGATCGTGCCCGGGCTGGACGAGGGCTCCCTGGCCGAGACGCTCGCGCGGCTGGTGCGCGCGCCCGTCGCGTCCGGCCTGCAGACCGTGTCGGCGATCGACCTCTCCGGGTCGGAGCCGCCCGACCAGGACGCGCTCATCTGCGGCGACGACCCGCGCGCGAAGGAGCCGGCGCTCGAGCTGGCCGGCCGGCTGGTGGGCGGCCGCGCGGTCGACTGCGGGCCGCTCGCCAACTCCCGCGCGCTCGAGGGCATGACCGCCGTGATCCTGAACGTGAACAGGCAGCTCGGCGTGCACGCGGGCCTGCGCCTCACCGGCCTGCCGTGATTGCGATCAGCCCCGTGGTCGGGCTGCCGGAGATCGGCGAGGGCGACGACCTTGCGGCGCTGATCGCCGAGCGTGTCAGGCTCCAAGACGGCGACGTGCTCGTGGTCGCTCAGAAAGCAGTCTCGAAGGCCGAGGGCCGCGTCGTGCGCCTCGACGATGTCGAGCCGTCGGAGCGGGCGCGGGAGCTTGCGGGCGGCGAGGACGCGCGGCGCCACGAGGTGATCCTGCGCGAGTCGGCGCGGGTCGTCCGCAGCCGGCCGCCGCTCGTCATCTCCGAGACGCGGCACGGCTTCGTCTGCGCGTCGGCCGGGGTCGACTCGTCGAACGCGCGGGGCGCCGGCACGGTCGTGCTGCTGCCCGAGGACCCGGACGCGTCCGCGGCGCGACTGCGCCAGCGGGTGCGCGAGCTGACCGGCGCCGAGGTGGGGGTGATCGTCAGCGATTCCTTCGGCCGTGCGTGGCGGCAAGGGACGACCGACGTCGCGATCGGCGTCGCCGGGATCCGGCCGCTGCTCGACCTGAAGGGCGTCCGCGACCGCGCCGGGTACGAGCTGCACGCGACGGTGATCGCAGTCGCAGACGAGCTCGCGGGTGCCGCCGAGCTCGCGATGGGCAAGACGGCGGGCGTCCCGGCGGCCGTGATCAGCGGCGTCGACGCGCGCGGCGACGGCACGGCCCGCGAGCTCGTGATGCCGGCCGAGCGGGATCTCTTCCGCTAGCCGTTCGGCTGGAGCGAACCATCCTTGCGGCGGTGTGGGTTTTCGCCGAGGACCCGTCATACTCCGCGCGGGGATGGGGAAGGAAACGTTCTTGCTGCTGTTCGTGCTCGGTGCCGGAGCGATCGCCGCGTGGATCGCGCTGCGACTGCCGAAGCTGGCGCCGAGGAGCTTCCGCGGCGGCACCGTGCACTTGATCGCGACGCTGGTCGTCGGCCTGCTGCTGGGACCGGCCGTTCACGCCGTCCCGGGCCTGCCGTCGACGGCCTCGATCATGGCGGCGCTCTTCCTGATCGCGCTGCCGGCGATCACGTACATGCTGCTCGTCGGCATGTGGCTGATCCAGCTCGCAGCGGCCGCCGCAC
>DASSQG010000190.1:0-13832 GCA_035702625.1 Gaiellaceae bacterium | reverse complement strand
AGCGGCCGCGCGAGTTCGACGAGCTCGTGCTCCCGTTCCTCGAGGAGGTCGCGTGAGCGAGGATCGCCTCGTCGAGCGGATCTGGGCGCGCGACCCGACGGTCTGGACCGGCGGCGACGAAGCGAAGTGGCTGGGCTGGCTGGACGAGCCGCTGCGACTGCGCGAACGGCTCGGCGAGCTGCAGCAGTTCGCGGAGGACGTCACCGCGCCGGGGCAGATCGACACGTTCGTGCTGCTCGGCATGGGCGGCTCGAGCCTGGCGCCCGAGGTGTTGCGCCTCACGTTCGGCGCGCCGGGCTTCCACGTCCTCGACACGACGCACCCTGCCGCGATCCGCCTCCTGACCGACGGCCTCGACCTCGACGCGACGATGTTCCTGGTCGCCTCGAAGTCAGGCACGACGCTCGAGACACGCTGCCACCTCGACTGGTTCTGGGAGCAGAACGGCGGCCGCGGCGAGTTCTTCGTCGCGATCACCGATCCCGGCTCCGAGCTGGAGTCGCTCGCGCGCGAGCGCGGGTTCAACGCCGTCTTCGACGGCGAGCCGACGATCGGCGGGCGCTACTCGGCGCTGTCGATGTTCGGGATGGTCCCTGCCGTGCTGATGGGCATCGACCTCGAGCGCCTGGTGGAGCGGGTCGACGAGGCGATGGAGGCATGCCGGCTCGCCGAGGGGAACCCGGGGCTCGAGCTCGGCCTGGAGCTGGGTACCGGCTGGGCCGAAGGCCGCGACAAGATCACGATCAACCCGAACACCGGCGGCTTCGGCCTCTGGGCCGAGCAGCTGCTCGCAGAGTCGACCGGCAAGGACGGCAAAGGGCTGATCCCCGCGCCGGAGGAGTCGCCCGACGGCCCCGACCGACAGGCGCCCGAGGTGCGGCTGCCGGCGCCGTACGAGCTCGGGCAGGAGTTCTACCGCTGGGAGTTCGCCACCGCCGTCGCGGGCTCGATCCTGGGGATCAACCCGTTCGACCAGCCGAACGTGCAGGCGGCGAAGGACAAGACGAACGAGGTGCTGGCGGCCGGAGGCGAGCCCGACGTCGAGCCGCGCGGGTCGCTCGACGAGCTGCTCGGAGGGGCGGAGCCGGGCGACTACGTGGCGATCCAGGCCTTTGTCGACCCGGCCCGTGAGGCCGAGCTCGAGCCGCTGATCGCCCGCGCCCGCGAGACGGGCTGCGTCGTCACGCACGGCATCGGCCCGCGGTACCTGCACTCGACCGGCCAGCTGCACAAGGGCGGCCCGAACACCGGCCGCTTCGTCCAGGTGGTCGACGAAGCAGGCGACGAGCTCCCGATCCCCGGGCGCGACTTCGGCTTCCGCCGCTTCATCCATGCGCAGGCCGCGGGCGACCTCGCGTCGCTCGAGGAGCGCGGGCGGCGCATCATCCGCGTGAGACTGGAGGACCTGTAGTGCAGCTAGGGATGGTCGGCCTCGGCCGCATGGGCGCGAACATGACGAAGCGCCTCGACGCCGCGGGCCACGAGATCAAGACCTTCGACCCGAACGTCGACTCGACCGCGTCGACACCGGAGGAGCTCGTCCAGCAGCTCGACGCCCCGCGCTCGGTCTGGCTGATGGTGCCGGCCGGGATCGTCGACTCGGTCGTCTCCCAGTTCGCGCCGCACCTCGAAGAGGGCGACACGATCGTCGACGGCGGGAACTCGTACTACGTGGACGACCTGCGCCGCCAGAAGGAGCTGCGTGAGCGCGGCATCCACTACGTCGACGTCGGCGTCAGCGGCGGCGTGTTCGGCCTCGCCCGCGGCTACTGCCTGATGGTCGGCGGCGACGACGAGGCTGTGCAGCGGCTCGAGCCGGTGTTCGAGGTGCTCGCGCCCGGCGTCGAGGCGGCGCCGCGCACGCCCGGTCGCGAGGGCGCGCCGTCGCCGGAGGAGCAAGGCTGGCTGCACTGCGGCCCGACCGGGGCGGGCCACTTCGTGAAGATGGTCCACAACGGGATCGAGTACGGCCTGATGCAGGCCTACGCCGAGGGCATGAGCGTCCTCAAGCACGCCAACATCGGGTTGCACGCGCAGGAGACCGACGCCGAGACGACGCCGCTTCGCGACCCGGATCACTACCAGTACGAGCTCGACGTCGCCGCGATCGCCGAGTTGTGGCGCCGCGGCTCTGTCGTCGCGTCGTGGCTGCTCGACCTGAGCGCCCAGGCGCTGCACGAGTCGCCCAACCTCGACGACTACGCCGGCCGCGTGAGCGACTCCGGCGAGGGCCGCTGGACGGTGCAGGCGGCAGTGGAGACGGGCGTCCCGGCGCCGGTGCTGGCCGCGTCGCTGTTCGACCGCTTCGCGTCGCGCGGCGAGGCCGACTGGGGCAACCGGGTCCTCTCCGCCATGCGCAAGGCGTTCGGCGGCCACCTCGAGAAGAGCCCGGAGCAATGACCGAGACGGCCGAGCCGACGACACAGCAGCAGCAGCAGCAGCAGAACCCGCTGCTCGAGGGCCTGCAGATCCGGCGCGTTCCCGACCCGTGCGTGCTCGTCATCTTCGGCGCCTCCGGCGACCTCACCCGGCGAAAGCTCTTCCCGGCGCTCTACTCGCTAGCGCTGCGGCGGCTCCTACCCGAGCGGTTCGGGGTCGTCGGCGCGGCCCGCAGCGAGGAGAGCGACGACGAGTTCCGCGAGCGGATGAAGCGCGCCGTCCAGGAGTTCGGCCGCGACGACTTCAACGAGGAGACGTGGGACTGGCTGGCCGAGGGGATGCGCTACGTCACCACCGACTTCGCGAACGACGGCGGCCAGGACCGCGTGGCGGCGGTGCTCAACGAGCTCGACGAGCAGCGCGGCACCGCCGGCAACCGCGTCTACTACCTCGCCGTCCCGCCCGACGCGATCGCGACGCTCATCCGCGAGATCGGCGAGCGCCGCTCGAGCGAGGGCTGGACGCGGATCATCGTCGAGAAGCCGTTCGGCCGGGACCTCGCCTCGGCCAAGGAGCTCAACCAGCAGATCCAGGAGCATTTCGACGAGAGCGAGATCTTCCGGATCGACCACTACCTCGGCAAGGAGACCGTCCAGAACCTGCTCGCGCTGCGGTTCGCGAACGGCATCTTCGAGCCGATCTGGAACCGGCAGTTCGTCGACCACGTGCAGATCACGGTCGCCGAGTCGATCGGGATCGAGGGCCGCGCCGGCTTCTACGAGCAGGCGGGCGCGATCCGCGACGTGTTCCAGAACCACCTGCTTCAGCTCGTTGCGCTGACGGCGATGGAGCCGCCGGCCGACTTCGCCGCCGACTCCGTGCGCAACGAGAAGGTGAAGGTGCTGCACTCGCTGCACACGCCGGGTCCGAAGCACGTCGTCCGCGGCCAGTACGGGCCGGGGTACATCGAGGGCCAGGAGGTGCCTGGCTACCGCGAGGAGGAGGGCGTCGCGCCGGACTCGATGACCGAGACCTACGTCGCCGCGAAGCTCTACGTCGACAACTGGCGCTGGGCCGACACGCCGTTCTACGTGCGCGCGGGCAAGCGGCTCGCGCGGCGCGAGACCACGATCGCGATCGAGTTCAAGCGGGCCCCGCATCCGCCGTTCGAGATCCAGGACGACGGCCTGCAGCCGAACGTGCTCGTCTGCCACATCCAGCCGGACGAGGGCGTCTCGCTCGAGTTCGCCGCCAAGGTTCCGGGCCAGGGCATGGCGCTCCGGACCGTGCACATGGACTTCCTCTACGGCGGCACCTTCCGACAGGGGATCCCCGAGGCCTACGAGCGGCTCCTGCTCGACTGCCTGCTCGGGGACGCGCGCATGTTCACGCGCGCCGACGAGGTCGAGGAGCAGTGGTCGCTGGTCGACTCGATCATCGCGCTCTGGCAGCGCGACCGGCCGTCGTTCCCGAACTACGCGGCGGGCACATGGGGCCCCGCGGCGGCCGACGAGCTGCTGCGCCGGGACGGTCGGTCGTGGCGACGGCACTAGCCTCGATCTCCCAGATCGACCGCGAGCTCGCGCGGCTGCGGGTCGACCCGGACACCGGCGAGCCGTACCAGCGCACGAGCGTGATGACCCACATCGCGTGGGTGCCGAACGAGTGGGTCGAGGCGGCCGAGGACGTGCTCGCGGGCCTCGCCGAGCGGCACCCGTCGCGCACGATCGTGCTCGTGCCCGACTGCGACGCCGGCGATGCGCTGGACGCACGCGTCGAGGTCGACCGCTTCCCCGCCGGCGAGGGGCGCGAGATCGCGGTCGAGACGATCCGCCTGCGGCTCTGCGGCTCCCGCGCGGCGGCGCCCGCGAGCGTCGTCGAGCCGCTGCTCCTGCCCGACCTACCGGTCTTCTTGCGTTGGCGCGGCCTGCCGCCCTTCGGCGATGGGGCGTTCGAGCAGCTCGTCGACGTGGTCGACCGGCTGATCGTCGACTCGACCGAGTGGCCGGGCCTGCCGGCGCCGTACGCACAGCTCGCCGAGATCTTCGACCGCGTCGTCGTCTCCGACATCGCGTGGGCGCGGACCAGCCGCTGGCGTCCGCAGCTCGCGTCGCTGTGGCCGGGCATCGCGGAGGTGAAGACGATCGAGGTCGAGGGCACCGACGCGCAGGCGAGCCTGCTCGCGGGCTGGCTCCGCTCGCGGCTCGATCACGACGTCGAGCTGCAGCACAAGGCGTCCGACCGGTTGGTCGGCGTGAAGGTGGACGGCGAGCCGGCGCCGTTCCCGCCGGGCGACCCACCCGACCCGGCCGATTTGCTGAGCGACGAGCTCGACCGCTTCACCCGCGACCGCGTGTACGAAGCTTCGGTTCGCGCCGCATGATGTGACGTATGACCCGGCTGCGGCGTATAGACGCCGTGAGAAGCGAATTCGCGGAGGCGGCGGAGCGCCATCTCGACGACGTGCACGCCTTCCTCGTCTACCTGACCGGAGATCGAGCCCTGGCCGAAGACCTGACTGCCGAGACGTTCGCCCGCGCGCTGGAGCGCTGGCGCAAGTTCGACCCTCGCCGCGGGTCGGCGCGCGCGTGGCTCTGCCAGCTGGCACGCTCGACCGCCCTCGATCACTTCCGCGCCGAGGAGCGCCGCCGCCGGCGCGACGGCCGCTTCGCCGCCGGGGAGCAGCGTGAAGACGCCGGGCCGGTGTTCGGAGAAGGGCTGTCTCCCGAGCTCGAGCAGGCCCTCGCGCGGCTCTCGGCGGCCGAGCGCGAGGTCGTGGCGCTCCGCATCGTGCTGGAGCTGGACGGCGAGCTCGCGGCGCGGGTGCTCGGGATCAGCGCGACGGCGTGCTCGACGCGCCTGAGCCGCGCTCTGCAGAAGTTGGAGAAGGAGGTGAACGCCGGTGTCGCCGCTTGAGCTCGTGGGTGACTTCGAGCGCATCGCGCAGGAGCTCCGGGCGTCGAAGCCGGGCGCGTCGTCGGCGCTGCGCGAGCGGATCGCTGCATTCGAGCCGCCGGAGCCGCGCACGGCGTTCCGGCCGCCGAGTCGTCGGCTTGTGCTCGCGCTTGCCGCGATGGCGTTGCTGGCGTCGTTCGTCGTCGCCGGCGTAACCGGGCTCGGCGGCTCGAAGGAGTCGAAGTCGTCGGGTGCGTCGAGTGGGTTCCATCCGACACTTCCCGTCCGGAAGGCGATCGGCTCGGGAGCTGCGCGGAGCCTCGGCCCGGTGGCGCCGTCGCGGGCGAACGCCCTCGCGCCCACCGCCGGTCGCCTGCAGCGCTACGACGCGACGCTGCGGCTGCGCGTCCACGACGTCGACGGTCTCTCGCGTGCGACCCAGCGCGCGGTCAGCCTGACCCGCGGGCTCGGTGGCTACGTCGGCTCGATCGACTACGCGACCAGCGCCGGCCAGCGCGGCGGCGCGACGCTCGTCCTGCGCGTCCCGGTCGCGAACATCCAGACCGAGCTCGACGGGCTGACCGACCTCGGCACGATCCTGCAGCAGCGCACGGGCATCCTCGACGTCACGCGGCGGGTCGACCGCGAAGCGAAGCAGATCGCGCAGCTCGAGCGCGAGCTCGCCGATGCGAGCCCGCAGGAGGCGCCGGCGATCCGCTCGCGCCTTGCGACCCTGCGCGCCAAGCACGCGAGGCTTGTCCGGAGCGCCCGTCTGGCCCGGATCGTCGTCGGCCTGACGACGCCGCCGAAGCAGGCCACCGTGCCGCCGAGCCGCCTGCACCGCACGCTCGACGACGCCGGCTCGGTGCTCGTCCGCGAGCTGGAGATCCTGCTCTACGCCCTCGTCGTCGCGGGGCCGCTGCTGCTGATCGGCGCCGCGGGCATCGCAACGGCGCGAGCAGCGCGCCGCCGCTCCGACCGCCGTCTGCTCGAGCGGGCGTAGATCATGTAACAGGCTGTTACAAGGCCGACCCGCCGACCGAAACGTGGACGTGCCAACGTTTCGACCAGCAAGTAACAGACTGTTACTTGGAACGACTGGGTCGGCGAGGCGCGTCTAGCCGACGACGCGGAACTGCGGCTTGGTCACGACCAGCCGCACGGGGTCCGACCACGACAGCGCGGTCTTCGTGCCCATCAGCAGCGCGTCGAGGCCGCGGACGCGGTAGTACCAGGTGCCCGGCGCGAGCGACAGCGTCGTCGCCGTGCCTTCCGCGATCTTCGAGCCGGCCGTGGCCCACGGGTAGGCCTTCTTGCTCCACTGCACCTCGTACTGGCCGGCGCTCTCGAGCGGCAGCCACGAGACGAGCGGCTGGCCGTACACGCGCGGCGAGGGCTTCCGCGCGGCCATCAGCTTTCCGTCGGGCGAAAGGCCGGAGATGTACGGCGTGCCGCCCTGGCCCGTGACGGTCGGGTCGCTCGTCTTGCCGAACATCCCGACGCGGCCGGATGCGCACGCGTCCTGCGTCAGCTCGACGTCGGCGTAGGTGACGCCGCCGGTCGGTCGGACGACGGGATCGGTGAGCGCGTGCGGCGCGGTGAGCGCCGAGCCCAGCGTGACAAGGTTGCCCGCGACCGCGGTGACGACGCGCGTCTCGGCGGGCGGAAGCCCGATCTGCAGCGTGTCGCCGACCGTGATGCCGGCGCCGTTCGCCACCGTGATCGTCGTGTCTCCGGGCGCGGTCGGCGCGGCGAGCGTCGTCGAGATCACCTGGTCGGGGACCTCGTCGACGGGCATCGCTGTCCAGAAGTAGTGGCCGCCGGCCCAGTCGCTGTCCCAGAGGTCGACCTTCGCCGGCTTGACGACCTGCGCCGGCGGCAGGCCGTTGTTGCCGGCCGCGCCCGACGCGAGGTCGAGCTCGTTCGTCTTGACGTCGAGCCCTTCTCGCGTCTTCGAGTCCGGCTGGGTGCCGAAGCCGAGCGAGGTGCTGCGCGCGGCCGCGATCCCGGTCGTGTCGCTCGGCATCGAGAGCGGCCCGACATCGCGCGGCACGTACGCGGGGCTGCCGACGATCGCGCCGTTGAAGACGGTGTTGAGGCAGTCCTCGTCGGTGAAGACGACGACGCGGGTCAGTTCGGTGGTCGTGCCCCAGATCGACGTGTTGCCGTTCCAGAGGAACGCGGGAGTGACCTCGTGCGTCGCCGTGTGACCGGCGTCGGAGACGGCGTCGGAGACGGTCTTCAGCCCGCCGAGCGGGCCGGTCGCGAACGGTGGGTTGAAGCTCGTGTACACCGGGCTCCAGGGGCCGTACGAGACGGCGGGCAGGCCGTTGTCCGTCTGGCCGTAGAGCCAGCGCATCGCGCGGACGCGGTAGTGGACGGCGCCGGTCCAGGACGGGTCCTGGTGGAACGTGTAGTACTCGCGCTCGTCCGCCATGTTCGACCGCGTCGTGAACCAGTGGTTGACGTTGTCGAGCATCCAGACCATGTAGCCGTTCGCGCCGGCGACCTTGCTCCACCGCAGCAGGCCCGGGTACGACGGCGTCAGCGGCGCCGGCACGGTCGGCCAGCGCATGTTGAAGCCGAAGGTCTGGCTCCACGGGCCGACGCCTTTGCGCGTGACGGCCCGCACGTGCGCGTAGAGCGAGTACGGGTTGCCGGTGATCCACGGGAGCGAGAGCGGCAGCGCGGTCGTCGGGCTCTTCATGCCCTTGCCCGACCAGACCATCGCGTTGTCCGAAAACTTCTTGCTGGTCGCGAGCTCGAACTGGTAGGTGGAGGCGCCGGGCACCGGGTTCCAGGCGAACGACGGCGTCTGCGCGAACGTGTGCGTGACGGCCTCGTCGGCGCGAAGCGTGAAGGCGTGGAGGTTCCCGGGCGCCGGCGTCGCGGCGTGGGCGATCGCGCACGGCGAGACGACCGCGAACGCGGCGGCCACGGCAGCAGCAAGTCGGAGACGGGCGCAGACCATCAGGAGCAGTTGTCGGCAGGCCGACTGCCGCGGGCGTCACTCGTTCGAGTGACGACGAGCCGGTGAAAGCGCCTGTTCGAGCGCCTTCGCGGCCCCGAGCACGAGCGCGTCCCGGCCCGGCGGCGCGGCGAGCTGCACCGACGCCGGCAGCCCACCCTCGGCCGAACCGCACGGCAGTGCCGCCGCGGGCCAGCCCGTCGCGTTGAACGGGTACGTGAGCTTCGTCAGGCGGCCGCGGAGCGCGAGCTCGTCGGCGGGTGCCCGAGGCGCGACGCACTCCAGGGTCGGCGTCAGCACGAGGTCGACGCCGGCCCCGGCCTCGGCGAGCTGCTCGCGGTAGAGCACCCGCCGGGTCAAGGCGCGGTCGAACTCGGCGTCGGTCACATCGAGCGCCTGCTCGATCTTGGGCCGCACGCTCGCTCCGTACGCGTCGGCGTGCTCGGCGAACAGCTCGCGGTGCACGTCCGCGACCTCCCGCTCGAAGCACTCGTAGAAGCCCGCCGCCGAGGGCAGCTCGAGCCGGCGCGTATGCGGGAAGCGCGCCGCCGCCTCCTCGACGCGGGCGCGGACTCCTTCGTCGGCGCACTCGGTCCACGCGATCCCGACCTCGACGTCCTCGAGCGCGACCGCCTGCGGCTCGAAGCCGGCGACTAGCGCGGTCATCATCCGCTCGCAGGTCGCGACGTTGCGAGCCATCGGGCCGGCATGGTCGTAGCTGGCTGCGAGCGGGAAGCAGCCGTCGAGCGGCACCAGCCCCCACGTCGGCTTGAACCCTGCGACGCCGCAGCACGCGGCGGGGATGCGGATCGAACCGCCCGAGTCCGTGCCGAGCGCCCCGTCGGCGAGCCCCGCCGCGAGCGCCGCCGCCGAGCCGCCGCTTGAGCCGCCGGCGACGTGGCCGGGGTACTTCGGGTTCGGCACCGCGCCGAAGTGCTCGTTCTCGGAGGTCGTGCCGAAGGCGAACTCGTGCAGGTTCGTCTTCCCGATGTCCGCGTAGCCGGCCGCCTCGAGCCGCCGCACCGCCTCGGCGGTCTCGCGCGGCACGTGGTCGGCGAAGAGGATCGAGCCGTAGGTCGTGACGAGGCCGGCGGTGTCGAACAGATCCTTGACGGCCAGCCGCCTCCCGGCGCCGACCCGATCTGCCCCCGGAGGTCGAGCAAGAAAGATCCCGTCAGGCGCGTCTCGCGCAGGCATCGCGCGATTGTCGCCCAGGTGTCACTTGAGCAGCGTCGCGCCGCGAGGCGCCGAGACCCGGACCGGCTCGTTCCAGTGGCTCAAGACGACGCCGCTCTGGCTGCCTCCACCTTCGGTCGATTCCGCAACTGGTAGCCGAGGACCGGTGCCGCGCACGTACAGCGTGCGCGTGACGCGATGCCCGGATGAGACCGCGGTGTTGCGAAGCCCGATCACCCGCTGGCCCTCCACCATGCTCTCCGAGAGCCGACGGACCGGCTTTGGCAGTGCCAGCTCTCCGAGCAGCGAGTTCAGCCGGACAGCCTCCGCGACGGCGGCGTACCTCGGCGACCCGGAAGGGATCTTCAGCCAACGGCCTGCGTCCTGCTTCGCCACGGATGCCGAGAACCCGAAGTAGCTGATCAGCGCGAATTGGTCGGCCCGGATGTAGGCCGAGTCCGCGACCACCAGCACCGTCGCGTGACCGGTCTTGCCGGCCTTCTGGAAGGTGATCCGCTGGATGCCGCGGTCGCGGGCGGCATCGCAAACCATCCGCACGGCAACTGTCCCCGAGGATCCAGTGTGGACGTAGTGAACCGAGCGCTGGGCGCGCGCGTTCGCGAGCGCAGACGAGAGGACCCGATCAGGAGAGAGGGAGGCAGCGGCCGGCGCAACGCCGACGGCGACGCCCAGAAGTACGGCGACCGACCAGCGTCCGGGGCTCAGAAGACGGCGAGGTAGATGAACGCGACCGCGAACGCCAGCGCGAGCAGCAGCAGGAAGAGCCCGAACAGCGCGAAGCCGATGTTCGTGTTCGTGCGCTCGAAGCTCTCGTCGTGCTCCTGCATCTAGAGCAGCGGGTCGATCGCGAGCGCGACGAACAGAAGCGCGAGGTACAGGAGCGAGTAGTGGAAGAGCGCGCCCGCGCGGGCCGTGGTCGTCTCGCGGCGGAGCCGCCACGCGAGACGCAGGAAGAGCGCCCCCAGCAGGAGCGCGGCCGCGAGGTAGGCGACGCCGGCCGTGTGCCATGCGAACGGCAGCAGCGTGACGGCGACGAGCACGATGGAGTACCAGACGATCTGCTTCGCCGTCTCGTCGTCGCCGCGGACGACCGGGAGCATCGGCACGCGCGCGGCGGCGTAGTCGCGTTTGATCACGAGCGCGAGCGCCCAGAAGTGCGGCGGCGTCCAGAAGAAGACGATCAGGAACAGGAACAGCGCCGGCAGGGTCAGGTTCCCGGTCGCGGCGGCCCAGCCGACCAGCGGCGGCACCGCGCCTGCGGCCCCGCCGATGACGATGTTCTGCGGCGTCGAGCGCTTCAGCCAGCGGGTGTAGACCAGCACGTAGAAGAGGCCGCCGACCAGCGCCAGCGCGGCGGTGAGGACGTTGACGAGCGATGCGAGCAGCACGAACGAAAACGCCATCAGCGTCAGGCCGAACTCGAGCGCCCGCTCCGGCGTGACCCGGTCCTCGGCGACCGGACGGTGACCCGTGCGGCGCATCAGGCGGTCGAGGTCGCGGTCGAGGACGTGGTTGAGCGCGCTCGCGCCGCCGCACGCGAGGGCGAGGCCGGCCATCGTCGCGGCGAAGGTGCCGAGCGGCGGCACGCCCTGCGCGCCGACGAACATCCCGGCCGCGCCGGTGAGCAGCAGCAGCGACATGATCCGCGGCTTCGTCAGGGTGACGTAGTCGCGCCAGGTCGCGCGGCCGACCGGCTCGCCGCGGAACGTCTGGACGACGAGCACGAGCGACGACGCGAGGGCCAGGCCCGCGAGCGCGAAGTGCGCCGGCTTCGAGATCACGAGCGCCGCCGCCAGGAACGAGAACAGCGCGACGAGCGCCGGCGTGAGCAGCCGCCGGTGTGCGACCCAGCCGGCCGCGACGAGCGCCGCGAGCGGCGGCAGCGCGATCGCCGCGAGCACCCGGTGCGCCGCGTCGAGCGAGAGCGCGCCGCTGATCACGGCCGCGAAGCAGGCGCCCGCGGCGGTGAGCGCCGTCAGCCGCAGCCAGGGACCCGCTTGGCTAGGCACGGGCCTCCGCCAGGCGCCGTCGCAGATCGCGCAGCGGCCGCGCGCTCGTCACGTACGGGACCTTGTCGAAGTTGTGCGGCGGCGGCGGCGAGGTCGTGTACCACTCGAGCGTGTCCGCGAGCCACGGGTCGTTCACGGCGCGGACGCCGGAGCGGGCCGTCTTGACGACGTCGATCAGGAACACGAGCACGCCGAGCGCCATGATCCCGGACCCGATCGTCGACGTCATGTTGTACGCCTCCCACGCGCCGCCGTAGTGGTACGTGTAGATCCGCCGCGGCATCCCGAGCAGCCCCAGCATGTGCATCGGGAAGAACGTCAGGTTCATCCCGGCGAAGATCAGCCAGAACGAGATCTTTCCGAGCCGCTCGTCGAGCATCTTCCCGAAGATCTTCGGCCACCAGTAGAAGAACGCCGCGAAGACGGCGAAGATCGAGCCGCCGAAGAGCACGTAGTGGATGTGGGCGACGACGAAGTACGAGTCCTGCGCCTGCCAGTCGAACGGGTACGCGGCCACGAAGATCCCGGAGAGCCCGCCGATCGTGAAGATGGCGATGAAGCCGAGCGCGAACAGCATCGCGGTGTCGAAGTGGATGTTGCCGCGCCAGGTGGTCGCGAGCCAGTTGAAGATCTTGATGCCGGTCGGGACGGCGATGATCATCGACGAGATCATGAAAAAGCCCTGCAAGTAGCCCGGGAGGCCGACCGTGAACATGTGGTGGGCCCAGACGAGCATCGAGTAGAACCCGATCGCCACGGTCGAGACCGCGATCGCCGTGTAGCCGAAGATCGGCTTGCGCGAGAAGACGGGGATGATCTCGGAGATCACGCCCATCGCGGGCAGGATCATGATGTAGACCTCGGGGTGGCCGAAGAACCAGAAGACGTGCTGGTAGAGGAGCGCGCTCCCGCCCTGCTGCGGGATGAAGAAGTGGGTGCCGGCCTGGCGGTCGAGCAGGAGCATCGTCAGCCCCGCCGACAGCGCCGGCAGCGCCACCACGAGCAGCGCCGAGTAGACCTCCATCGCCCAGACGAACAGCGGCATGCGCATCCACGACATCCCCGGCGCGCGCAGGCGGTGGATCGTCACCAGGAAGTTGATCGCGCCCGCGAGCGAGGAGAGCGTGAGCACGTGGAGCGAGAGGATCCAGAGGTCCATCCCGTTCCCCGGCGTGTAGCTGGCCTCGCTCAGCGGCGCGTAGCCCGTCCAGCCCGCGCGCGCGGCGCCGCCGGAGGCGAACCACGACGAGTAGAGGATGATGCCGCCCAGCAGGAAGAGCCAGTACGAGAGGGCGTTCAGGCGGGGGAAGGCCATGTCGCGGGCGCCGATCATCAGCGGCACGAGGTAGTTGCCGAGCCCGGCCCAGATCGGCACGACGACCAGGAAGACCATCGTCGTGCCGTGCATCGTGAAGAGCTCGTTGTAGCTGCTCTTCGTCACGAGGTGCTCGTTCGGCGTCGCGAGTTGCGCGCGCATCAGCAGGGCGAGGATCCCGCCGGCGATGAAGAACGCGAGGGTCGTGACGATGTAGAGAATCCCGATCCGCTTGTGGTCGACCGTCGTCAGCCAGCTCGACAGCCGGCCGCGAGAGACGACGAGGGAGACGGGCGCCCGCTCAGCCCTGGCTGCCACTGGCTCCTCCCGAGACGTGGAACCGGGTGTGCAGGTACGCGACCAGCGCGTCGATCTGGAACTGCGGCCAGTCGTTCCCCACGGCGGGCATCTTGATGCCCCCCAGCCTGAGGAGGTTCGTCAGGCCCTCCTTGTTGCCGAGCAGCGGGTTCGCGGCGATGTTCGGCCCGTAGCCGCCCTGGCCCGCGAGCCCGTGACACTTCGCGCAGGCGCCGACGAACGTCTCCTTTCCGAGGGCCTGCTTGTCGGTCTTCCGCTGCTGGATGAAGGCCGCGTACTGGGCGGCGGGGAGCACCTCGACCTGCGCCAGCATCTGCGCGTGGAGCAGCCCGCAGAACTCGGCGCACTGGCCGGGGAAGGTGCCGAGCTTCGTCGCAAGCCAGGTCGTCTCGTTCGGGTGGCCGGGGATCGCGTCGAGCTTGCCGCCGAGGGCAGGCACCCACCAGCTGTGGTTGACGTCGTGCGAGACGATCCTCAGGCGCACCGGCCGGTTGTACGGCATGCGCAGCCGGTTGACCGAGACGGCGCCGTTCGGGTACGTGAACTCCCAGTAGTACTGGTGGCCGTCGATGCGGACCACCTCCCTGGCCGGGCTGCTGGTCGGCGAGGCGGAGGTGGCGCCGATGTCGGAGACCTTCCAGAAGACGAAGCCGGCGATGATCGCGAGGATCACGACCGGGCCCGCCGTCCAGGCGAGCTCGAGGTTCGTGTGCCCGCGGATCTGCGGGCCCTCGACCGTCCGCGGGCGGCC
>DASSQG010000189.1:0-17282 GCA_035702625.1 Gaiellaceae bacterium | reverse complement strand
ACGACCCACACCGACAGGTCCGGCCGCGAGAGCGCGAGCCCGGTCGCGATCGCCGGCGCGCGGCCGTGGATCGAGTGGATGCCGTAGGTCTCGACGTAGTACGGGAAGCGCGCGGCGCAGCCGATCCCGGAGATGAAGACGATCCGCTCGCGCGGGATGCCGAGCTCGGGCAGGAAGCCCTGCACGGCGGCGAGGATCGCGTAGTCGCCGCACCCCGGGCACCAGCGCACCTCCTGGTCGGTCTTGAAGTCCTTCGCGGTGAGCTTGCCGTTGGTGCCGTTCGTGCTCAGAGCAGCGCCTCCATCGCGTCAGCGAGCTCGCTCGCGCGCAGCGGCAGCCCGCGGACCTGGTTGTAGCCGACCGCGTCGACGAGGAACTCGGCCCGCACGAGCTTCAGCAGCTGGCCGAGGTTCATCTCCGGCACGAGCACGCGGTCGTACGCGCGGAGCACCTCGCCGGTGTTGCGCGGGAACGGGCTCAGGTGCGTCAGGTGCGCCTGCGCGACCGACCCGCCGTCCCGCCGCAGCCGCCGCACGGCCGCCGTGATCGGCCCGTACGTCCCGCCCCAGCCGAGCACGAGCAGCGACGCGCCGTCGGGATCGTCGACCTCGAGCTCCGGGATGTCGGCGGCGATGTTCGCGACCTTCTGTGCCCGCAGCCGCACCATCCGGTCGTGGTTGTCGGGGTCGTAGGAGACGTTGCCGGTCTCGTCTTGCTTCTCGAGCCCGCCGAGCCGGTGCTCGAGCCCGGGCGTGCCGGGAATTGCCCACGCGCGCGCGAGCGTCTCGGCGTCGCGCACGTACGGGAGGAACTCGCCGTCGCGGTTCGGGCCGGTGGCGAAGTCGACCGGGATCTCCGGCAGCGACGCCGCGTCGGGCAGGAGCCACGGCTCGGAGCCATTCGCCAGGTACGCGTCCGAGAGCAGGTACACGGGGGTGCGGTACTTGAGCGCGATCCGCGCCGCCTCGAGCGCGGCGTCGAAGCAGCCGCCCGGCGTGGATGCGGCGACGACCGGCACCGGCGACTCGGCGTTGCGGCCGAAGAGCACCATCAGCAGGTCGGCCTGCTCGGGTTTCGTCGGCATGCCGGTCGAAGGCCCGGCGCGCTGGATGTCGAGGATCAGCAGCGGCAGCTCGAGCGCGACCGCGAGCCCCACCGTCTCCGCCTTGAGGACGACACCCGGCCCGCTCGAGGTGCAGACGCCGAGCGCGCCGCCGAAGCTCGCTCCGACCGCGGCGCCCGCGGCGGCGATCTCGTCCTCGGCCTGGAAGGTGCGGACGCCGAAGCGCTTGTGTCGCGAGAGGTCCTCGAGGATCCCCGACGCGGGCGTGATCGGGTACGCGCCGAGGAAGAGCGGCAACCCGCTCTTCACGCTCGCCGCGATCAGCCCGAGGCCGAGCGCCTGGTTGCCGGTGATGTTGCGGTAGGTGCCCGGCGGCATCGGCGCCGGCGCGACCTCGTACGAGATGACGAAGTCCTCGGAGGTCTCGCCGTAGGCCCAGCCGGCCTTGAACGCCTTCACGTTCGCGTCGGCGATCGCGGGCTTCGACGCGAACTTGCGCTCGAGGTACGCGATCGTGCCGTCGGTCGGGCGGTGGTAGAGCCACGACATCAGGCCGAGCGCGAACATGTTCTTCGACCGCTCCGCCTCGCGCTTGGTGACGTCGACCTCCTTCAGCGCCTCGAGCGTGAGCGTCGTCAGCGGCACCTCGTGCACGTGGTACTCGTCGAGCGAGCCGTCCCCCAATGGGCTCTCCGGATAGCCGGCCTTCTCGAGGTTTCGCTCCGTGAACGCGTCGCGGTTGACGATCAGCGTCCCGCCCTTGGGCAGGTCGCGGAGATTCGTCTTCAGCGCGGCCGGGTTCATCGCGACGAGCACGTCCGGTGCGTCGCCCGGCGTGAGGATGTCGTGGTCGGCGAAGTGGAGCTGAAAGCCCGAGACGCCGGGGAGCGACCCGGCGGGCGCGCGGATCTCGGCCGGGAAGTCCGGCAGCGTCGAGAGGTCGTTGCCGATCAGCGCCGTCTCGCTGGTGAAGCGGCCGCCGGTGAGCTGCATGCCGTCGCCGGAGTCGCCGGCGAAACGGATGATCACCTGCTCGAGCTGCTCGACCTGCTTCTCCACGGCCGCCTACACCGTAGCGCGCATCACCGTGAGCCCCCACGCCTCTCCGGACGCGAACAGCTCGTCGGGATCGACGTCGTCCCGCCAGCCGATGAAGTGCCGCTCGGGATCGTCCTCGGTCGAGCCGTAGACGGCCAGGCGCACTTCCTGCTCAGGCCCACCGCCACCGCGCTCGAGCTCCTCACGCCGGCGCTCCGCTTCTTCGGCCGCGGGCCCCTCGGCGTACCCCTTCGGCATCAGGCGGCCTCGTTGAGCAGAGCCTGCAGGTCGAGGGGGGCGTTGTGCATCGAGAGCTCGCCTTCGGGCGAGCGCGGCCACTCCTCCTCGGCGCGGTCGCGATACAGCTCGACGCCGTTGCCGTCCGGATCCCGGAGGTAGATCGCCTCCGAGACACCGTGGTCGGTCGCGCCGTCGATCGGCCATTGCGCCTCGACGAGCCGCTTGAGCGCGTTGCCGAGCTGCGCGCGGTCCGGGTAGCGAATCGCGACGTGATACAGGCCCGTCGTACCGGCGGGCGGGGGCGAGCCGCCGCGCGACTCCCAGGTGTTCAGGCCGAGGTGGTGGTGGTAGCCGCCGGCCGAGATGAACGCTGCCTGGTCGCCGTAGCGCTGCGTCACGTCGAAGCCGAGGATGTCGCGGTAGAAGCCGAGCGAGCGGTCGATGTCGGCCACCTTCAGGTGGACGTGGCCGATGTCCACGCGGGAATCGATGCTCATGCGGCGACGATACCGCCTGAGCTCACGCTCGTTTCGCGACCCGGTTACCAAAAGAGCGCGGGCAGGGACCGGCGACTCGCCCCATGGCGGCACGGCCCCTGCCCGCACGGAACGCTCACGGCCCCCAGGGAGTCGTGCCGTTCATGGCCGCGAAGAGCAGCAGCCCGAGCACGAGCAGCAACACGTGGATCCGTGCGGACACGAGACCACCTCCTTTCCGCAGACGCGTTCTGGTCGGGGAAGGCCGAGGTACCCAAACGAGGTCGTCATTTGTTGTCAAGGCGCGGTTCCGATTGACGATGTCTGGGTGCGGGGTCAGAATTGCTGCCGGTGGCGCGCGAACCAGAGGGACAGGTCGAGACGATCGGCCAGCGCTTGCGGCGCCTGCGACACGAGCGCGGGATGTCCCAGCGCGAGCTCTCCTCGCCCGGCGTCAGCTACGCGTACATCTCGCGGATCGAGGCCGGCGCGCGGCGGCCGTCCGTCAAGGCGCTGCGGATGCTGGCCAAGAAGCTCGGAGTCTCGGCGGACTACCTCGAGACGGGCTCCGAGATCCGCGACGTCGACGAGCGCGAGCTCCAGATCGCCGACGCGGAGCTCGAGCTCCGGCTCGCCGAGGCGACCGACGACGCCGAGGCGAAGCTCGAGCGGCTGAAGGAGGAGGCGCTTGCCGCGGGCGACGCGGTCGCGGCGTCGCGCGCCAACATCGCGCTCGGGCTCGCCGCGGCGGCCAACGGCAGGAACCACGACGCGATCGACCAGCTCGAGGCCGGCCTCCAGCTCTCGCACGTCTCGCCGAGCGCGCGCCCCGACGTCTTCGCGACGCTCGGACAGGCCTACGCCGCGAGCGGCCGGCCCGAGAAGGCGGTCGAGGTCTTCGAGCGCTGCCTCGACGAGGTCGCGGAGGAGACGCCGGACGACGTCGCTGCGCAGGTGCGGTTCACCACGTACCTCAGCTACGCGCTCACCGACCTCGGCGATCTCGAGCGCGCGGAGACGGTTCTCGACGCCGCGCTGGGCAAGGCCGAGGAGCTGGCCGACGCCTACTCGCGCGTACGCCTCTACTGGTCGGTCGCGCGCCTGAACGAGGTCGGCGGACGGCCTGCCGCGGCACTCGACTACATCCGCCGCGCGATCGCCCTGCTCGATGTGACCGACGACACGCTCCATCTCGCGCGAGCCCACCTCCTTGCCGGGGCGATCATGCTCTCTCAGGGCCGCGCCAGCGAGGCGGGGAAGCACCATGAGGTCGCCGAGAAGCTCCTCGGGACCAGTGCCGAGCCCGTCGACCTGTCCGGGCTCTACGCGGATCAGGCGCGGCGCGCGACCGCCCTCGGCGATTCCGAGACCGCGGTCGCGAAGGCGGAGGCCGCCGTCGCTGCGCTCGCAGGGGACGAGTATCCGCACGAGAAGGGACGCGGCCTCTGGGCGCTGGCGGAGGCGCGCGCGCTGGCCGGCGACGTCGACGGCGCCGACCAGGCCTACCGCGAGGCGACGATGATGCTCGAGGCTCACGGCCACCGCCGCGAGTACATCGACGCCTACCGGGCGTGGGGCAAGTTCCTGCGGCGCGCCGGGCGCGAGGAGGAGGCGCTCGAGGTACTGGAGCGGACGTCCGACCTCGCCGCGCAGCCGCTGACCTCCGACTCGCAGGCCCAAGCGCAGAAGTGATCTCCGCCGCGGTTCGGCCGCGGGGCCCGTACTCCCTGCGCGCCACCCTGCGCCACGGCTCCGACGCGACGCGCACGAACGTCGACGGCGTCCTCGTCGCCGCGCTGGCGAGCGGCGGCGCCGGCCGGGCGTGGCAGCAGACGGACGGCGTCGTCCAGCTGCGGGCGCCGCACGATGCCGGCATCGACGAGCTCCGCTTCGTGCTCGCGCTCGACGACGACCACTCCGAGTTCCTGCGGCGCTTCGCGCGCGACCCGCTGATCGGCGCGGCGACCCGCCGCGTGCGCGGGCTGCGGCCGCTGCGCACCGCGACGGTCGCCCAGTCGCTCCTCCGCGCGCTCGCGGGCCAGCTGATCCAGGCCAGGCGCGCACGCCAGATCGAGCAGACGATCGTGAGAAGCCTGATGCCGACACTCGACGGGACGCGCCTGCACCTGCCACCCGACCGCGCGACGCTCGCCCGCGTCTCGCCGGCGGAGCTGCGGCGGCTCGGGCTCGGCATGCGCCGCGGCGCGGCGCTCGTCCGCATCTGCCGGTCGCTCGACCTCGAGCGGCTGCGGGCCCTGCCTGGCCAGGCGTCGGCCGAGCGGCTGCAGCGCGAGCGCGGGCTCGGGCCGTGGTCGGTCGGCGTCGTGTCGCTCGAGGGCCTCGGGCGCTACGACCGCGGCCTCGTCGCCGACCTCGGCCTCGTCAAGCTGCAGTCGGCGCTGAAGGGCCGCTGGGTCGAGACGTGGGAGACGGCCGAGCTGCTCGAGCCGTACGGCGAGTGGGCCGGGCTCGCGAGCGTCTACCTGCTCCAGGCCCACGCGCTCGGCCTGATCGAGCTGCCGAAGCCGGCCGCCGCCTAGACTCCGGCCCATGGACGAGCGCCGCGTCGCGATCCTCGGCGCCGGCACGATCGGCGAGTCGCTGCTGAGCGGCCTCTTGAGCGGCGGCTGGCGCGAGCCGGGCGAGATCGTGGCGACGGTGCGGAACGAGGAGCGCGCCCGCGAGCTCGCCGAGCGACACGGGATCGAGGTGACACTCGACAACTCGGCGGCCGTCGCCGGCGCCGCGCTCGTCGTGATAGCCGTCAAGCCGCAGGACTTCGACGCGCTGCTCGGGGAGATCGGCGGCGTGCTAACGCCGGAGCAGACCGTGCTCTCGGTCGCGGCCGCGATCCCAACGGCGGCGATCGAGCGCCAGGTGGCGGACGGCGTGCCCGTCGTGCGCGCGATGCCGAACCGTCCTGCGACGGTGCACGAGGGGATCGCTGGCATCTGCCCCGGCGCCCACGCGGACGACGAGCACCTGCGCCTCGCCGAGGAGGCGCTCAGCCATCTCGGCGCCGTCGTCCAGGTGCCAGAGCGCTACATGGATGCGGTCACCGCCGTCTCCGGCTCTGGCCCGGCCTACCTGGCGCTCTTGGCCGAGGCGATGATCGAGGCGGGCATCCTCCTCGGGCTCTCGCGCGAGATCTCGACGCAGCTCGTCGTGCAGACGATGCTCGGGACGGCGCGCCTGCTGCGCGACGAGGGGATCCACCCCGTCGAGCTCCGCGAGCAGGTCACGTCGCCGGGCGGCACGACGATCCGGGCGATCCGCGAGCTCGAGCGCGCGGGTGTGCGCGCGGCCTTCCTGAACGCGATTCAGGCGGCGATGGAGCGGTCGCGCGAGCTCGCAGCGGGCGAGGAATGACCCTTTACGGCGCCGAGCTGACGGTCTGCGCCGACCCCGACGAGGTCGCGTCGGCCGTCGCCGACCAGCTCGTCGCCCACGCCCGCGACGGCGCCTCGATCGTCCTCACCGGCGGCTCGTCCGTCGGCAAGGCATACGAGCTCGCGGCCGCACACGAGCCCGACTGGAGCGCGGCGTCGCTCTGGTGGGGCGACGAGCGGTGCGTGTCGCCCGAGGACGAGCGCTCGAACTTCCGGCTCGCGCGCGAGTCGCTGCTCGACCGGCTCGAAGCCCGGCCGCGCGAGGTGCAGCGCATCCGCGGCGAGCTCGGCCCCGAGGAGGCGGCGCGCGAGTACGACGAGCTGCTGCGCAACGTCTCTCGCCTCGACCTGATCTTGCTCGGCGTCGGCCCCGACGGCCACACCGCGTCGCTCTTCCCCGACCAGCCGGCACTCGACGAGCGCGAACGGCGCGCGATCCCGAACGAGGCGAAACTCGAGCCGCTCGTCGACCGCGTGACGATGACGCTCCCGGTGCTCGCCTCGGCGCCGCTCGTCCTCTTCGTCGTCAGCGGCGAGAGCAAGGCGGACGCGGTCGCGCGCGCGTTCGGCGAGCCGCCGAGCCCGACGACGCCGGCGAGCCTCGTTCGCTCGGCCGAGGGCCGCACGGTGGTCGTCGCCGACGAGGCCGCCGCGGCTCGCCTACGCGGCTAGACAGCCCTCACGAAAGCGGTTATACAGCCTGAATGGCCGCCGCCGAGTCCAAGCCGCTCTTGGACGTACTGACGCTCGACAAGCCCGAGCAGCTGAAGGCGCTCGGCCATCCACTCCGGCTGCGCGTCCTCGAGACGCTCGGGGCGGGCGACGGCGGGACGTTGACCAACCGCGAGCTCGCCAGCCGCCTCGACGTCGATCCCGGTCACCTCCACTTCCACGTGCGGATGCTGCTGCGCGCCGGGCTGATCGAGCTCGCCGACACGGGCCACGGCCGCGAGAAGCCGTACCGCGCGGTCGCCCGGACCGTGCGTGTAGCGCCGGCGCTACTGAAGTCCGATGCCACGAGCGACCTGCGCGCGGCGATGCTCGACGAGGTCCAGCGCGGCTGGGCCGAGCACGGCTCGAGCGGGACGTTCCGCGCCGCTCAGGTGACCGCACGGATCACGCCGGAGCTCGCCGTCGAGCTGATCCAGGAGCTGGTCGAGCACGCTCGCGAGGCGGAAGACCCGGCGCTCTCGCCGATCGTGATCACGACCGTGCTCCACCCGCCGACGACAGTCGACGTCCAGGACGTCTAGCCGGCCGGCAGCAGCGTCGAGCTGAGCGGCACCTCGAGCCCGCGCTCGCGTGCCAGGACCTGGAGGACGAGCACTGTGTCCGCAATCGGAAGGTCTTCGAGGTACTCGTCGCGCGTCTCGAAGGACGCGAGCACCGACTCGACCGCCTCGGTGTAGCCGATCACGTCGCGCGCGGCGAGGTACGCGAGCGCGTCGCCGACGTCGTGCGGGAAGTCGTCGCGGATCCGGATCGCGTCGGCGTGCGGACGCGCTCGCACGTCCTCGCCGAGCACGAGCAATGCCAGCGCGGCCGCGTAGCGGCCGATCGGGCTCGCGGCCTCGGCGGTGCCGGCGTCGAGTGCCCACCTGGCGGCCTCCTCGGCGCCGGCAACGTCGTCGGCGAGCAGAAGCGCCTTCATCGCGCCGAGCGGTCGGCCCCAGCTGTCGGGCGGCGCGTCCGCGAAGCTCTCGCGGTAGCGCGCCGCGGCACGGCGAAACCAGGCGCCGGCCTCGTCGCGGCGCCCCTGCATCAGGAGCGCGAGCCCGGCCCCGCCGGCCGCGTTGCCGAGCCGGGTCAGCTGCCGCTGCCGCGCGTCGGCGTCGGCCGCGTCCGGAAGCCGCGCCTCGCCGTCCGCGTAGCGCCGCTGCTCGCGCTCGAGGTGCGCAGCCCAGTCCTCGTCCGCGCCGCGTCCGTGCTGGCCCCCTGTTTCAGGCACACCCAACCTCCTCCCCGAGGCGATCGTATCCAGGGTCGACGCGCGTGTCTGTCACGGGAGTGTCGCGAGAGTGTGACGATTCACTAGGGTCCGACGCGTGCGCGAGTTGCGGGAGGTTTTCTACGTCGACGGCGTCCGCACCGCCTTTGGACGGGCCGGGCCGAAGGGCGTTTTCTGGCGGACGCGGGCCGACGACATGGGCGTCAAGGTCGTCCGCGAGCTGCTCAGCCGCAACCCGTCGCTGCCCCCGGAACGCATCGACGACGTCGTCATGGCCGCGACGGCGCAGGTCGGCGACCAGGGCCTGACCCTCGGCCGCGACGTCGCGCTGCTCGCAGGGCTGCCGCAGAGCGTGCCGGGGTTCGCCGTCGACCGGATGTGCGCCGGGGCGCTGACGGCGGTCACCTGCGGTGCCGGCGAGATCGCCATGGGCGCGGCCGACGTCGTCCTGGCAGGCGGCATCGAGCACATGGGCCGCCACCCGATGGGCGAAGACGTCGACTTCAACCCGCGTTTCGTCGCCGAGCGGCTCGTCGACACGTCGGCCGTGACGATGGGCGCGACGGCCGAGAACCTGCACGACCGGCTGCCGCAGCTCACGAAGGAGGCCGCCGACGCGTACGCGATGCGCTCTCAGCAGCGCGCCGCGGCGGCCTGGCAGAACGGCGTCATGCACGAGACGGTCGTGCCGATGTCGGTCTTCACCGACGACGGCTGGCGGGTCGCCGACCGGGACGAGTTCCTGCGACCCGAGACGAGCATGGACGCGCTGGCGGCGCTCCCGACGCCGTTCCGCCCCGGCGGGCGCGTGACCGCGGGGAACTCAGCGGGCCTCACCGACGGGGCGACGGTCGCCCTGCTCGCGTCGGAGGACGCGCTGGGGGAGCACGGGCTCGAGCCGCGCATGCGCCTCGTCGCCTACGCGTTCGCCGGCGTGGAGCCGGAGCTGATGGGCCTTGGCCCCGTCCCCGCGACGCGGACGGCACTCGAACGCGCAGGGCTCACGCTCGACGAGATCGGGCTGTTCGAGCTCAACGAGCCGTTCGCCGTGCAGGTGCTGAGCTGGTGCGACGGCCTCGGCGTCGATCCGGAGGACGAGCGGCTCAACCCGTACGGCGGCGCGATCGCCTGCGGGCACCCGCTCGCGGCGACCGGCGTGAGGCTCCTTGCCCAGCTCGCGTACGGCTTCCGGGAGCGTCCGCAGGCGCGTTACGGCCTCACCGCATTGTGTGTCGGGATGGGCATGGGCGCCGCGCTGGTCTGGGAGAACCTCGCTGCCGGACACTGAGTTCAAGCTCGCGCCGGTCGAGACGGAACGCGGACGCGTCGCGCTCGTCACGATCGACAACGGCGAGGACTACACGAAGCCGACCTTCTTCGGCCGCGCGGCGCTCGAGTCGCTCGAGCGGCTCCTGCCAGCGCTCGAGGACGGCGACTGGGCGGCGCTCGTGCTCACGGGCAAGCCGTTCGTCTTCGCCGCCGGCGCCGACATCACGCGGTTCCCGAACGCGACGCGCGAGCTGGCGGTCGAGGGCAGCCGCGCCGGGCACGAGCTCTTCTCGCGGCTCCGCGGGCTGCCGTTCCCGACGGTCGCTGCGATCAATGGGGCATGTTTGGGCGGCGGCGTCGAGATCGCGCTCCATTGCGACGCGCGCACGATCTCGACCGCGGTGCGCCACTTCGCCTGCCCGGAGTGCTTCCTCGGCATCTTCCCCGCCTGGGGCGGGACGCAGCTCATCCCGCGGCTCGTCGGCGCCGAGACGGCCGTCAAGTTCGTCGTCGCGAACCCGATGCGGCAGAACCGGATGCTCGGCGGACCCGAGGCGTTCGAGCTCGGCTTCGCCGACCGGCTGCTCGAGCCGGCGGAGTTCGTCGACGAGTCGATCGCATTCGCGCTCGACCTGCCGGACCGGGCGCAGCGGCCGCCCGAGGACGCCGCCGAGATCCTGCGGAAGGCGCGCAATCGGCTCGACGACCAGGTGCGCGGCGCCGCGCCGGCGCCATACGTGGCGCTCGACCTGATCGAGGGCGCCCTCACGGGCTGGTCGCTGCAGGAGGGCTACGCCGCCGAGGAAGCGGCCGTCGGCGAGCTGCTCCCCGGACCGCAGGCGCAGGCGTCCCTCTACGCCTTCGACCTCGTCGAACGGCGCGCGAAGAGCGCACCCGGCAGGCCTGACGCCGAGCCGCGGCCGATCCGGAAGGTCGGCCTCGTCGGCGCCGGGCTGATGGCCGCACAGCTGGCGACGCTCTTCCTCCGGCGCCTCGAGGTGCCGGTGGCGCTGCGCGACGTGAGCGAGGAGGCGCTGGCGAGCGCCCGCGAGACGATCGAGGAGGCGCTCGCGGAGCAGGTGGCGAAGGGACGCTACGACGAGGGCAAGGCGCGCTTCCTCGCCTCGCTCGTCTCGACCTCGACCGGCTACGACGACTTCGCCGACTGCGACCTCGTGCTGGAGGCGGTCTTCGAAGAGGTCGAGGTCAAGCAGCAGGTCTTCCGCGAGGTGCGCGAGCACGTCCGCAAGGACTGCGTGCTCGCGACGAACACGTCGAGCCTGTCCGTCGAGGAGATCGGCGCGGACGTGGGCATCCACTTCTTCAACCCCGTCGCGGTGCTGCCGCTCGTCGAGCTCGTGCGCACCCCGCAGACCGACGACGAGACACTTGCGACCGCGTGGGCCTTCGCCGAGCGGCTGCGCAAGCGCCCGGTCCTCGTCGCGGACGCGCCGGCCTTCGTCGTCAACCGCGTCCTGACCCGGCTGATGATCGTCGTGCTCGAAGCGCTCGAGCACGGCACCGATCCGGACGAGGCCGACGACGCGATCCTCCGGCTCGGCCTGCCGATGGCGCCGTCGGTCCTGCTGCAAATGGTCGGCCCGCGCGTGGCGAACCACGTGCTCGAGACGCTCCACGCCGCCTATCCCGAACGCTTCCCGCTCTCCGAGACGCTCGCCAACTACGCCGACGGCCGCGACGAGATCGCCGTCGAGGCGGACGAGCGGCGCTCGCAGGACGAGCTCCTCGAGACGGCGCTCGAGGCGCTCGCGGACGAGATCCGCCTCCTGCTGGAGGAAGGCGTCGTCGCCGAGGCGAAGGACGTCGACACGGCGCTCCTGCTCGGCGCCGGCTGGCCGTTCTGGCTCGGCGGGATCACCAAGCACCTCGACCAGGTGGGGATTTCGGAGAGGATGTTCGGGCGCCCCCTCGCCGAGGTGGACGCAGGAGCGAAAGCATGAGCGACGACTGGCGCATACGAGTGGAGCTGGGCGAGACCGCCAACGCCGAGGCGCTGCTCGGTCGGCTCGGGGTCGACCTGGCCGAGGAGTCCCGGCGCCTCGCCGAGGAGCTGAAGGGCCGGCACCTCGCCGTCTCGAACGACGAGGACACGGTCTTCGTCTACCTGGACTCGCCGGCAGAGCTCGGCCGGGCGCGGCAGATCGTCGAGGCCGAGCTCTCGGACGAGGGCATCCAGCCGACCGAGGTCGTCAACGAGCACTGGCTGCCGGAGGAGGAGCGCTGGTCCGGCGAGGCGCCGTCCGAGACGTGGGAGGAAGAGGAGCTCGAGCACGGCCACGCGCCCTGGGAGGTGCGCGTCGAGCTCGACTCCCACGGGGAGGCCGAGCAGCTGGCGGACCAGCTCGAAGGCGAGGGCTACGACGTGGCGCGCCGCTGGCGCTACCTGATCGTCGGCGCCTCGTCCGAGGAGGAAGCACGCGCGCTGGCGCGCCGCGTCCACGGCGAGGCGGAGCCCGGGGGCGACGTTGTCTGGGAGGCGACTCCTAGCAACCCGTTCGCCGTCTTCGGCGGGCTCGGCGGCTAGCGCTGCGCGGCGTTTTTTTCGACCGCTACCTCGGGTATACTTCGATCTGCGGCGCTCGCCCACGGGCAATCCAACTGCGAGCCCGCTCTCTCACTGAGATTTGGCGGCACGGACACGTGCTGCAGACATGCAAGAAGCGATCGAGCAACCAACGCTGGCGTTGGAGGCTCCGGATGGCCTAGCCGCCGCCGCCCTCCGAGCCGAAGCATGGGCCGGTGAGCCCTTCCTCCATCCGGATGAAGATCCGGCCGTTTCGCTAGCGCCCGACACGGCGCGCAGGCGCGCGCTGGACGACGCCCTGGCCGAGATCGAGGCGGGCGCGAAGGAGCCGGCCTACGAGTGGAAGATCCGCTATGCGCTGATGCTCGGCCTCGAGCGCGTGCTCAGCGAGGACCAGCCGCGGCTCGCCTCGGGCACGGAGCTCCGCCGGCACCAGGTCGACGCGCTCGCCGGCATGCTCACCGAGCTGATCGCGGCGACGCAGGTCGAGCCGGAGCTGAACGGGAACGGCAACGGGCACGAGGAGCCCGCCGCAGACGCCGAGGAGGACGAAGAGGATCTCGGCGTCCACCTCGAGGAGCCGGACGAGGAGCTCGAGCTCCCGACCGAGCACACGGGGAAGGATCCGGGCGCAAGCCGCCGCTACCGCTTCCGGCATCCGACGGCCTCGGGCAAGACGATCGCGGCTGCGGGCTTCGTCGAGGCGGCGCGGACGCTCGGCGTCCTGATCCTCACGCACCGCCGGCTGCTCGTCTCGCAGTTCCACCGCGAGCTCAAGACCGAGGGCTACGGCGACCGGTTCGAGGACGCGATCCTCAAGGGCACGACGCCGAAGCACAAGGCGCCCGTCACCGTCCAGACCTACGCGTGGTTCGCGCGGCACTACGGCGACTTGAACCCCGAGGCGTACCAACTCGTGATCGCCGACGAGGCGCACACGGCGCTCGGCGAGAAGACGAGCCAGGCGATCCGCAGCTTCTCCGACCCGATCTACATCGGCATGACGGCGACCGAGCAGCTGATCGCCAAGCAGGTCTCCGACGTCTTCCCCGCCTCGATCGACGAGCTGCCGCTCGGCGACGCAGCCCGCCGCGGGCTGATCGCACCGCTGCGCTGCCTGCGCGTGCCGCCCGCTGCCGCGATCTCGTCGGTGCCCATCGTCGGCGGCGACTTCGAGGAGCGCGCGCTGGCCGCCGTCCTCGACCACGTCGCGCTGAACCAGGCCGCGGCGAGTCTCTACCGCGAGCGGTTCGACAACACGCCGGGCATCGTCTACGCGGCCG
Source organism: Gaiellaceae bacterium (assembly GCA_035702625.1). Classification (GTDB taxonomy): domain Bacteria; phylum Actinomycetota; class Thermoleophilia; order Gaiellales; family Gaiellaceae; genus AC-32. The sequence continues at coordinate 4,031 of DASSQG010000189.1, read as the reverse complement.
GGGTCGAGCACGCGTACAACCTCGCCAAGGAGTTCCGCGCCGTCGGGCTGAAGGCCGAGGCCGTCAGCGGCCGGACGCCGCCGGTGCAGCTGGCGGAGACGCTCGCCGCCTACGAGCGGGGCGAGATCAACGTCCTGATCAACGCGATGCTGCTCGCCGAGGGCTGGAACTCGCCGCGCGCGACCGTCTGCATGCACCTCGCGCCGACCGCGTCTCGCCGCGTCTACCAGCAGCGCATCGGCCGCATCATGCGGATGCACCCGCGCAAGGAAGCGGGCGTCGTCGTCGACTTCGTCCCGAAGGGCGCGACGCACAACGAGCGCGTCGTCTCGCTGCACAGCCTGCTGGACGCCGACTTCTACCGCGAGGGCGCGCGCGTGACGCCGGCCCCTCGGCGGCGCGTGCAGCGTCGGGCCCGCCGAAAGCTCTCGCCGGCACCGTGGCTCGTGCCGGTGACGCCCGACGTCAAGCGACGCCTCGCCGTGATCGACCGCGAGTGGCAGCGAATCGACCCGCGCTTCCTCGACGACGACGAGCAGCTCTACTGGGCGACGATCGCCGGCCGCGCTGTGCGCTTCGACGAGCGAGTCGAGTTCGTCAAGAAGTTCACCGAGGGCAAAGCAAACCGTGGCGCGCTCGAGCAGTTCCTCACCGCGTGCGCCGCCGAGAACCCGAACCGCAGGCTGCGTCTGACGGCGCTGGCCGACCGCGTCTCGATGAAGGTCGAGCGCGCAGACTTCGACGACCTGGTCACGCTCGTGACGCAGGCGCCGACGTGGGAGAAAGACCGCGTCCAGGGTGTGCGGACGCTGCTGCGGGCGCTCGGCGAGAGCAAGGTCGACGCGCCGGAGCAGATCCTGGCCCGCTGGACGTGGCGGCTCGCCCGTTCCACGCGCAAGGTGCAGGACCGCCGCGCGAGCGCGGAGTTCCCAGACGCCAAGCGGCTCCTCGGCGCGCTCGCCAACTCCCGCGGGCGTCGGCACGAGGAGAACGCGGCGAAGCTCGTCAACGCGGCGCTCGACCAGTCGCGCGAGGTCGGCGCGGCCTTGCTCGCCTCGGCCGAGGGCTACACGCCGCGGGCGAACCAGCTGATCGACGCGGCCCGCGAGCGGCTCGGCACGATCCAGGAGGTCGCCAACGCGCTCGCCGACAACCTGCCGGCGCCCAAGGCCGGCGGCGGCCGTTCGCGCCGGCGGCGGCGCAAGCGCAAGAAGAAGGGCCAGTCGCAGGGCCAGCAGCAGAACCAGAAGCAACAGCAGCAGAACGGGAAGCAGCCGCAGGAGGCCGCTCCCGAATCGCAGGCGGAATCCGCGCCGGCTGCCGAGGCGTAACGCCGAAAGCCTCAGCGAGACTGAGAGCTAGCGCATGGACGGGCGCTTCTTCATTCTGCTCCCGATCGCCTTCGCCGCGGGCATCGTCACCGCGGTCTCGCCGTGCGTGTTCCCCGTGCTGCCGATCCTCTTCGCCGGCGGCACCGGAAGCCGGCGCCGGCCCTACGCGATCATCGCCGGCCTCGTCGCGAGCTTCGCCACCTTCACGCTGATCGCGACCTGGCTGCTGCGCGCGCTGCATCTGCCGCAGGACTTTCTGCGCAACCTCTCGATCGCGCTCCTGTTCGTCGTCGCCGCCTCGCTGATCGTCCCTCGCTTCGGCGTCTGGCTCGAGCGCCCGCTCGCCGCACTCAGCCGGCGTGCCCCCGGGAACGACCTCGGGGGCGGCTTCCTCCTGGGCGCCAGCCTCGGCCTCGTGTTCGTCCCGTGCGGCGGGCCCGTGATCGCGGCCGTCTCTGCGAACGCGGCCCGCGTGAGCTTCGGCGCCGGAACCGTCGCGGTGACGGTTGCGTATGCGCTCGGCGCGGCGGTGCCGATGCTGGCGGTCGCAACGCTGGGGCAACGCGCGACGACCCGGATCCGCGCGAACGTGCCGGCGCTGCGCACCGCCCTCGGCGTGGTGATGGCCGCGGCCGCACTCGCGCTCGTCTTCAACGCCGACCAGAAGCTCCAGACGTGGTTCCCGGACTACACGCACGCGCTGCAGGGCCTCGAGCGGAGCTCCGCCGCCCGCCAGGAGCTCGCGAAGCTGCAGCACCGCGGGCCGAGCCCGTTCGAGGCGAGCGCCGCGACCAACGGCCTGCCTGACTACGGCCAGGCGCCCGACTTCGCGGGGATCTCGGCCTGGCTGCACTCGAAGCCGCTGACGATCCAGCAGCTGCGCGGCAAGGTCGTGCTCGTCGACTTCTGGACGTATTCGTGCATCAACTGCCTCCGCACGCTGCCGCACCTCGAGGCGTGGGACGCCCGCTACCGCAAGGCCGGGCTCGTGATCGTCGGCGTCCACACACCGGAGTTCGCCTTCGAGCACGTCGTCTCGAACGTCCGCCAGGCGTCGCGCAAGCTCGGCGTCCGCTACCCCGTCGCGATCGACGACGACTACAAGACGTGGGACGCGTACCAGAACGACGCTTGGCCGGCCGAGTACCTGATCGACAGGCGCGGCCACGTGCGGGAGATCAAGAAGGGCGAGGGTCGGTACGACGAGACCGAGCGCTCGATCCAGACGCTGCTCGGCGAGCCCGCGAACGCGCAGCTCGCGTCCGTGCGCGACCGCACGCCGGAGCACCTGACGACGCCCGAGTCGTACCTCGGCTGGTTCCGCCTCGACCGCTACGTCGGATCGCCGCTGCGGGTCGACCAGTACTGGAACTACACGTTCCCGCGCCAGATCCCGCTCAACGACCTAGCGTACTCGGGGCAGTGGCGGGTGCAGCGCGAGCGCATCGAGGCCGGCCGCGGGGCGCGGCTGCGGCTGCACTTCCTCGCGCAGGAGGTCTACCTCGTGCTCAGCGGCCACGGGAAGATCGAGGTGCTCGTCGGCGGCCGCCACGTGAAGACGGTGCCGGTCTCGGGCCTGAGCCGGCTCTACACGCTCCTCAGCTATCCGGGCCTGAGCGAAGGCGCGCTCGAGCTGCGATTCACGCCCGGGATCTCCGCATACGCGTTTACGTTCGGGTAGTTACTGCTCGCGCGCGGCGTCTTCCTCGCCGCCGTTCTGCTCGCGCTCGCGCAGGAAGCGCGTCAGCTCGGCTGCGAGCGCGTCGCCCGACGGCAGGTCGGTCGTCTCCTCGAGCTGGTCGGCGCGACGCTCGAGCTCGTCGACGTAGCTGGCCGTCTCCTCGTCGGTCGCGACCGCCTCGCTGACCTGCTCCTCGTAGTTCTGGGCCGCCTCCTCGAGCTCGTCGGCCTCGACCTCGACGCCGATCAGCGCACCGAGCCGCCCGCACAGCGCCAGCGCGCCCTTCGGGCTCGGCGTGAGCGAGACGTAGTGCGGCACGGCGGCCCAGAGGCTCGCCGACGGAATCCCTTCCTGGCCGCAGGCGTCGTGGAGCACGCCGACGATCCCGGTCGGCCCCTCGTAGCGCGACGCGGAGAGCCCGAGCCGCTCGACCAGGTCGCTGTCCGTCGCGCTGCCGGTGACGGGCGCGGGCCGCGTGTGCGGCACGTCTGCGAGCAGCGCGCCGAGCGTGATCAGGAGCTCGACGCCGAGGTCGCGAGTCAGACCGACGACGAGCTCCGTGAACGTGCGCCAGCGCAGGTTCGGCTCGATCCCGAGCAGCAGCACGATGTCGCGGTCGAGACCGTTCGGACGTGCGTGGTAGAAGACCGTCTCCGGCCAGTCAATCCTCCGGGTAACGCCCTCGACGAGCGACACGTGCGGGCGGGTCGCCTGGAAGTCGAAGAACCCCTCCGGCTCGACCTCCGCGAAACGCTCCGCGCCCCACGTCTTCGCCAGGTACCCGGCGGCCAGCGATGCCGCCTGCGCGCCGTCGTTCCAGCCGCGAAACGCGGCTACGAGAACCGGCCGCTCGAGCTCCGGCCGGTGGTCGATGCGAAGCTCGTCGGCCACACGGTCAGTCTACGTGCGAGTCGGCTCAAGGGCGGCCGGCGGACGCCACAGAACCGTCACGAACGCGATCAGCAAGCCCCAGACGGCGGCGGCAAGGCCGACGTGGACGAGCACCAGCTCCCACGGCA